>NZ_JBSXOH010000065.1:0-129638 GCF_056859355.1 Cyclobacterium sp. L-R
CCCGTGTTTACGGGAAGTGTTGCAATCGCAAGAAAATCAGGCTGTTTGGAGATTTTAGCATAGCACCGCTATGGTGAAATTGAAAACAGCAACGAAGTGGCTGATTTTGAAGCGATTTCAGCACGTAATAGATTGTCTATTGGATATTTCGGGTTAAATTTAAAACTAAATCCATTTGGCCAACCAATAGTACGGAATTCCTCTAAATCATTACCCAGATTCAATATACTGGTTTACATTTTTAAAAGTCTTTAATTAATCGAAGAAACTTAGAAAAAAGGCCTTCTTCCTTCTCATTCTATCAATTGAAAATCACCTTGTTCAACGTAAGTCAATTCTGTAGATACGGCTGTTTTCACTAATTCTGCAATATTTTTGCCATTTACCAGTGTCACCGGATTACTTTTTACCCCTTCCTCCATAAACGACATACTGTAAGGTGACCCATTTATGGTATACTCGATTTTTGAAGCGTTTGTATTGCGGTTATTGTTTGTTGTAACTTCGATCTGAACGGCGTATTTAATATCGGGAGAAATACAATCTGAATCTAGCACTTCAGTTCCATCTTCATAAACAAATTTAATTCCAATTGGGTGATACCTTTCTTCATTCCCTAAAAGACCTGTATTGTCCTCCTTAATACAGCTGACACAATAAATGGTCAAAAAAATTAGTATAAATATATTTCTTGCAATTTTCATTACTCACTCTTTTAAAATTATTTCTACGTTTTTTTCAAGATCACCCGTTTTCAATAGATAATCGCCGGCCAGTAAATCCGTAAAAAGCACCTCCCCATTGACAATAGGCAATTTTGCATATTCAATCTGGTCTTTAAATAAAATAATTTCCCCTCCATTTAGATCCGATACAACTTTGATGGCTCCTCCATTGTAACAAACAGCATCCTTTTTGTATATTTTTATACTGCTTGATCTTGTGGTATAACGTACACTTATTACCCATTGCTTTTTCATTGATTCATCCTGTGATAAAACATCCAGGTATACAGGACTTGAGAAATCCAGCACACTCGTACCCGAGATTAGTTGTTGACCTCTATGGAATAATTTACTACCATCACTTAATTCAAAAACACCTTTTAGTAAGGTGGGATTAACCCCATTATTAAGATAAAGAACCATCTCTTGGTCATTTTCAGTTTTATTCACTACTTCAATATCCTTAAAACTAAAGTCAAGTAATTGCGCTTCATTATTTAGCGCAGGACTTGCAATACTGAAAGCCTGCGATAAATTACCGCGTAAGGCATTGGTTTCAAATTTTACTGTTTCGGATATATCTGTTACTTGATTTTTCTCAGAATCATAAACCTTAAAATGGATGGTTTCACCTAGGGTATTAGAAAACACATTAAAATACGCATAATACCTGTCTTTGCTTTTCACATAAATCAAATTGGTAGTACCTCTACATTCTCCATTTACAAATGCACCAACTTTATCGCTCGTACTATTTAAATTAAGACCGTCAATATTTAAGAATGAGACAAATGACATGGTATATTCGAAGTTATTTTCCTCTACCACCCATTCAGGCTCTTGCCCATAACCATTTGTACAGATAAAAAAGAGTATTGCCAGCCTAATAATTGATCCTTTCATCATCTATTCTTTTATAACCTTAAAAGTATAAGGTAGGAATGTGTTCTTGAATTTAATCTTCAGAATATAAAGCCCACTCCCCACATCGGGGTTAAGTATGAGTGTATTAATTCCTTTATTTATACTTTTCCCATAAGTATTTACCAACTGACCAAACGTATTAAACAATTGGATATTGATAAAATCATCCTGATTGGAAATTAGCTTTATCTGCAATTCCTCTTTGAAAGGGCTGGGGAAAATTTTAATTCCACCCAATATTTCATTCCCTAATACTACCGGATTTTCTACCGTTCCAAGCACATTGTTTGAAGTGAAATGGAAAGTTTTGTGGGTAGGAATCATGCGCTCACCATCACCTATATAGAAGGTTAACTCCTTATTGGTCTCCCCAAAAACAGTAATAAAACTTAAATTTTGATTCCCAATCACTTGGTTTACTGCTTTTCCTCTTAAATCACCCTTATCATCAATTGCAAACAGTTCGTGGTAGCCTTCGGGTAACAACACTACTGCATTCATATTGGCCGAAAATCTAGCAAATTCAGCCGATATCACTTCCTCCGGTGTTTGAATCTCAAGATTCGACATTCGGGAATTAGAGAAATCCCATAAAAACCTAGGGTAGGTGAATATTTGCTCTTGACTAGATCGCAGCATATAACCTTTATTGGCTTCTAAATAATTTAAAGTACCACTCCAACCATTTACCTCATCATATATGGCAAATTGATTTTGAGACTTAATAACATCCCCTTCATGAGCATCGAAAGATGACAGGCCTTCATTCAATGCAACATTGTTTTTTAAAGGATAGGGTAACCAATTCCAATTGAGCTTGATAGGAAAACTCCATGAATCTAAATTGACAGAAGAACCGGAAAGAATTAAATCCTGTCGATTATTAAACTTCGCTTTATACATGTAAGAAGTAGATAAACCGCCATGCTCACTTATTTCACCATTCCATGAACTGGATTCAGGAGAATTCTCATTTTTAAAGTAGGTTTCTAATTTCGAGGGGCTATTGCTCATTAGCCTGTCCGACGTTTCTAAAACCATTCCTTCTGTTAAGACATTTAAATTTGAAAAATTTTGATCCTCAACACTTAGAGACAACCATGTCCATCCTTGATTCAATTGTATTATTTGCTCTACAACCCCTGAATTTTCAAACATTGAGGTATTAGTCTGAGTGCCTATTATGGTGTTTTCATTAAAAGTAACCGTCAACTTCTCATCTAAAGTTGCCTGAACAACTTGTCCTTTTGAAGCATCCCATATTTTAAAATTAATTAAATCACTGTAAGCCGAATCACTATAGACCGTTAAAAACACAAAGTATTCCTGATAGGCCTCATCCCAAACCATGTCCGCTACGCCCCTTAGCTCACCATTAGAGAAAGCTGAAACTTTATCATAAATGTCATCAGAATAAACACCATCTATGCTAACTCGACCGACAATATTCATACTATAATTAAAACTATTCGGATCTATGACCCAATCAGGATCTTCTGCTAAGACCCTAAGTTTCAATTGTAGTTTCTCGTCTAACCCGAAATCAGTTTGTAGATATAGGTCTTCTATGTATTCTCCTGTTGCCAGACCTTCATCAACACTAGCTGTTATCACTACCTTACTATCCGGCAACAATGTTCCCGAAGAACTGCTCAAAGATAACCAACTTGGAATGCCAGAAATCGCAAAGGGCTGGGTTTGCCCCCCTTTGTTTAAGATGCTTATTTCAAAGAATGTAGCTTCTTCACCAATTTTGGTAAGGTCAACAACATCGTTGTGGCCGTCTACAAACCAACTCATCTCATTTTTTTGTATAAAAGCTGTCCAGGTTATTGGGGATTGTTGCATATTATCAGAAGCATCAAACATTCGATGAACGGTAATGTCTAATACCTGTCCTTCTACCACTGCCCAATCTGAAATCACAGGTTCCAAAATCATTTCATCTTCATTGATCACATGATTCACCTGAAATTTGATTAGGTTTCTTTCAGGCTTTATGGCAGGAACATCATTTGAAAAATTAACAGCACCGGCATTCATCGTACCATAGGAAGTGCTCATTTCTCCACCACTGACAACGTGGTAATATAGTGGCCCCTTATCAGTTGCAGTGTTAGGTGCATTCATTCTGGCATAAAGTAATAGGCCAATACTTTCCACATCAATTTCATGGTACCTATCTCTAGAAATTTGATCAACATTCCTAAGGGTATTCCAAAGACGAAATTCATCGATTTTCCCAGTAAAAACACGGTCCACTGTTTCTTTATTCCCTAGATCTCTAAATCCTCTCGCTCCTATCCAAACCTTATCCCCGGAAAACCCACCTATATTAGTCATTGGATTGGAGGATACTTGTTGGGCATCCACGTAGGTTCTTAGAGCACCATTTCGATTGAATAATAGTGTGATGTGGTGCCAAGAATTATCAGCGACACTTGCAGCGGTTAACACATAGGTATTTTCTTCACTGGCCAAATACAAAGCTCCGGACGTATTCATATTGATCGACCATTTGTTCGCCAAACCGTTGGACTGGATCGGATCCTTTCCTTCTAGTGTGCCATCACCTATTCCTCTTCCATTTGAGAAAATAGTTGCCTCTTGCGGAGTTTCTGTTTTGATCCAAAAGGAAATAGTTGCATCCATTTCATTGGTCAACTGAACAAAACCAACATCATCCAAGGCCAAGTATTGCCCATTACTAAAGGAATAAGCAGTCCCTTTAGGCTTAATATCCCATTCCGCTTTCACTAATGCATGTTTAAAACGTGCAAGATCATTAGCAAGCTCTCCACGTCCCTCGTTCAGCGGCCAATAACCTACCAAATTAGCCTCTTTCCCTTGGAGCTTGCTATACATCCCGGCATATGCATCGCTCAAAGTTTTTGATACTGACCACAACCGGAGATCATGAATGTTTCCAATGAAAGAATTTCCACCAATAATTAAGGGGTTGTTATTTGTAAATGCTGTGTTTGCCGAGCCGGCACCCCCACCTATTTCCCTATCATCCTCATATATACTTAGCGTTCCCAATTCATTGTTATGCGAAAATGTATAGTGATGAAATAATTCGTCATTTGCGATAGTTCCATGGGCTGTAATATCCCCAAGGGTTACAAATATCTCATGGTCCTCCAAATTGATGGTTAGCCCGTCTTTTTGTTCAACAATTGTAGCTGTGCTTTCTTTAGTGGAATTATTCATCCAAAACTCAAGGGTCAAATCTCCCGACACTAACCTTGGGCTTTCAATAGTTACCGTGTTACTATCCCCCTCAAAATACAAAGAAACACTATGATCAATTGGCAGTTGGTTGGATTGTCCTTTTATCTCAATGGTGCTTACTGCACTATTGAAATACATATTTTCGTTGAATTTTACCCGGAGGTCTTCTCCCACCCCTAAAATACCATCTATAGGAAACGGTGTACCAAATTGCCTTGGGGCTTCTAAATTAACCGTTCCAGAAATTACGTCAGAATTATATACTGTACCATTTTCACATATACTTCTTGCTCTTATTTCGTAAACTCCATCTTGTAACTGAAGTCCTGCAATATCAAAAGGAAAATTAATGTTTGGTGTTTCGATCAACGCAATTTCCGTTTCGCCATTCCCGACAGCCTCATCGTAAAATGACTCCGTATTGTAGTAGGTATGCAGGCGTGTCCAGTTTGGCGATGTTGCTAAACGGTATTCTAAATCTATCTTTTTAAAGTTATCAAATGTCTGATTATAATCAGATAAGGTAATCATCAAGGGCTTTGAAAGTTCCGAATGATTATCATAAGCTGCATCTATATTGTATACCCAATTATCCTGAGGTGCACTTACTTTAACTTGAGAACAGGTTGGAACAAAATGGGCCGATATTAAAACGTCATCAAAAACGTTTACAGGATCACAAAGTGATTGTAAAACCACCCTTATATTTTCATAATCGTAGACATCTGCAATTTTCTTATCCAATGTCAAGGTATAATCTACAGTTTGTCCGTAAGGGACAAATATTACGGTTCCATTGGGCGATACATTGATATCAGGTGCATTAGGATTTGTTGTATTGTCGATTATTAACTCAAAGTAATTAAAATTTGCATTATCACTAGTTGCATCTGCTGAATTTTGAAAAGACAGATGAAATTCTGCGGTATTGCTTTCCGGAATATTAAATATTTCTGCAACCTCTACGGTAATTTGAGGATCTTCTGCCTTTTGAGTTGCATTGCTTAAGGTTTCCCTATCCGCCTCTGCCAGAGCAACAATGGGGTTAGCAGGATCATAGGAGGAATGATTATAAAAATGAGACAACTCTTTGCCCTCATATGGGCAAGATGTTCTACCTCCAACAGTTGTGAAAATCGGTCCGTTACCATCAAATAGGTTAAAAACATCAATACTCAAAATGTTTGCAGGATCATTGTCCTTCAAGGTATATTTAAAGGTCGTAGTTTCAGCTTCTTCTTTGGTAATACCTGCACTAAAATCTTGAGCCAAGGAAAAGACAGTGGTAGAAACAAGGCCTAACGCATCATTAATTTCAAATCCTATATCATATTGCAAGCTTTCTTCCAACTCAATATTATAAGCCAAAGAAGAGGAATTAATAAGCTCTGTTTCTACACTCCTACTTACTTCGCCTACACCCGAATCAAATGAAATATTACCGGATGATTGGGAGTTTACCAATGATTTATTCCTAGCGGCAAGGTCAAGTTTTTCCTTCAATAACGCTTGGTAAGGAACACCAACATCTGAACGATTTAATTCATTCTCTAAATCAGACATATAAATATCTAAATAATCATCAGCAGCTTTTATCAACGAATCAGATTCATTTAAAGCCAAATATTTCTTTCGTTCATTTTCAAGAATAATCTTACGCCACAACCTGATTTGTTCTTCGTACCAAAACAAACTATTGGCGCCTTCTACTGGAATATGATTTCTGAGATTTTCTGCAATTAACTCATATTGAGGTATTAAATCATTAATTATGTACTTTTGAGAGTACACAAAAAAGGTATTGGTCGGTTTAGTATTTATATATATAGCTTTTTGCTTATTTAAATAAATGTCATCACCATTTGCATTGGTCAACCTATAATTATTATTCGGATCTCCAATCGGTGCAATGTCAGCTTTAAAGTCATCATAAGATCCTATGGCATAATTACTAGCGTTCCCTATATACAAATCCCCATCAGCGCCCACAAATTCCGGGTCATCACTGGTCGAAATGGTCTGATTAAACGTATAGGTTTTTGTTAAACTTAAAGCATCTGAAGAAGAAGTTTCTAGCGTTATATTGCCGGTAAGGTCATTGACCACTTCTGTTTTCACCTCAATCGAGGCTCCCGGAACTCCCCCAACAAAGGTAACAGCTCCTCCCATCATTAATTTTAAGGTTTGAGAAAGCCCTCCGGATAAGGTGGACATGGATTCTGTGGTAAAACTTAAGGTTTGACCTGCCTCTATGGATGCAAAACTGTTGGATCCGGGAGGGTCTCGGAGAATAATATCCGGGATTTCAGGAGCTACTGTAAGGGGTGGAGCAGAAGTCCCATCAGGAGCCCCTCCTAGTATAATCCCGTCAGGAATATAATTTTCTGCCGGATAAGAAATCCCCCCAATAACATACTGTATATCCAAACTGCGTGTATATGGGAACGTAGTATTGGGAACACCCCCTTGAAACGAATAATAGGAAATACTATTGTCTACTGTATCCTTTTCGATCTCTTCAGAGCCTAAAATTGCTAAATTATTATTGATTTTTAATTCCCCATCTATAATTGGCACAACATCTTCAATTATACTGTCTCCATCCATGTTCACGTATCTTTCAAATGTGGATAGGGTTATGGCATAACTTGCAGCCTGCTCATAAATCAATACCACTTTACTAGCGTCTGCCGGGTGGGTTAACCCTTCAGTGCTTATAAAGTACTCACTACTATCTGCATTAAAAAACTGTAGTGAATCTGTTGAAGTTTGGTCGATGACACGCAATACTGGCGTAGAACGGTACACAAAGCTTTTTTCAAAATGATAGGGTACCCCTTCCAAAATATCATTGTTTGGAAGAATAAACTCCGGAGTTAAAAGCGGTGGAATACTTGAAAAATTTATACTTTCATTTGATGTTCCAATTATAGCTGAATTAATGCTCTCATTACTGGAAATTGTTAAGCCTGGTATATCTCCCCCTTCAATTTCATAATTCAATGGCATCACTTCAACACGATACTCGCCGGATTCGCTATTCGTTTTAAAGTTAAATTTTGTGTAATCGGTGACACCTCCGGCACCTGGTGGATCATACTGAAACGCAAAACTAGCCACCCCTATATTATTTTTCGAACTAACAACCAAAGGAATGGGCTTAAAATTTTCAATTGTATCGTTGATTACATAAAGCCCATTTTCACCAAATCCTATTGGCTTACTTGCTTCCACTGCTCCACCAACTACACGTCCAACCGCAGTTACTCTGGTCTCATCAATAAATACCACCGGCTCCTGAGCATCTTCAAAAAATTCTTTAAAAGTACCGGTTTCAGCAGGAAATCTACCATTGTAAGAAAAGGAGTGACCATTTTTTTCAACCCGTATAAAATGATTTCCAATAGGTACACTAATTTCAAAATTACCGGCTTCATCCGACAGTACAGGTGTATTGTTTTCATCAATTACGATTTGTCCATCAATGTAGATCGTAGCTCCGGAGACTGGAATACTGGCATAGCGTTCCAGTCGAAAATTGGTAGAGTCGTTCTCATCATAATAATTAATCCAATATTCACCTTTATTATAAGTGCCTGCATTTGCTCCTGTAAGCTTCTCATATCGATTATAGTTTTCATCGATAATTCCGGGACCTGTAACATATTCATCTCCATCATTCAATCCGGACAAATTTCCACCATTTACCTCTACGTAGGAAGGGAACACCTTTCTGGTATCGTACAATATTTTTCCTTTAAAGATAAAGGAGGACTTATCGATAAAATCAATTTTATTTACCACCTCTGAGCCCTGACCTAAAAAGACCAGTTGTTGATTGGGTTCAAACTTGTGTTGTCCATAAACAGGGGTAATTTTAAATGATTCTCCTGTTCCGGAGTAGGGAATGGAATTAATCTGATAATTGCCATTTTCATCGGTTACCCCTAAGATTCCCAATTGACTAGCAGATGGGATTGCACCAGGTCCAGATACAAAAGTGATATTTTCTAATTTACCGTGATTTCTATTATATGTATAGTCTTCTCGTGAAGCATCATAGGCATATCCCCCTTGATTTTCGTTGGCGCTTAAATAGACTATCAAACCCGGATCGTCACCACTGATATACCTTTTATAATCTGTTCGGATATCAGCGGCTGTTTCTATGCGATTCCATAAGCGAATTTCATCAATCAGAGCTGTTTTTCCACCACCTATTCTGACCTTGTTCCAAACAGCCTGCCCTTGTTGAAAATTAATAAGACTTGTAGTCTCGAAAATCTCTAAAGATGGAGTATTTATATTTTGGTCTATCTCGGCTCGTGCTTTATGTACAGCATCCCGGTACTCCTTTGTCATTGGGCGGCCATTGATAAAGAGGGATGGAGCCATTCCATCCCTCAACTGTATCGTAAAATGAGTAAAGTAATCATTGAAATTAGCTACAGGGACCATAATATCATCACCTCGGGCATCGATATCTCCAGAAGGAAATACATTTTTGATAAGGAACAAACTCTCTTTTATTTTAACTTCCAATTCGTTTGCCAATATTTTTACTCTGACATTAACATCTATATTATTACCGTTTGCCTCAGTTAGTCTAAACAGCCTGATCGGGCTCCCATTATCATCAGTATAAGGACTATTGATGTCCGGTTTTACCCAAGCCTGTAAAGTAGCCAACGAATCAATTGGTTTATTTAATTTATTGATCTCAAGCTTAGCGTTAGAAGGGATTTTCAAACTACTCCCATAGCTTATGGAACTCCCACTCGATTCGGCAACTACCGTTACGTTTTTCACCGGATTTCCACCTTCAAAATTAACATTTCCGGTAATGACCGCAGTAGGATTTCTAAACCCTATACCTGTGATATAATTGGTATAAAGCTCTTCATCCTCCATTACATTTTCAGCCAACACTTTATATTCATACAGTTTTCCTCCATCCACGTACTTGTCTTCATAGGTACCGGAGGGCTGTGGGGTAATATCAGCTATTGGTTGAAAATTTTCATTACTTCCAAGTTCTCTACGTAAAATTTTTATGTTTGTAATGTTGTTAATATTATTTCTAAGTCGCCATTCTATCAAAATCTTATCTCCAAAATAACCTTTGGAAACACTAAAAGATTCTTCTGCAAAAGTACCATACAGGTAAAGTACATCCCATGGAAAACGTAAATCTGTTGGAGTGGTGTTATTGGATGTTCCTAAAAAAGGCAGCCCTACCTGAATTGTAAAACCTTCATTTTGTATGGCTTGTGAGACAGTAACTTCCTTGGCTCCTTCCTCCTGTTGTGCATAAAGGAAGGAAATCAACATACTCAATATCAGTGTAAGAAATAATTTTCTCATCCCCCTGAAATTATAATTTGATGATGTAGTTCACCCCATAGTTTATAGGACGAGATTCAGTTCCTTCAGAAGACGTATTTCCGGAAACAGCATGGGTATGTATCCCACTTAAATCGGTTTTTACTGTAGATACCCCTCCATCCTGGGCTTGTATATTAAACGCTGTTGAACCGCTATTACCATCATTAACAAACTTCCTGTTCATTAACTTTAAGGGATGTGAGTGTTCACCATTATTAGAAGTAGTTAAATCCACGCTGTGGTTGTGCGCCATGTTGGAATCTTGCTGTGTGGAATTTACACCACCATCCCTTCTATTATCGGCAAACTGGGCATCAGCGTTGACCCCTACCCCTCTTAAAAACATAGCCCTCAAATCTGGTGCATTGGTACTCCCCAGTAAAGCAATGAGATTTTCAGCCCCATTGATATTTGTTAGAGATTGTCCATCGCACAGCACCCAACCAATTGGAGCTGTAGCCCCAACAAAAGGCATGATAGATCCGGTCGGCACCCCGTTATTAGCTGCTATTGCATAAGGAACGTGCTTTAGTTTTTCCTCTGACACAAGAACATTCCCCTCAGTAATTTTTAAATAGATTTGCTGATTAGCAAATATGGAATTATTGGTAGCAGCAGGACTTATAACATGGGAAAATACACCAAAAGCATCAGTATTTAGGCTTACTGTTTGTGGAGCCCCAACTTCAACTTTAGCATTTCCATTATTGCTATCAAAATAAAAAAACTCGAAAGTAAGGGAAATTTGGGCATTTGCTTTAGCCGTATTATTGTCATCTCTTGCAATACCTTGTATCGCTATATCAGCCATTTCAGCAGAAGTCTGTGCCAAAGAAAAAGAACAAGAGAATACTATTAATACAATGAGAATAAGTTGAGTTTTCATGGTAATTGTTTTAATAAAGACATTCAAGACAAAAGAGAACTATCAACCCTCCTTTCTAATTTTTAACCAAATATTATTAGGTATTTATAAGCAGTATAATGGGAATAACGCACCTAAAAGTAAATCAGGAAAAGGTCAAAAATCAATCAAACTGAATCACTAACAGGTCAATTTGGGTAATCAACCGGTCAAATTAACCTTTGAGGAGGTTTGGTATTGATTTATTGCGATCAAACCGGTTGGAAAAATTTTATAATATCTATTTTTAAATGGAAAATGGTCAATAACTTAACACCTAAATACAATTGAATACAATTCGACAACATTGGGTAAACCTTTATAAAGCAATTTCATTGATCGGGTTTGATCCTGACAAACCTAGAGAAAAACAAAAGCAAATAAAGCTCTTGAATATCTTTTGTGGATTTTGGATATTAATCGAAATGGCTTCAATCATTGCTGAAATTTTTGAACCCAATAAGCCCCCTGTTTATATCTTTACCCATCTAGCCAATTTTGCAGGCATTTCACTTGTATTGTACCTTCAGTGGATAAACCGAAATAAAATGGCAACTGCCCTATTTTTTTTCTTGGTATACTTTAGCAATTTTATGTTCTCCAATTTCATTATATCCGGTAAAATGTTAGAAGCCGGATACCTTTTAGCTCCTGCCTTTGTTCTCTTGTTTACCAACAATCGTTTTTATATTTTTTCCTCATTTGTATTGTCCCTAGTTCTTTTTATAATACCCAATATTTATTTTCTCCATTACCCACAAAATTATTTCGGCCCTGATCGTTTCATCTTCATGGTTTTCGCAATCGTATTTGTTTTGGTTTACTATTTCAAACAAGAAAATCTTAAAAGTGAACTTGCATTAGAAATAGAGCGGAAAAATATAGCAGATATTAATGAGCAGCAGTCGCAGTTTTTTATCAATGTCTCTCATGAGGTTCGTACCCCTTTGACACTTATCAAAGGTCAAATCAATAAACTTAAAAAATACAACTCCGAATTAAATGATGCTCAAATACAGTCCATCGTGGCCCAGCTCAATAACCAAGCTGATAAAATAAAAAAATTAGTAGATGATGTAATCGATTTAGCCAAAATGCAGGATACTAATTTCAGCATGAGCTTACATCCAATAAACTTGACTGATTTATTGAAGAAAATAGCTACTTCTTTTGAACCTTTATTTAAGCAAAAGCAAATAACATTCAAGGTAAATCCAAGTACCTCACCAAAATTTGTTTTGGGTGATAAGCTATATCTGGAACGGGCACTTAATAACATTCTATTGAATGCCTTAAAATATACGGAAAAGAAAGGGAAAGTGACCCTATTCTTAAAGGAAAACCAAACCTCAATAATCATTGGTGTGGAGGATGATGGCATAGGTATAGAAAAGAATGATTTAGAATTAATATTTAATCGATTTTATCAATCAAACAACTCTTTCAATAAATCAGGTGGAAGTGGTGTTGGACTGGCTTTCAGCAAAGAGATAATTACAAAAATTGGAGGAACAATTAGGGTTTCCAGCAAACCTTCAGTTGGGAGCACTTTTGTTATACACCTTCCTAAGGTTGAGAAAATCAAGGAAAGAGAGCGTGTTAAAAATAGCGAAATAAGCAAACTTGAGCTATTGGAACGTTTTTCTTCTACTAATAAAAAAGTTAAAATTTTATTGGTCGATGATGCTTATGACATGCGACACTACCTTAAAGATATACTTTGTAAATATGAGTGTCTAGAAGCCGGAGATGGCCATGAAGCCTTGAAAATAATAAAGAGTCAGGTCGTAGATTTTATCATTACAGATTATATGATGCCAAATATGAATGGATTAGAATTCATATCAAAACTTAAATCAATACAACATTCTGCTCCAATTTTGATGCTTACTGCGAGGGCAGATAACCAAATCAAATTATCTACTTTAAGACTTGGTATCGACGATTATTTACTTAAACCATTTGAAGAGGAAGAATTGATCATACGGATAAATAATGCATTAATAAATAACAACAAACGTACAAGGTATCAACTGGAGGAAAAAATAGACCCCTCCCAAAATGATTCTAACAATTGGATTGATAAATTACAGGCATATATTTTTGAACAATCCGGGAAAAGTAAAATCAATCAAACTGATCTTGCCGAGCATTTTAATCTTTCATCAAGTTCTTTATTTAGAAAAATAAAAAGTGAAACAGGTTTATCCCCTAATGAACTTATAACAGAAGTTAAATTACAGAAAGCTAAAATGCTCCTAGAAAATAGGCAGGTTCACTCCTTAAAACAACTTGTTCTCGAGGTTGGATTTAAACATTCTTCCTATTTTTCAAAAAAATACTACGAGCGATTTGGCAGCAAGCCTAATTTTAAATTCTAGCAAGTGGCTTTGAACGATAAAAGAAAAATCAACTAAGTACCTAACCAATGGAACTAGGTTTTGGTCAAAGTAATAAAAAATACAAGAGATTATTTTCCTGATCACTCCCTTTTTCTTCTTACAGCTGAATTAGATTTTAACTAAATCGACATCAAAATCAGCCAAAGAGTTGAAGAAATATCATTTGCTTATCGTTGAAAGTCTAACAATCCACCGAGTTGATTCAGTTTTCAATGTTATATGGATAAACATTAATGGGTAATTTTATGATACTTAAAACACTTACAAACACCGTTTAATTCACTACTTGTATTGTAGTTACTAATTACTTTGGGTTTGTATTTATTAAAAAATTTTGTTCTTATCATCTCATAATAAATAGTAGTAGGAAACTCTACAATTCTCTTAGTATTAATTAAATCTTTGATTATTGTTTTGAATTCAAATTTGGACGCTTCCACTTGATTTTGGCAGTAAAAACACTATTATCTGCTGGTACGTTTTCTTCTCCTCTCATATATTCAGCAACAGTGATCCAAGTCTCAGCTGGATTGACTTCCATTATGCCAAAATTACCTAGAGCTACACCTCGGTTAGGTACCACTATGCGCTCTGAATCACGAATTACCTCAAGTTTTTCCGAATCCACCTCTGCCATAAAAAGAGGTGCCCTATGGCGAAAAACCTCATCATTATTTGCTCCTCGCCTGGTGTACACCAAGTATAAGGCATCACTATGCCTCACCCAATGTTGCTGGGTGTTATAACTCCCCAAAACAGACTCATCGTCAAAGGTCCATTCCTTAAAAGAACTAAAATGCAATCCATCTTTGCTCTTAGCAACATAAGCACTTTTGTCACTACGCATGGTTAGATAATATTCTCCCTTAAAAAAGGTGATGGATGGTTCATAGATCCCCCTACCCTGTTTAAGTATTAATTCATCACCATGTTCTTTATAAATTAAATTTTCACCATCGAAGGTACATCGCACTATTGTGCTGCTAAAACCAAAATCATCACTTTTCATTAAACTACCAATACTGAATGCTTTATCCGGATTAGTCATTGCTGCAGAATACTGTTCCTCAGTCACTTTAAAATAAAATATAGGCAAGAGAATATCTCCATGGGGTAATTCCAACCACTGAGCACTCCCTGCTGCAGGTGACATTAAAAGCATTCCATCATGGTCCAATTCCGGTAATTTCAAAAATTTAGGAGAACTCCATTTTTCGGTTTCCGGATCAAAACAGGCATACACCACCTTTTTTTTCCAACCGTCATGTGTCTTTGCGTTAGAATAAAAAGGAGAGGTACCTATATTTAAAACCTTATTTGTAGAGTAATGCCATTGAGGCCACATATCCACTACAGATCGATAGCCACTATCTTGTTCAATTATTGTCAAAGAGGGTATAACTTCAGGCTCAGACCAGGTTTGGCCCAAATCCTCACTTATCACTTGATACAAGTCATGATAAACATCTGAGCCCTCTTTGAGTGTTTGTGACATAGTGGTAAGCACCTTTGGCTTATCGGAGGGTATTACAGCAGAGCGTGCATGTGTCCAAGTGTATTCTTTTTCTTTTCCCTTTGTAATGGTTTCTAGCACAACTGAGTAACTTTCATTTTCAGTAATCTTTCCACTTTTACAACCAATGAGCAAGAAGGTGGTAAAGAAAAGTATAAACTTCATGACATTTTTTAACATTTGCTTATTGTATTAGTGTATAATGAATAAATAGAAAGCAAACAAAAAAGCCCATACAAGATGTTTCTTGTATGGGCTTCAAAATAAAGAGCCTCCTGTCGGGATCGAACCAACGACCTACTGATTACAAGTCATAATTTTAACCTTCCTTTATCTTCTCTTGGTTTCAAAAAGTGCCATTTTTAGCTAATTAAGCCACTTTTTATTCCTTTCTTTTCTCTTATTTGGTTGTTTTTAACCCTCTTTGTATGTATATTGTATGTATCAAATAAGAATCAAATTCTATTTTAACATACTGCTTTTCAATGTAATATGATTGGAGTTACCACTGCTATAATACAAGATAGGCGCATTAAAAGAAAAGATGGCACCTACGCCATTAAACTCCGGGTTACTTTCAATAGGGAGCAGAAATACTATCCCCTTAATATTTCTTTAACCCCAGAGGATTGGGAAAAAACCAATATCCAGAAGCCCAGGAATGAAGCCAAAGAGCGTAGAATCTATTTCAATAAGATTGAACAAAGGGCTATAGAAATCATCAAAGAACTTCACCCCTTCTCTTTCCAATCTTTCGAGAAGAAATTCAACCAAAAAACAGATCGCAGCAAGGATGTTCTTAGCTATATGGAGTCATACATCAAGCAGCTATCTAAAGACGGAAGAAGTGGCACTGCCGATAGCTATAAATGCGCTTCCAATTCTTTTTCAAAATTCATTAAGACCCGAAACCGAAAGAAACTTCAGTTTGCAGATGTTACCCCAGATTGGTTAAAAGACTACGAAAAGTGGATGGTTGACACTGGCAAAAGTTTAACCAGTACTGGCATCTACCTAAGAAGCCTCCGCACCATCATGAATATTGGAATTGAGGAAGGCATAATTTCACAAGAGTTCTACCCTTTCGGCAAACGTAAGTATCAAATTCCTGCAGGTCGCAATATCAAGAAAGCCCTGACTCTTGCAGACATTAAGAAGATAGTCACTTACGAGCCAACTACAGAACCTGAGCAAAGAGCCCGTGATCTTTGGATATTCAGCTATCTATGCAATGGAGCAAACATTAAGGATATCGCACGGCTGCAATACAAAAACATCGACTCCAAAATGATCACATTTGTGAGGGCAAAAACAGAGCGAACAACCAAGCAGGATTTAAAGCCCATAATGGTCGTACTCCTTCCAGAGATACAAGCAATCATTGATCGATGGGGTGCAAAGCCGACTTTACCAGAAACCTACGTTTTCGAATTGCTTAAGAAAACAGATACCCCAGACCAGATACTTGCCAAAGTTCGACAGGCTACCAAAACAATTAACAAGTACATGAAGCGAATTGCCAATCACTTGGAGCTGGACATCAACCTGACCACATACACTGCTCGCCATTCATTTGCTACCGTTCTCAAACGATCAGGAGCACCCACTGAATTTATCAGCGAAAGCCTTGGGCACAAAGACCTGCGAACAACTGAAAACTATTTGGATAGCTTTGAGGATAACGTTAAAGAATCATTCCAAAAACAGCTTCTCAATTTTGAATGATGAAAATATTATCTAACAATCAAACAAAAATACTTGACGATATTCTCTACCAGGGGCTTCGCCCTTGGTCAGAGAAAAACAGCGTGGACGAAAAGTTTGCTCCAAAGTTCCGTACCCTGAAAGAAGCCTCCACTGATTATCCATTCCGGTATGAAATCAAATTTGAAAGGCCATTTGACCACAAAACCAAGTACTACTCAAAGCTGATTCTAAACACCCTCAAAACGGACGTTGAAAGGCTCTACAACCTCATCAGTGAAGATGATACTGAAAACCTAATCCGCTATTGGCTGGATGATACTTTGAACAAGCGTTTAAAGACCCGTTTAAAGGATATTGGAAAGCTGATTAAAGAGAAGGACTTTGATTTGATATTCATAGATCCCAAGAAAGTTTCCATTGAGTTTGACCAGGCACACAAAGCCAATACCTATATCATCCAGTTGCTAAAGCTTTCATACATGCAGCTTTACCTCGAAATCCAAGATGCTTTCAGCACTTGGATTGATGACAAGTTGGTGATAGAGGATTTTTACACTCAGCTACTACTTGAACCAATACCGCAGAAACCATTATTGACCGAGATTCAAATCATTGAGGTTGAAGCAACGGAGAAACCAGTTAAAAAGCCGGAACCCAAACCAACCGTAAATTCACTTCATTCATTTACATATAAGCAATTGAGTACAAATCCCGATAAGCTTACAGATTTATGCGATAGCCTCAAAAAGAATAATTTAATCAGCAAAGAAACTACTGTTCCGAACTTCAAGCGGGTATTTACAAACAGTGAAATCAAGACACCCATTATTTGGACAGGAAAAGTCAGTGAACTGTATTACTTCATTAAGTTGATTCATAATGAATTAGAATTGGTTGAATACTTAAAACAAGATCAGTGGAAAATTACATGCCAATGCTTTGTTGATGCAAACGGGAATCAATTTGATTGGCAAAAATTCAGGTCAATGAAGCGACCAAATTCTACCGGTCACTTGGTTGAAAAAGTAGTTGAGCACCTGAAATAAACCACTCTGCACTATACACCTTCTATCTTTTTTCTGTTTTTGTTTAGCCCTCTTTTGCTCAAAAAGGGGGCTTTTATTTTTTATGCCCCACTCTGCACTCTGCACTCTGCACTGCACTTTGCTTTCTGCACTCATAACGCCCTGTTAGCCATTCTAATTTAGCCCTGTATTCGACAATCGAATATGACATTTGGCCAGATGTCCATTTCCTAATTCATAATTGATTAAGTCATGGACGAAATAATTGAACGTCTTGAAAATCTCCAACGCCTAATTGAGAGCCAGGGGATTTACACAAAGGAAGTTTTAAACTTCAATGAAGCCTGCCAGTATCTGGAGCTTTCCCAATCTCACTTGTACAAGTTGACAAGTGCAGGGAGCATTCCGCACTACAAGCCCAATGGAAAGAAGCTCTATTTCAAAAGAAGCGAGTTGGAAAGCTGGTTGCTACGCAACCGCAATTCCACTCAGGAAGAAATAGACCAAAGGGCAGCGGATTACCTAATCAAGAAAGGGAGGGTGAAGCTATGAACGAGATAATGGATATGATCTTGACGCTAACTCAAGACATAAAAACAGTCAAAGCCTACCTCCTCAACTTCCATAAATCACGCTTGGAGCAATTCAGCGAAGAATGGATTGATGGACAGGTAGTGATGCAAACGCTTCACATCAGCAAAAGAACCCTCCAATCCCTTCGGGATAGTGGGGTTCTTCCCTACAGCCGAATCAATGGCAAATTCTACTACAAGGTTTCTGATATAGAAGCCTTGCTGGAATCCAATTACTCACCTTCAAAATCAAAGCACTATGGAGGTAAGTAAAAAAGCCATTCTCGACAAAACGCACTACGGCTTAAATATCTACGCCTATGTGCTGCGACAGTACTATCCCGGTGAAATCGACTCTGGAGATTCGAGCACACCGAATAAAGATAAATCAAATGGTGCTCAAACAGTCCTTTCCCTTTCGGGAAGGGACTGCAAACCTGCGAAGAACCCATTCAATGCGGACAAGCCTACATTGTTGGTAAAGGTTGTTGACGGTTGTGCTACGCACACCGATTCAGAAGAAGCCATTGCACAAGGCAATGTCTTTGATTTTGCAGCACTGCATTTCAGCCTCGAAGGGCAAGCCCTTCTCGACAAGCTGAATGAAGAACTGCATTTGCGTATCGGTAAGCAACAGGGTTTTTACGCTCAGGCAGATTCGCAACCTACGGTTGCTCTACCTGAAATAGTCAAACCGGCTGCACCAGTTTTCAGCTATTTCAATAAGCCTGTCACCAACGTAATCCCAAGTCGGCAAGCCTCCTTGGTTGAGGTGTACCGCCTTATCAAAGGCAATGAATTTGCATTGTGTACAAGTACACTCCGCAACATTCCCGACCCGAAGGAAGCCAGAAAGTACAAGGCTCAATATTTCGATTATGTGACCTTCTCAGGCACTTTCTCAAAGAGAAATGATGCAAACCTTCAAAGACATTCAGGTTTGCTCACAATCGATTTTGACCACATTCAGGACATTCCTTCACTCAAGGCAGCACTACTCAACGACCACTACTTTGAAACGGAGCTACTGTTTGTATCTCCTTCAGGTGA
This sequence comes from Cyclobacterium sp. L-R, assembly GCF_056859355.1. Lineage (NCBI taxonomy): Bacteria > Pseudomonadati > Bacteroidota > Cytophagia > Cytophagales > Cyclobacteriaceae > Cyclobacterium > Cyclobacterium sp. L-R. Next base: position 19,442 of record NZ_JBSXOH010000065.1, read on the forward strand.
TGGCCTCAAATGGGTAATTCCAATCGACTTGACGCAGGCAAAACACCAGGACTATTTCAAGGCAGTGGCAAACTACGTTTCCCACACCTACCAACTCGAAATAGACCAATCAGGGAAGGACATTTCAAGAGCCTGTTTCCTTCCACATGATTCAGAAATATTCATCAATCCTAAATACTTGTAGGACATGGAAAGAAAAACATTCAATCCGCAGGATTGGCTTAATCAGCCAACCCCGCAACCGAAAGTTACAGAGCAACAAACTTTCAATTCAGATTCTCAACCAGACGAAGTAGAACGTATCATCCAAAGCATTGAGGCCAACCGAACAGATATTACCTCCACTTACAGCGACTGGGTAAATATCGGCTTCGCCTTCTCTGATGAGTTTGGAGAAAATGGCCGTATCCTATTTCATAGGGTGAGCCAGTTTTATCCAGGCTATTCCGCCCCAGAGTGCGACAAGCAATTTGACAATTGCTTGAAATCAAAAGGTCATGGCGTTTCACTAAAGACCTTTTTCTACCTCGCCAAAGATGCAGGAATTGACATAGCACCTCCACGGACAGAAAAAAAGGATCAGCGAACTTTCAAAAGTGAAAAGCTGAATGGTAGTCAATCTGAATACCACCAGCCCGAAAATCAGGAACCGGAAGAAATGCCAACCTTTCCAGATTCCTTGTTTCCTGAACTTCCTGAATTTCTGCAAAAGGTTGTGGCGGTTGCCACTTCCAACGAGGAAAGAGATATTCTCCTCCTCGGTTCCCTCGGAGCTATCAGCGCATGTTTGCCCAAAGTATCGGGCATCTATGATGGCAAACGAGTATTCCCCAATCTATTCCTATTCATTACAGCCCAAGCATCCGCAGGAAAAGGCCGCTTGGTGCATTGTCGTCAGTTGGTCAACCCGATTCATAAAGAATTGAGGGAACAAGCCAAACTCCACAAACAACACTATGAATTGGAAATGGCAGAATACAACTCCAAGAAGGGAAAGGAAGACGGTATCGAGAAGCCAGCCAAACCACCTGAAAAAATGCTGTTCATTCCGGCCAACAATAGTTCAACGGGTGCTTATCAGCTTTTGGGTGATAGTGATGGCAGAGGACTAATATTCGAGACCGAAGGTGATACCTTAGCCCATGCCTTCAAGAGCGATTACGGAAACTACAGTGATGGCTTTAGAAAAGCCTTTCACCATGAAACCATTTCCTATTATCGCAGAACCGACCGTGAGTTTGTGGACATAGAAAGCCCTTGCCTTTCTACTGTCCTTTCAGGAACGCCAAAACAAGTTTCGGCATTGATACCCAACGCTGAAAACGGCTTATTCAGCCGTTTTATCTTCTATTTCATGAACGTGCGCCCGGTATGGAAAAATGTCTTTGCCAGTCAAACGGATAACGGATTGGACGATTACTTTGAAGCCCTGGGCAATGAGTTCTATGAACTCTACAAAGTCATCATGCAGGATGAACCCCGACAGTTTCACCTAACAGCAGACCAACAGGAACAATTCAACCAGTTCTTCGGCCAGATACAGGAGAAATACATGAACCTTCAAGGATTAGACTACATGGCCACTATCAGAAGGTTAGGTTTGATTGCTTACCGAATCTCCATGATATTTTCCGCTTTGCGGATCATGGAAATGCGCCACATTAAATATGATAAAAATATTGGCGCATTCGACAGCACCACTGGAGAAATATTATCCAATAGCTGTCAAACAGGCGACACTTCCAAGAAGCTGATTTGTGAGGAAAGGGATTTTCAAGCTTCGCTTTCAATGGTTAAAGTATTGGTGAAGCATTCAAGCAAGGTATTTGGAGAATTACCACAAGAGGAATCCAAACCGAGCAGGATGAACAAGAAGGAAAAGTTCCTCTATGCCTTACCGTACAACTTCAACCGCCAGAAATACCTTGAAGTAGCCAACACTTTGAGCATTCCGGCAAAGACAGCTGAAGGTTATATCACCGCTTTTGCCAAATCGGGATTGGTTCACCGTGAATCTCAGGACAATTACATCAATACCTCACTTGAGGATGTTCAGGATTCTAAGGATGCTGAGGACTTATAATCCTTGGCATCCTCCATTTCCTTAAAATCCTGAATCTTAAAAAAACAGTCCAACCTCTTTTTTCTTTCTTTTCTTTTCCTATATTGTCCTAAATTTGACAAGTCATAAATTAACAGGTCATGCACTTTGGTGAAAGGATTAGAGAGCTGCGAGAAAGCCAGGGGCTTTTACAGCGACAATTAGCGGCCAATCTTGAAATAGACACTCCCATGTTTAGCAAGATTGAGCGTGGGGAGAGACGTGCTAAACGAGAACAAGTGCTCCTATTGGCTGAGCTATTAGACACCAATGTGAATGACCTCCTGACCCTGTGGTTAGCAGATCAAGTTTATGAGCTTGTCAAGGATGAAGAAGATGCTAAGGAAGCTCTAAAAATGGTACTCAATACGGTTAAGAAGAAATAATAAAGTTCAGATATGGATACTGCAACAATAACATTAGCTGATATTTTAAAAGACTCGAACTATAAGCTCACTCAGTTCAGTGACGAGAAAGTAGAGTTCTTAGAGCAGAATATTACAGTTCGTGAGACAAGGGGAAAAGATACACCTTACATAAAGTGTTTAGTTAGAAAAAAGGAAATCAAATTGACACCAGAAGAAGCCGTAAGGCAGCTTTATGTAATGGTGTTAACACAGGACTTTGGTTATCCTATTGACCGAATGGAATTGGAATATGCCGTCTCTTTCGGAAGAGAAAAAAAACGAGCGGACATTGTCATTTTTGACAAGAATCAAACCACCTCCCCGTACATAATGGTGGAGTTGAAGAAACCTAAGCTCAAAGACGGTAAAGAACAACTCAAATCGTATTGTAACGCCACAGGCGCACCTATCGGAATTTGGAGTAACGGAGATTCCATTTCTTTCTACCACCGAAAAGACCCTAACTATTTTGAAGATATTCCGGGCATACCAAGGGAAGACCAAAAGCTTTCTGAAATACTTTCTGAACGTTGGACGATTGAAGACCTGATTGAAAAGGACAAGCTTGTAACAGAAAGAAAATCGCTGAAAGACCTGATTCTCGAAATGGAAGATGAAGTTTTGGCGAATGCAGGTGTTGACGTTTTTGAAGAACTATTCAAACTGATTTTCACCAAGCTATTTGACGAAATGGAAAGCGGACGAAATCGCTCAAGGCATTTAGAGTTTAGAAATTACGGAGATACAGAGAGCGAGCTTAAAACCAAAATCCAACGACTTTTTGACCAATCAAAAAAGAAATGGGAAGGCGTTTTTTCGGAAGATTCACGGATCATGCTTACTCCTTCTCACCTTTCGGTTTGTGTTTCTTCCTTGCAAGATGTTAAGCTATTCAACTCTAATTTAGATGTGGTTGATGAAGCCTTCGAATATCTAATCAATAAAAGCAGTAAAGGAGAAAAAGGCCAATATTTTACGCCACGTTATGTCATTGACATGTGCGTAAAAATGCTTAATCCCGATACAAAAGAAACGATTATAGATACAGCCGCAGGAAGTTGTGGTTTTCCTGTCCACACCATTTTTCACGTGTGGGAAAAGATTTTGGAAGCCAAAGGATTGGACAAAAGCCATTTGTTCACGTTGGAAGAAAAACCAGCCGAATGTACCGACTATGTGGTGGACAAAGTATTTGCCATTGACTTTGATGAAAAAGCCGTTCGCGTGGGTAGAACACTCAACCTGATTGCGGGAGATGGACAAACCAATGTACTACACCTCAATACGTTGGATTGGGAGCGTTGGGATGAAAAAACAGAAGATGAAGATTGGCAGGATGTGTATTTTGAGGGTTGGAAAAAACTCAAAAAACTACGTGCCGACAAAAATAGCAACCGAGATTTTAGTTTTGATATTCTCATGGCAAATCCGCCATTTGCGGGAGATATTAAGGAGAGCCGAATTTTAGCAAAATATGAATTGGGTAAAAAAGCCAATGGAAAGTATCAAACCAAAGTTGGACGAGATATTCTTTTCATAGAACGTAATTTGGACTTTTTGAAGCCAGGCGGAAGAATGGCTATTGTTTTGCCACAAGGGCGATTCAATAACAGTAGCGATAAACAAATCCGTGATTTCATTGCTGAACATGGAAGGATTTTAGCGGTAGTTGGATTGCATGGTAATGTGTTTAAACCCCATACAGGAACTAAAACAAGTGTGCTTTTTGTGCAAAAATGGGATGCCAAACTTTGCCCAAAAGTAGAAGACTACCCCATTTTCTTTGCAACCATGCAAGAGCCTAGCAAAGATAACAGCGGAGAGAAAATCTATTTGAAACGAAAAGACTTTCCCGAAGCCAAAGCTAAAACTGTGGCTGAAAGTGGAGATGTTCAAGACCCAACAACACACTACGAAAGCACGCCACAGAATTTAGATGAATTCCTTTTGGACAGTCACGGACACCTAATTGTTAAGCACGATTTATTCAACCATGACGGCTTAACCAGAGACGGCATTGCAGAAGCCTTTTTAGAATTTGCTAAAAAAGAAAAGTTGTCTTTCGTGGGAAAGTAAATAGCCCTTTTAATGAAGCCAAGTACAAGGCTTTGTTGGAAGGGCTTGAAATAAGTGAAATTCTATATTCTAAAGTAGACCATATTAAGTTCCGTTTAGATGCTGAATATTATCGAAAGCACTTTTTAGAAATTGATGAGAAAATAAAGTCGATTGGGGAAACAAACCTTATCAATATTGAAGCTAAGCTAGATTGTAGTGCCTTCTATCCGTCAATAACAGAATATTATGACTTTGAAGGTAATGGAGTTCCTTTCTTACGCGTGAATGAAATAAAAGATGGTTTAGTTAAACTCACTGAATCAACAGCTTTTCTTCCACAGAGCGTATTAGACAATAATCCGTCTACAATTGCGATCGCCTATCCAGGCGACTTGATAATTGCAAAAGGTGGAAACACCCTTGCAAAAGTTGGATTGATTACAGACCACTGCACAAAGTATGCTTTAAGTCGTGATATTATTTTAGTTAGAACTAATAGGCTAAAAGAGTACAACCGGTTTTTCTTGTGGCTGTTTCTCCATTCAGAGTATGGGCAAGCTCTTCTATGGCGGACTGCAAGCCAAACAGGTCAACCTCACTTAACATTGCCTTCAATTAATGAGATTAACCTACCCAAATTTGATTTAAAATTTGAAGAAATTGCAGAGCGACTCTATGAAAGCTCAGTGTTAATCAATGAAAAATCAAAATTAACATATAGCCAAGCCGAAAATTTACTACTAGAAACCCTTGGCTTAGCAGACTTCCAACCGAGCCACGAACCTGTAAATGTCAAGAAGTTTTCAGAATCTTTTGGCAGTTCAGGTCGTTTGGATGCAGAGTATTATCAGGTAAAATATGATGATTTGGAAGAAGCTATTCGTAAAAATTCAAATTGTGTTCTAGTCGGGAGTATTAAAACCGATAATTTCCGCGGATTACAACCTGAATATGTTGAAAATGGCGACTTAGATATCATCAATAGTAAACACATACTAGAAAACACCCTCGATTACGGAAACTTTGAAAAGACAAGTAATGCTTTTTGGGAATCTCAAAAAAGAGCAAGAGTCTATAAAGGTGACATTTTGACTTATACAACAGGAGCTAATATCGGAAGGACCCAAGTCTATTTAATCGAAGACAAAGCTCTAGCTAGTAATCACGTTAACATTCTCAGGTTAAAGGAAGGATACAATCCTTTTTATGTCGGGTTTGTAATGAACTCACTAATCGGAAGAATGCAAACAGAAAAATTTAGCGCAGGAAGTGCACAAGCAGAACTATACCCTAAAGATATTGACAAATTTATAATACCGTTTTGCTCAAATGAAAAGCAGTTAGAAATCATAAACATGGTAGAAGAAAGCTTTAAACTAAAAAAGCAATCCGAACGTCTTTTGGAAGTAGCCAAAACAGCCGTAGAAATGGCGATTGAGCAAAATGAAGCAGCAGCAATGGCGTACATTAAAAATGAAACTGAATAATGGAAAACAGTCTTACACCAAATCAAAGCGAATTTCTACTCTATGTCTCCCAAAGTGGAGATATTAAGGTAGATGTATTGCTGCATGATGAAACAGTATGGCTCACCCAAAAGGGTATGCAAGAGTTGTTTGAAAAAGCAAAGTCCACCATATCAGAGCATATCAAAAATGTATTTGAAGAAGGGGAATTAAACGAAGAAGTGGTTGTTCGGGATTTCCGAACTACCAGTCCTCATGGTGCCATTGAAGGTAAAACTCAGGAAAATACGGTTAAGTATTACAATCTGGACGTTATTATTTCAGTTGGCTATCGGGTCAAATCGCAACGGGGTACACAGTTCCGTATCTGGGCTACTAAAGTATTGCGGGAATACATTATCAAAGGCTTTGCTATGGATGACCAACGCCTAAAGCAAGGTTCTGCACTCTTTGGCAAAGATTACTTTGATGAATTACTGGAACGTATCAGAGAGATACGAGCCAGTGAAAGACGCTTCTACCAGAAAATAACCGACATCTATGCGCAATGCAGCATAGACTATGATCCCAAAGCTGAGATAACACAGACTTTTTACAAAACTGTACAAAACAAACTCCATTGGGCTATTACTGGCCATACAGCAGCCGAAATTATCAAAGAAAGAGCCAATGCAGCTAAACCTTTTATGGGTTTAACTACATGGAAAAATGCCCCCCAAGGTAAAATCCTAAAAACAGATGTTTCGGTAGCTAAAAACTACCTGAATGAAAAAGAGATCCGTGACCTCAACCGAATAGTGACCATGTATCTGGACTTTGCCGAGCTACAAGCCGAACGGCAAGTTCCAATGAAAATGAAAGATTGGGTAGCTCGTTTAGATGCATTCCTTCAATTCAATGAGTATAATGTATTAAAAGACGCAGGTAAAATTTCAGCCACCATTGCCAAGCAATTAGCTGAAAAGGAATATAACAAATTCAGAGTAGTTCAGGACAAGAATTTTGAATCCGACTTTGATAAGGAAGTAAAGCGAATTACTAAAAAGGGAAAAAACAAAAAATGATGTAAAATGCCCAAGCACTGTTTCAACATACTGACATTCAATCACCCGAGCGATTCGCTCACTTTCTATTTTTCGGATAAAGAGGAAGAAGGAACCACACGCATATTTCATGAATTGGTTCCTGATGAGGTCATTAATAAGTATGGGGAGCAGGAGCATTACTACACTTCGTTTTGCCAAGAAAAAGAAGGATTCATTCCGGTCACTAAGCCAACTACACCAACCTTTGAGAAAATCACTACCGAAGAAGGAATTGAGAAAACCGTTCCGGTTTCCAATTCAGCTTTTTCCTCATCTATTCTCAAGCGGTATTACAACGGGCTAATTCACAATCACTTCAAGTCCAAGGGCTGTTTGGTAAAACCCAACTTTGTAAGCGATACAGAAGTTTGGTTGCCAAGCGATACACAAGCCAAAGAAGGGATATACAAAACCTTTGACCGTTTTTCTTTAAAAGTGCAGTTCAGAACGGTTTCCAACAGCCTTGAATTATTGGTCACATTTGAAGGCAAGTCAAAAATTTTCAAAACACCTGTATCAGAATTATTTGAAGAAGTACCAGTAAAGGCATTCAATTGGGTGGTCTATGAAAAAGGGCTACACCGCTTTGATGAATTGCCGGATGATGGAAAAAGAAATTACGACAAGGTTTATCCTGTTTGGAATTTTGAAATCAGGGATGCTTTGCATCAGGAAACAGAAGCCCCGGACAAGACGAACAAATACAAGAAATTCAAAACGGCCATTGATGAATTTTTCAGAGAGCAGCTTAATACAGCCGAGTTCAAAGCTATCATTCCGCTATCCTCCAAAGGGTTTATTCCTGTAGATGAAATCCGAATTGGCTCAATTGAAAAGTCCAGCAACAAACTTGTATTTGGAAATCAAAAGCTACACCATGTTCCGTACTATGGCATTACTGAAAATGGTCCTTTCGAGTTAAGCCCATCATCAAAGATTAATTTCTTTTTCATTCTCCATGAAGATGATAGAGAAGTAGCAGCCAAGATTCACAACTACTTTAATGGCAAACTCAACGGCTTTAGGGGTCTATCAAAATTCATCAGCACTCCATATCATCCTGATAAAAAGCTAGCAATTTATTTTAATGAAAGGGAAAATCCTTGGCCAGAACTCTACGACCAAATCAACGAGAAAGACTTTGACCCGGACATTCAGCATTTAGCAATATACATAAGCCCAATAAGTAAGAATGTACCTGTCAAATCACAACGGTTAGTTTATTATAAGTTGAAAGAACTTCTTCTAAAAAAAGGCGTGTCCTCTCAGGTTATTGACCCCGAAAAGGTAATTACCAACGACAAGTATCATTACAGCCTTCCGAATATTGCTATTGCGATTCTCGCAAAGCTCAATGGCACTCCGTGGAGGTTGGACACAAAGCTGAAGAATGAATTGATTGTTGGAGTCGGAGCATTCAAGCACACAGAAGTTGACATCCAATATATCGGCAGTGCTTTCAGTTTCTCCAATACAGGAAAATTTAACCGCTTTGAATGCTTTCAGAAAGACCAAACAAAAGAGTTGGCAGGTTCTATCCTAAGAGCTGTTAAAGACTATGTGAATGTAAATACAGGAATCCGAAGGCTTGTAATTCACTTCTACAAAGACATGAGTAGAGAGGAAGTAGAACCGATTGAGAACGGCCTGAAAGAATTGGACTTGAACATTCCGGTATTTATCGTCACCATCAACAAAACGGAATCGTCCGATATTGTTGCCTTTGATTTGGACTGGAAAGATTTGATGCCTGTAAGTGGCACATTCATCAAATTGGGTTACAATAGATTTTTACTGTTCAACAATACCAGGTATTCAGCATCGGAGTTCAATTTCAATGATGGTTTCCCATTCCCGATAAAACTAAAAATCTACTGTACTCAAAAAGAATTGGTTGATGATTTTAAAACAATAAGAGAACTCATAGATCAAGTATATCAATTCAGTAGAATGTATTGGAAATCGGTACGCCAACAGAATTTACCAGTTACCATTAAATACCCTGAAATGGTTGCAGAAATGCTACCACATTTTGACGGTAACGAAATACCCGAATTTGGAAAAGATAACCTTTGGTTTTTGTAGTATTAATTATAAATAAAATGAATAACAATCAAAGAAAAAATAAGGAATGTTGTAATATCAATGAGGTAGTACAAGAATTTTATGAATTCTTGAAAGCTTATATCATAAAGAAAACAAACGATATAAACCTTGCTGAAGATATTGTTCAAGAGGTGATGCTCAAATTGGTAGAGTCTCATAAAAAAAACATAGAAGTTAATAATATCAAAGCTTGGTTGTTTCAAGTAACTCGTAATACCATTGCAGATTATTACAATAAAAACAAGATTGAATTTAATTTTGATGAAGAATGGAAAGAAAATAGTATTTCTAGTGATACAGTTTCTTCCATTTCAGAGTCTGATTTTATCATCCCTATGATTGGTTTGCTGCCAGAAAAATATGCGAAGCCATTACATCTAAGCGATATTGAAAACATTCCTCAAAAAGAGATTGCTATACAACTTAACCTTGGTTTATCCGCAACTAAAATGAGAATCCAGCGAGGTAGAGAAAAATTAAAATCCCTATTTATAGAATGTTGTGATATTCAATATGACAAATCAGGTAATTTTTCGTCGTGCACAATAAAACCTCACTGTACACCATTACAAGAAATAGAAAAAAAAATAACTAATTAACCATTGATAAATAGTTGGTTATGAGTAACCTCTCAAAAAATACTTTTTTTTGTTCCTAAAAATGTGTCTTTTTTAAAAGATTTCAGACTTCGTAATAAAGTTTAATCATTAAAAACATTTATTATGAACACTGAAGTTAAAATTTTACACTCTTCTTGTTGTGCAAAAGGTTCCCCTATTAAGGAACAATTAGAAAAATTAGCACAAGAAAACAATCTGTCAATTACTATTGAGGAACTGTCAGAAATGCAAGACACTATGGTCTATGGTACAATGTCTTTTCCTTCATTAGTAATTAACGGTAAGGTTCACGCTTATAAATCATTTAATTCTGATGCAGAACTTCTTGCAGCACTAAAAGCAGCATAATATGGAGAAGTTGACAGAATTATTATCTAGTTTTTCAGACTATATAGTGTTTGAATTATTAGGTTTAGACCAATCAGGGCTGTTTGCAACAGCCCTTCAATACTTTATTGCCACGTTTATTTTAATAGCTTTTTTGGTTGTGATAGTAACCTACGTTATGGGTATCATCACCAGTTATTTACCAATGGATAAAATACGTGACTATTTAGAACGCAATAAAAAATCAGGTTTAGGAAACATATTAGCCTCTTTGTTGGGAGCTATTACCCCTTTTTGTTCGTGCTCATCAATTCCATTATTTGTAGGAATGATGCAAGCTAGAATTCCATTGGGTATTGCATTATCTTTCTTAATAACCTCACCTTTAGTAAACGAAATAGCTATTGTATTATTTTGGGTGTCTTATGGTTGGAAGGTTACTTTAATCTATATTTTATCTGGTATTGTTTTAGGTGTTATAGGTGGGATTATTCTTGATAAAATGGGAATGTCAGCTCATATTGCAGAATGGTTAAAACAATTGCATTCTAAAACTGAAAAAACTATTGAAGATAAAAGGTCTTTAAAACAGAAGTTTCCAGAAATACATAAAGAAGCCTTAAGTACATTAAAAAAATTAGTGCCATACATCTTTATTGGTATTGGAATAGGTTCTTTTATTCACGGTTATGTGCCTCAATCCTTTTTTGAGACATACATTTCTAAATCCAACCCTTTTGCAGTTCCTATTGCTGTCATTATGGGAATACCACTTTATATAGATGCTGTAGGTGTCTTACCAGTGGTAGAGGCTTTGGTGGATAAAGGTGTACCATTAGGTACGGCTATTGCCTTTATGATGGGGTCTATTGGTTTATCACTTCCCGAAGCTTTACTCTTAAAAAAAGTAATGCAGAAAAAATTAATCATTGCTTTCTTTTCGGTTATCGGGTTAGGAATGATTATTTCTGGTTATGTTTTTAATTTATTATTTTGATTTTTGAAATCAATTTTATCATCCATAAGTGCTGTATTTGTAGCATTAGTCGCTTGCACTTGTTGTGTTGGTCCATTAATGGCTTTTGCAGGAATGTTAGGAGCAATTGTTTCTCAATTGGTATGGCTAGCAACAATAAAACCGTATCTTATAGCATTCAGTTTAATAGCAGTTTCTTACAATTTATATAGAGCATATTTTCCTAAAAAAGAACAAGCTTGCTGCACCATAGAAAGTCAAGAGACAATAAGTAAACTAGATACTAAACAAAAGAAATCATTATCATTTCTACAATCAAAAACGTTTTTATGGTGCGTTGCCATTATAACATTAATCATATTAATTCTACCATATATTTAAAAATTTAATAATTATGAAATCAATAACATCTCTTATATTAACACTAGTATTTGCTACAAATATTTTAGCTTTTACCCATAATAACGATACAAATATTCATCAGAAAATTGAAGGAAACATTGTTATCTCTGATACTGTTAAAAAACGTATCAATTAGAAAAATTCACCCAATCTTGTTGTACAGGAATTGTAGAATATTCATTAAAGAAAAACGTTAAAGGTTTTATTAAAGCTGTTTCTAACACTAAAAAAGGTCAAATAACCGTTTGGTACGATAGTACAAAATCTACCGATAAAGAAGTAAAAGAAGCCATTAACAAAACCCCTTATAAAGTAATTAAAGAAATTAAGTAAGGGCTTATTATGGCAATACCTAATAAAATATTTGATTGTATAATAATAGGTGGCGGGCAGGCAGGCTTGTCCGTTGCTTATTTTTTAAAAAGAAGTAAACTAAATTATTTAATTCTAGATGCAGAAGGTAATTCCGGTGGTTCTTGGTTACATACTTGGGATAGTTTAAAATTATTTTCACCTTCTCAATATAGCTCACTTTCTGGTTGGCAAATGCCTACAACTAAACAAGAATATCCTACAAAGGAAGAATATTTGAGTTATTTGTCCAATTACGAAAAACGATATAATTTCCCAATACAACGAAGTACATTTGTTGAAGAAGTTGTTAAAGAAGGAGAATTATTTAAATTAAAAACCAATCAAGGAGTATTTATTAGTAAAACTGTTGTAAGTGCTACAGGTACAGCTCGTTCACCTTTTATTCCTATATATCCTAAAATTGATGAATTTTTAGGTATGCAAATACACTCTAGTGCTTATAAAAATAGTTCACCTTTCAGAAACAAAAGAGTAGTTGTTGTTGGTGGGGGTAATTCTGGTGCTCAAATTTTAGCAGAAGTTTCTAAAGTAGCTTATACAAAGTGGGTAACACTAGATAAACCTACGTTTCTACCAGAAGAAATTGACGGTCGTTACTTGTTTAATCAAGCTAATGAAAAGTATCTTAAGAAAAAGAATACTTCAAATACTTTACAAGTTTCTTTGAGTGATATTGTACAAGTTGAAAGTGTGAAAGATGGATTAGCACGTAACGTATTTAAAGATCATCGTCCATTTTCCTCATTTTATAAAAACGGTGTAATTTGGCAAGATGGAAAAAAAGAAGCTTTTGATGCCATTATATGGTGTACTGGTTTTAGACCTTATTTGAACCATTTAAAAAAATTAAATATTATTGAAAATGATAAAGTAATAACAAAAAATACGCGAGCAGTTAAAGAGTCAAATTTATGGCTAGTGGGTTATGGTAATTGGACAGGTTTTGCTTCAGCAACCATTTATGGCGTTGGTAAAACTGCAAAAATTACAGCAAAAGAAATAATTAATTCATTGTCATAACTCCCCATTTGCTTACAGTAGGTACTTTTCGTTCGCTCGTACCTCACTTACTACAATTACCCACTTCCTGCAACGCTCAGCAAGAGAAGACCTTCATTACTTTCCGTTGCACTACAATCCATTCCGTCCTGCACTTGCTTTTCCCTACGCACATCCAAACGCAGGTAAAGCGGTGTTCCGCCTTCGGTCGTCAGCAAATAAAATCGCCAAACCATTACAGCACATTTTTTGGAATACTTCAATTTTTAAAGGTCAAAAAAAGAGCTGTAATGCCCTATGGGTGCTTCGCTAAAGCTACGCAGTTTGTCACTTTTATTGCGTTCCTCTGACAGTTGTCACGGTAGTTCCCTTGTCTTTTTTGCCACTTCCTTCCGTTCCTCCAGTCAGTCACAAAAAATCCAACCACTACCCATAATTTTGCTCGCCTGCGGGTCGCTACGGGCTGCGGCTTAATGCTGATTGATTTGCCTCCGCTATCGCTATGGCTATTAAATCGGTAAGCCATGTGTAAGTTCCGTTGCACTCCGCCTTTTTGTGTAAAGAAAAATTACAAAAAGGCTACGTTCCACTTCACACATAGCTACAAACCACCCTAAAAAGGGTTGCCATTTGTACCACCCTTGCTCCACTCGCAGGCGGCTCGCGTTGCTTGTCCAATGTCCGCAAACCGTTCGTACCTCACTATTTGCAGCCATTGTCCAGCCGATTTGCTCAGGGCTGTTTTTACCTGCGTTCACACTATGATACCATTTTACATTCAAACCTAAAACTATATTTAAGAATTTGCTTAAATAAGAAAACTATTTGTATCTTTACTGCGTTATTAAATCCAAAAGAGAGAGATTATGGAAAACAATCAATCGTGTATAAGAGTGTTTGCCGACAAGGTTCAAATCGACAATTGTAGAGAAATCCTACAAACAAACGAAAAGGCATTCACACAACTGAGTGGACTTTTGGCATTAGCAGGAAACGAAGTAAGGTTGAAAATTTTATTTCTTTTGGAAGAGGAAAACGAACTCTGTCCCTGTGACCTTTCGGACATTTTAGGAATGAGCATTCCCGCTGTTTCACAACACCTACGGAAACTCAAAGACGGTAACGTCATTGAAGGAAGAAGAGAAGGACAAACCATTTTCTACTCTTTGAAACAAGAGCAACTGACTCTACTTAGGCCATTCTTTAAACACATCATAAACAACTCAAAAAAGGAAACGGTATGAACAAAAAATCTAACAGACTAGTCGGAGCGGGAGTGCTTTCGGCAGTAGCAGCATCGCTTTGCTGCATTACCCCAGTATTAGCTCTTATTTCAGGAGCATCAGGAGTGGCATCTACATTTTCGTGGATGGAACCTGCAAGACCTTATCTTATCGGCATCACCGTTTTGGTTTTGGGATTTGCCTGGTATCAGAAACTCAAACCACGAACAGCTGAAGAAATCGAATGTGCTTGCGAAGAAGACGAAAAGAAACCTTTTATGCAGACCAAAACATTTTTAGGAATAGTAACCGTTTTTGCTGCCTTGATGCTTGCTTTTCCAAACTATGCACACATTTTCTATCCTTCAAAGGACAACAAAGAAGTTATAATCGTAAATGCTTCGGATATTCAAACGGTAACTTTTGAGGTAAAAGGGATGACTTGCAATGGCTGTGCTTCACACGTAGAAAATGACGTGAACAAATTACCGGGCATTGTTAAAGTGGATGCGAGCTACGAAGAAGCGATTGCAAAAGTAGAGTTTGACCAATCCAAAGTGAGTCTTGCTCAAATTGAAGAAGCCATCAACGGTACAGGTTACAAAGTGGTTGGCAAGAAATAGTATTTTTTTGCCCCTCGTATTTAAGAACTTAATTAAATAATTATACTATGAAAAAGAATTTAATTCTATTGAGTGCTTTGTTCCTAATTGGAATTGCTCAGCTTAATGCTCAATGTTGCAAACCGACTGACAATAAAGCACAAACAGCAAATACAACACAGCAAGAAGGTAAGACCCTGCAACTGAAAATCACGGGAATGACTTGTGCAGGTTGTTCCAACCATATTTCAAATGCCCTCAAAGAAGTGGACGGCATTATTGAACACAAAGTGGAATATCCAGGCGATTTGGCAACTATCCAGTACGACCCAAGCAAAACAAATCCTGAAGCTATCATAAAAGTAATTGAAAAAACAGGTTATAAAGCCGAAATCATTAAAGAAAATTCTAAATAATATGAAAACTGTAAAATTAATTTTAGGCATTGTTACTATCGGGATGATAGTAGCTAGTTGTAATAAAGAAGTACAGGAACCGGAAGTAAAACCAACAAATTCTTCAACTCCCGGTACTAATTCTTCCACCCCAACAGGTACTTCGACCATTTCTTACACAGATTTGAGTGCGGAACAAAGCACCATTGCAATTGGGGCAACCACAAAAGTAACAGCTACAGCAACAGGAGATGGTCTTTCTTATATCTGGAGTGCATCAGATGGCGATATTATAGGAAGTAAAGCATGTTTGCAGTAAAACCCCAAATAGAAAACTTATGAAAAATCAACGAAAATATATTGACGGTCAATTAAACGACATTCTTTTTTCTGAATTTAAGATAAAGAATAGCGATTTTATTTTACGAATATTTCAAGAATTGATGCTAGGCAGTTCTATATCTAAAAACAGATTTTATAAACTAATAAAAGTGTCCAAAGATAAAGCGGACGCTATTTTGAATAAACTGGGCGAAACCGATGTACAAGGAAATATTATTGCATTTTCTGGTCTATCTACAGTTCCTACCAAACATCGCTTTATTGTAAATGGTAAGATGTTATACACATGGTGTGTAGTAGATGCCATTCTGTTTTCGGAATGGTTAGGTGTAGAAGCCAATGTTCATTCAACTGACCCGATTGATAACTCTCCCATCGAATTACAAATAAACGGAAGTCAGCTATTATGGACAACTCCTTATCCTTTATTTATTTCTTGGGTAGAATCTGTTGACACCTGCAATATTAAAGGGTCGCTATGTAATCACGTTTCATTTTTTGCAAGCGAAAGAACAGCAAAACAATGGTTAAAAAATAATCCTGATGGAAAAATATTGACGCTTGAGGATTTCTTTGAGCCTAAAAACATAGGAATGAAATGTTGTTAAGTATAGTCCTAAATAAATTAAAAAAATAAGATGAAAGAAGAAAAAATAAAATTGGAAATTGCAGGTATGACCTGCGACCATTGTGCCACAGGAATAAAAAAAATGCTTTCACAAAATGAGGGTGTTAAAGAAGCCAATGTGAGCTACCCGAAAGCTACTTGTGAATGTTCTTTTGACCCTGCCAAAACCAGCAAAGAAGAAATCATCAACACCATCAACGGTACAAAAAACTATCGTGTAAAAAGTGAAATTTCTGAAAATGGAAATAGTAGGAATAATCAATTTGATTTAATCATTATCGGTGGTGGTTCGGCTGCATTTTCGGCAACCATTAAAGCCGAAAGTTTAGGATTATCGACCTTAATGGTAAACGGTGGTTTGGACTTTGGCGGTACTTGTGTAAATGTGGGTTGTGTGCCATCTAAAAACCTAATTCGTGCAGGTGAAACGGTTTATCACGCTACGCATTCCAACTTTGAAGGCATCAAACCAAAAGGTGTTGACATTGATTTCGCACAAATCATTAAAGCCAAGAAAAAATTAGTAGCGACACTTCAGGAGAAAAAGTATATGGATGTGGTAAGCGATTTTGAAAACCTGACTATGCTAAAAGGTTGGGCAAAGTTCAAGAACAACAAAACCATTGAAGTAGACGGCAAAGAATACAAAGCCATCAAATTTTTAATAGCCACTGGAGCTACTACCAACATTCCGACTATTGAAGGATTGGACAAAATTGACTATTTGACCAATGTTTCCCTATTCGACTTGGAAGAAAAACCCGAAAGCCTGACCATTATGGGAGCAGGTTATATCGGATTGGAAATCGCAATGGCTTACAATCGTTTAGGCGTAAAAGTCCGCATCATTGAATTTACCGACCGAGTATTACGTACACAAACCCCAGACATCAGCGAAGCATTGGAAACCCAAATACGAAAGGAAGGCATAGAAATTTTACCCAATTTCAGAGCCGTAAAATTTAAAAAGCAAGGAAATGAAACTATCATCCATTGCAAATGTCCTGATGGTTCATTTACTCAAATAGTAGAAAAAGGAAGGGTGGTAATTGCCACAGGAACAAAAGCCAATACAAATCAATTAGGATTGGACAACATTGGTTTGGAACTCACCCAAAGCGGACACATTGCAGTAAATGAAAAGATGGAAACCAATCTATCCAACATTTACGCAGCAGGTGACGTAACCAACACCCCTGCATTTGTTTACACAGCCGCTTTTGAAGGTAAAATTGCCGTTGAAAATGCTTTCTCAGGAACAGAAAACAAAGCCGATTATTCCTCTTTACCTTGGGTGGTTTTTACTGACCCACAAATTGCAGGCGCAGGTTTAGATGAAGCACAGGCAGAAGCAAAAGGCATTCCGTTTGAAGTTTCAAAATTGGAACTCAAAGACGTGCCGAGAGCCATAGCAGCAAACGACACAAGGGGTTTTATCAAACTCATTCGTAACACCGAAACCGATAAACTCATTGGTGCAAGAGTAGTCGCACCCGAAGGCGGAGAACTTATCCAACAATTAAGTATGGCAATCAAATACGGAATAACGGTGAAAGACTTAGCAGACAGTTTCTACCCTTATTTGACTTTGGGAGAAGGAATAAAATTAGCAGCCATAACTTTCGGAAAAGACGTATCGAAATTAAGTTGTTGTGCAAGCTAAATCAAATTCCTTCAATTCTATGTTTTCGATTCCCATTCATGCATTGCCTTGCTATTCAAATAGTACTGGTTCATAGAATTGGCATTTAATAGCCATAAATAGTCAATAATCACTCAAACATAAAGCAAAGTTACAGGCGTGCGGATGCGAGAGCTGCAAGGGCTCGCTTCGCCTGTTAGGAAAAAAAATCTCCACCCTTCGGGTAGTATTTTTTTCCCACAGCCCTTGCTGCAATCGCACCGTTCTGTAGTGTGAGGGCATTATGTTTAAGTTATTATTCAGAGTCCGTTTCGGCAGCCGGTGGTTGTTGGCGGGCGTTCGCACCTCAGGCCTTCCGTTCCATGCAGGCATTCAGCGTTGTGGTATCACAGATTATACGCTTCGTGTTTTTTGGTTCGAGTTGTGCATTTCAGAGCTTCCTTTTTAGGGGGCTCTTTTTTTTACTCGTTAAGGGAAAATTTTAAAAAGAGAAAAGCAAAGATAGGCGGGCTCGCACATGCCCATCGCACTTTCGGACAGTCAAGGTCAAACCCTACGGGTTTTGAAAAAAATCTCCACCCTATGGGTAGTATTTTTTCCAAAAACCTTGACAGCCGAGCCGCACCCGCCTGAAAGACAGCTTTCTCTTTTCTTTTTTTCCCTTTTTTCTTTTCTCTTTTGAAAAAATATATGCGAAGCGCAGCGAGCTAAACTTTAATGGCTCACTGTATGAAATCGTTTCGTATCAAAACACACCGACTGGAAAGCAGCTACCAACAGCCGCACTTCTTTATCCTGAATAAAGGATTGAACAGCGGAAAACCGCTCAACCAAGCTTGCCCGAATTGCTTTGTTTGCCTCACCGACAACCAAGAGGACAGGGAATTTCTCTTTTGGCTATGCTTTGGATTGTGGAGGTCAAAATCATTTCACTATCTCCTGAAAGGCTCCGTGATTCCATTTGTGACTATTGATGAAATCCGAAAGCTGATTCGGGAAAGCTCCACCAAAGCAAGCTGCAAAGACCAGGCATTTCAGAAGGCAATTCAAGCCCTTCAACTACTCGATACCAACGAGCAAAAAATCAAGGTCACACTAAAGATGATTGATACTGCCAGACAAGCCATATTTTTTGACTTGATGAAAGAAACAGGTACAGGATAGATTCCTGCCCTGCCAAAAAAACAGCGCAACAAAAGCAAAATAAAGCACACTACCGCAACAGCACCCAAAAGAGAACTACCGCTTAATTCTTGAAGTAATTTAGTTGGCGAAGGGCAAATCCATGGTAAGTCCGTGTCAAGTCCAAGCAAATGTTTAACTCCTTAAAAATCGTAAAGAGATGGGAAAAATTAATCAAGGTATTCTCGGTGGTGTCTCAGGACAGGTTGGGAATGTAATCGGTGGAACTTGGAAGGGCATCGATTACCTGCGCATCAAACCTTCCAGTGTAGCGAACCCAAGAACTGAAGGTCAGGTTGACCAGCGTTCTAAATTCTCAACTGTCCTAAGGTTCTTGCAACCAATGACAGACTTCCTGAGAGTCGGTTTCAAGTTGTATGCAAACCGTATGACCCAATTCAATGCGGCCATGTCTTACAACCTGAACAATGCAGTTACCGGAGCTTATCCAAACTTCATGATTGACTATGCAAGTGCATTGGTTACTCGTGGTAACTTGACAGGTGCGGCCAACGGTGCAGCGACTTCTCCAAGTGCTGGAAACGTAGAAGCAACCTGGACAGACAATTCAGGAAGCGGAAGTGCTCAGGCAACAGACAAGGCGCTGATTGCCCTTTTGAACACTACTCGTGGAGAAGCAGTTTTTACAACTGCTGGACCAGCAAGGAGTGCCGCAGCTGCAGCCATTCCTGTGCCTTCTGAGTACTCAGGAGAAGATGTAGAAGTCTTCTTAGGGTTTGTGTCAGAAGACGGAACTAAAGTCGCTAACAGCGTTTATTTAGGCTCTGTAACAGTTGCGTAAAGCGATTGGTGTTTTCCTTGAAAAGCCGCTTCAGAAATGAGGCGGTTTTTTTTGATTTATGTTGAAAATCAGCATATCAGCAAAATTCAATTTGCGTCGGAGTGTATGTATTCTGTATGTATTGAAAATAAAAAAGCACTTACGAATTAACGTAAGTGCCTGATAACTAAGAGCCTCCTGTCGGGATCGAACCAACGACCTACTGATTACAAGTCAGTTGCTCTACCAGCTGAGCTAAGGAGGCTTCTATATAAAAACACTCTTTTAAAAGTGGTATCAGGAAGACTTTTTCCCTGATTGCGAGTGCAAATATAGTTTTATACTCCTATGAAATCAAAACTTTTGAGAAGATTTTTCTAACAAAATCCCTATTTTACTCATAGTGAAGGAATTAAAATTCGCGAATAATTGAAAGCTTCTTCTTTAATTTATCCACTTCTTGCTCTGCCTTGTCGATCTTCTCCTCAAATTGATCTTTTAACTTATCAGCAGTTTTAGAGGCAGCAAAAAACTCAAGGTTATTTCTCCATAAGGTAATGTTGTTTTCCAAGTCTG
Organism: Cyclobacterium sp. L-R; assembly: GCF_056859355.1. Classification (NCBI taxonomy): domain Bacteria; kingdom Pseudomonadati; phylum Bacteroidota; class Cytophagia; order Cytophagales; family Cyclobacteriaceae; genus Cyclobacterium; species Cyclobacterium sp. L-R. The sequence continues at coordinate 39,735 of NZ_JBSXOH010000065.1, forward strand.
TGATTTGTCTACGAATTCCGTGTTCCTTTTTGTTAAGGACTTTATTGCTATTTGGATCCGCTTGAAGCTTGTTGAGGTTCAACCTGAACAAAAAGTCGTCCTTGCTTTCACCTTCCAACTCTAATTTAGATACATATTCATTTACCGCATTGTTGAATTTGGATGAAATGTCTTTCATGCTCTTTCTAGGCACAAATCCAATTTCGTTGAATTGTTGAATTAGTTTTTCAAGGTTCTCAGCACTTGTCTGGCTTTCGTCCTTAGCAGCATCCGAAATCTCTTGACAAACTTTCTCTTTCTCTACGAGATTGTCTTCAAATGCTTTATTGGTTTCCTTATTGGCAGTCCTCCTACTTTCAAAGAAAGTGTCGCATGCCTTTTTAAAACGGTTGTAAAGATCATCTCTAAACTTCTCAGGCATTGGACCGAGTTCTTTCCACTCTTTTTGCAGTTGAATTAACTCATTGGAAGTGTTTTTCCAGTCGGTGCTCTCCAAATAAGTCTCAGCTTTTTCTATAAGCTTCTCCGCCTTTTCTTTATTTTGCTGCCTTATTTCATCAAGCTCCTTAAAGAAGAGGTTCTTGTGGTGGAAAAACTGCTTAAAGAGCCCCCAAAATGTTTTATTGATGTCCTTACCAGCCTCTCTTGGAACCGGACCTATAAGTTCCCACTCTTTTTGCAAAGCAAGAATCTCTTTTGTCTTCGTGTTCCAGTCTCTGATTTTTTCGGCTTTGAAGGATTTAAAAGTATCTAGCTTTTCAATAAGCTTTTCTTTTAAAACCTGATTGGCTTTAAATACTTCTCTTTGACTGTCATAATAAGCTTTCCGCTTATTGTAAACCGCATCAGAAGCACTTTTAAACCTTTGCCACAGCGCTTCTTGCTCATCTCTTGGCACAGGCCCTATATGTTTAAATTCCTCATGAAGATCATTGAGGTTTTTAATTGCTTCTTTCACATCTTCAACCTCTGACAATGCTTCAGCCTTTTGGCAAAGATCCAGTTTACTGTCAAGGTTCTTTTTCCTATCTAGTTCTTTTAATTCGAAGTAAATACTTCGATTATCATAAAAACGGTCCATAAGGGCATTATAAGACGCCCAAAGGTTTTTATTCTGACTGTGTGGAACAGGACCAATTTTCTTCCACTCATCCTGGATTTTTTTAATAGTCTCGATGCTATTGGTAGTTTCTTCTCCATCTACTATAGCTCTCAATTGATCCAAAATCAGGTTTTTATCATTGGCATTCTTTTCTTTCGAACGCTCTAGGTCTTTAAACTGCTGGTGTTTTTTCTCCTTAAACAATTGGTAAGAAGCAAAAAACTCCTTGTCTTCATCTGTCCCTCTATAGACAAATCCATCCTTCTCTCCTCCTTCACTCAAAAATTGTTCAAGGGCTTGTTCTTGTTCCTTGGAGAAAAATTCGTCGTATTGGTTTTTTATTTCTTGTACCAACCCATCTCTACGAACGAAATGTTGTTCGTTCACAAAGTCCTTTAGGGTTTTTATAAGTTGTGCTTTGGTAAAATTATGGAAATCGAATTCCTCTTCCTCCTCCTCGTTTTCATCTGAACTATCTTTATTGCCTACAGCCACTTCTGCATCGGACTCAGATTCCGTGGTTTCAGCAGAAGATGCCACTTCCACAGACTCTCCTTCGTCTTGAGAAGCTTTGCCCTCTTCTTTATCCTCCGGAACTTCATTTGACGGGGCCGCATCTGTGTTTACCACATCCACACTTTCCTTGTCAGTTGTTGAGTTTTCGTCCGTAGCATCGTTAGTAGTTTCTCCCTGTATTTCGGTAGATGCTTCTTCTCCTGATTTTTGGCTTTTGGCCAATTCTTCAGTAACCTTGTCTGCATTTTCAGACATTTCTTTATCCTTATCCATAATATTTATTGTATTCCTGCGTAATTCAAACCATACTAAACAAAAGTAGCAATTTTGAGCTAATTAAGTCTTGGGTCAATCGGATAATTTGCCAATACTTGGAAATCACCTCCCATATTCTTTAAAATAATCCTCCATAAATCATCTGGAGCTACTGTAAATATATTTTTAGCATGGCTATTATCACAAACAATCCATGTATTTTCTAATAATTCGTCTTTTAATTGTCCTTTTTCCCAACCTGAATAACCTAAGAAAAATCGGAAATCGGAAATATCTACCAAACCTAATTTGTGTTTACCAATCAATTCCTTAAAATCTCCTCCCCACCAAAGCTTCTCTCCTAAGGCTACACTATCTTCCAATTGTTGTTCTCCATGATAAATAAAATGAAGGGTATTTTGCTCTACTGGACCTCCTACATAAACTTCCTTATCTAAAAACTCATGTCCCTCTAAAAGCTCCTCTAATTTAAATATAGACAACTTATTCAATACCAAACCAAAGGAACCCATTTCATTATTTTCACACAATAGAACTACTGACCTGACAAAATTTTCATCCTGCAGGAACGGTTCAGAAATCAACAAACTCCCTGATTGTGGAGCTAATTTGGACATATCATCCATCAAAAACTATTTATATGAGGCATTAATATAAAGCAAAAATATTTAAAACCAATATATTTGCATTCCAAACTTAAATTTCCGTACCAAATCCTAATAAAATGAAAATAGCAGACATAAGAATAGAATATTCTTCTAAGAAATTGAATTTAAATGAGATAAATTCAGACCCTTTGGAACAATTCAAGGTATGGTTATCGGAAGCAATTACAGCACAGGTCAATGAACCTACTGCAATGCACCTTAGCACAATTAATGAAAATGGAAGTCCATCTGGAAGAATTGTCTTATTAAAAGGTGTAGACAATGGTTTCGTCTTTTACACCAACTATTCCAGCAATAAAGGACAGCAACTTATAAAAAATCCAGTAGCCTCCCTGACCTTTTTCTGGCCAGAATTAGAAAGACAAGTGAGAATAGAAGGCACCGTTGCTAAAACTTCTGCGGAGGAGTCTGACGAATACTTTAAAAGCCGACCGGAACAAAGTCAAATAGGCGCTTGGACCAGTCCTCAAAGTGAAGTTATTCCGAATCGCGCCTATTTGGAAGAACGTCAGCGTCAATTTGAGATAAAATTTAAAACGGAACCAATTATTCGACCAGAAAACTGGGGTGGTTTTCTACTTACTCCTACTTCGATAGAGTTTTGGCAAGGTAGGCCAGCTCGACTACACGACAGGGTATTGTACCGTCTCAATAAAGCGACTTCAGAATGGTCAATGGAGCGACTAGCGCCTTGATAAGGCTTCCTTCAGGACTTGTTTAAAACAAAATAAATAAGCTGATACTGAGATATTATTTAAAAATCTATTCCTCCTAGCACTTTTGGCTTGAGGATAACTTGCACAAAAACTTAACCAATCAGCGTGGTAAGCATAGGAAAGGCAGACTCCCTCTCAATAACGATAAAAAAATAATTGTATTTTTGGCGACATTGTTGTGATTTCCCGCAGCAATGCCGCCAAAATAATGGTTTAGATAAAACCCAACTTTTCAAGTTATTTCATCCTGATCAAGAGATCAAAAATCAAGAAACCTCAGGAAGTAATGGGGCTAGACCACTGTACTAAATAAGGTCAAATAGATTTTTAACTCCTGCTACTCTTTCTACAGTAAAACCCTCTCCATATTTCACATTAATCTTATGCCCTAGTTCACGGGATCTAGCTTCTATAAAATCAAGAAACTCTGGACTGGAAATAAAACTTTCAGGTTCTTTAGAGTCAGGATTATGGAATTGGGATTTAAATGCCAAAATACTGTTCTTTTTTATTTCCCAATAATCAGAAACATCAACCACCAAGTCTGGCTCAATGTATTCATTTTGAATATAATGATAGACAAATTTTGGTCTCCAAGGTTCTTGTGCTACCCCATCTATTTCGGTTTCCAATTTTCTTAGGCCACTAATAAAGCATGCATGAGAAGCCAGACTGCCTCCTTTACCATGATCAGGGTGTCTATCTCTAATCGCATTGGCAAGTACTATTTCCGGCTGGTATTTTCGTATAACCTTTGCAATAGCTTCCTGATGGGCTAAATCATCTTTGAAATAGATGTCCTTAAAACCTAAATTCTCTCTAGCATTTAGCCCTAGTATTTTTGCTGAATCATCAGATTCTTGTAAGCGTATCTCAGGTGTGCCGCGAGTCCCCATTTCACCCTGCGTAAGGTCAAGTATACCTACCTTATAACCTTGGGCTCTATGTGAAGCCAAGGTACCGCTACAGGCAAGCTCTACATCATCCGGATGTGCGGCAATAGCCAAAATATCCAATTTCATTTTTCTTATATTGAAATGACTGTAAAGTTATTATTGTATCTGTAATCGTCGCCCAATTTTCAAAATTGTGCTGGTACTGATTCCATTTAATCTGGTTATCTGGCTTACCCTGACCCCATATCTTCGAGCAATTACAGAAAGATTATCACCACTCCTTATCCTATGGTAAACGGCTTCCCTCATCTTGATTTCATGATCAAAACTTTGCGCGGTGATGTTGTAAGTAGGAGCTTTAATTCTTCCAATATCAAAATCGAAAATTTCGATCGGGTTTATTGAAAGTCCCTGGTAACGAATTTCAAAATGAAGGTGAGGACCAGTACTCCTACCTGTACTTCCTCCCAATCCAACAATATCTCCAGCGCTAACTTCCTGACCCACTTTCACTTCTTTCTTAGAAAGATGACCATACAGAGTTTCGAGACCATTTCTATGTCTTACCACTACATAATGTCCATACCCATACCTATCATAGGATGTGATGCGAACTATCCCATCGAATACTGATCTAACCGGGTCACCTACATTCAATTTCAAATCAGTGCCATGGTGCCAGCGGTAACGTCTCATCCCAAAATCAGAATTAATTTTGGTTTTGTCCAAAGGAGCACTCCATCCAGAACCATAGTAGGAATTGTACAAATTCACAGGTATGGTGTCTTTAAAATCTCTGGGATCAAAATCATAACTATTGATTTTATGACTGTCCCAGAGCCCATAATATTCATACGCCGTAATCCAAATACTATCTATCAATACTTTCTCTGCCACTTCTACCATCACATGAGTTGGTGCCCAAATAAAGGTATCAGTGTTTTCACTAACTAATGACAAACGTTTTTTAAGATTGAGATCATCCTTAAAGATCAAGGCGTCCGTAGCTTTTTCCAAGTCATTTCTATATTGGTCGGCATCAAAAAGATCTGCACCTAAGGGAGCCTTAAGCGATTGTTCGACAAAACCATTGTTATTCTGCTTGTCTACTTTTCTATGCTGTGCTGTGATATCAAAAATGATAGACGAACAAAGTAGAAACACGAGGAACCACCGTTCTTTTAGAATCATATGGATTCAGAACTATTCTTGGGAAGCCAAAAACCTTTCTGCATCCAAGGCAGCCATACATCCTGTACCTGCTGCTGTGACGGCTTGTCTGTATTCGTGATCTTGGGCATCTCCACAAGCGAAAACGCCAAGGACATTGGTTTTTGTACTTCCAGGTTTGGTTAGAATGTATCCGTTTTCGTCTGTATCAATCTGATTAACAAAAACAGAAGTATTAGGTTGATGACCAATGGCTACGAAAAAGCCTTCCAGATCCAAATCCCGCTCTTCACCTGATATTCTATTTCTTACCTTGGCTCCAACAACTTCCTCTTCACCAAGGATTTCTACTGTTTCATGATTCCACAGAATCTCTATTTTTGGGTTTTTCATAACCCTATTTTGCATGATTTGAGAAGCTCTTAATTCATCTCTTCTTACAATCATGTATACTTTTTTACAGATGTTGGACAAATAACTGGCTTCTTCACAAGCCGTATCTCCACCCCCAACAATAGCAACGTCTTTTCCTCTGAAGAAAAACCCATCACAAACAGCACAAGCTGAAACCCCTTTACCGTTTAGTCTGGTTTCACTTTCAATTCCTAACCACTTGGCAGAGGCTCCAGTAGAAATAATAACAGTTTCTGCAAGCAAAGTCTGATTACCATCTACAGTAACTTTAAATGGGCGCTCACTTGCATCCATTTCGGTTACTATACCATACCTCACATCCGTTCCAAAACGTTCTGCTTGTTTCTTAAAGTCCTCCATCATTTGAGGCCCCATAACACCGTCAGGATATCCTGGGTAATTTTCTACATCATTGGTAATGGTAAGCTGACCTCCAGGTTGAATACCAGTATACATTACAGGTGAAAGCCCAGCCCTTGAAGCATAAATAGCTGCAGTATATCCTGCTGGTCCTGATCCAATAATAAGAACCTTTATATTTTCTGTTTCCTGATTCATTTTTTTATTAATTATTCACTTTTATTCGAAAACGAAATTCTTTCGAATATTAACATATTAGAAAAACAAAAAAGTTTACTGACTTGAATATTTTTTTTGACAGATATAAAAAAAGGGCAAAGCGCCCTTTTTAAATTTTCTACTTTGTCTAAATAACTTATCCCAGATAAGGTTTTAAAGTTTTACTTCTACTGGTATGTCTAAGTCTTCTGATGGCTTTCTCTTTAATCTGTCTAACTCTTTCACGGGTAAGATTAAATTTCTCACCGATCTCTTCAAGCGTCATCGCATGTTCTCCATTCAATCCGAAATATAAAGTAATTACATCGGCTTCCCTTTGGGTAAGCGTAGAAAGTGCCCTTTGTACTTCTTTTCTTAGGGAGTCATTCATCAAGCCATCATCCGGCTTAATTTCCCCATCATTTTCCAAAACGTCAAGCAAACTATTTTCTTCTCCTTGTACAAAAGGAGCATCCATAGAAACATGTCTTCCGGAAATTTTCATGGTATCGACAACTTCCCCTGCGGTAACTTCGAGTACCTCAGCTAGCTCCTCAGGAGAGGGCTCACGCTCAAACTTTTGTTCAAGTTCAGAAAATGTTTTACTGATCTTGTTTAGGGATCCTACCCTGTTTAGCGGAAGTCTTACAATCCTGGATTGCTCGGCCAATGCCTGAAGAATGGACTGACGAATCCACCAAACGGCATAAGAAATAAATTTAAAACCCCTGGTTTCATCAAACCTTTGGGCAGCTTTAATCAAACCAAGGTTACCCTCGTTGATCAAATCACCCAATGACAAACCTTGATTTTGATACTGCTTGGCAACGGAGACAACAAACCTAAGATTGGCTTTGGTTAATTTTTCCAAGGCGAGCTGATCACCTTCTCGGATCCTTTTAGCCAACACCACTTCTTCATCTGCTGTCAATAAATCTACCTTACCTATCTCTTGAAGGTATTTATCCAGAGATTGACTTTCTCTGTTGGTAATCTGTTTACTGATTTTAAGCTGCCTCATTCAATTTTATTGATTATTTTTTTTAACGCATTGATAACAGATATTCCCTGAAGAATAGTTCATTTTTTACAATATGACTTATAAATTCAGAGACCTTCCAGCTTACTTGTCCTTTCTTTCTGGTTTAGGCAACAATGCTTTTCTGGACAATTTGTATTTCCCTGTCTTTTTATCTACATCTATAAGCTTAACAGCAATTTCCTCGCCAGATTCTAAAACTCCATCCATAGATTCAAGTCTTTCCCATTTAATCTCGGAAATATGCAACAACCCATCCTTGCCAGGCATGAATTCAACAAATGCACCAAAAGGCATAATGTTTTTCACTTTCCCAGTGTAAGTCTCTCCTATCTCAGGCTGAGCTACAATTGCCTTAAGTCTGGCAATGGCTGCATCCATAGATTCCTGGTTATTAGAGAAGATATTGATTCTTCCCATATTGTCCACTTCCTCTATGATGATGGTAGCTCCTGTATCTTTTTGTATTTCCTGAATCACTTTACCTCCTGGTCCGATTACAGCTCCTATTAGTTCTTTAGGAATCTGCATATTATAAGACCTAGGTGTATGCGGCTTGAATTCAGGTCTTGAAGATGAAAGGGTTTTATTAATTTCATCCAATATATGTAACCTTCCTTTTCTAGCTTGATAAAGCGCCTCTTTGAGTACTTCATAGTCAAGGCCTTCTACTTTAAGGTCCATTTGGCATGCTGTAATTCCTTTGGCTGTACCAGTCACTTTGAAGTCCATATCACCCAAATGATCTTCATCACCCAAGATATCGGACAAAATGGTATAATTGCCGGTTTTTGAATCTGAGATCATACCCATGGCAATACCTGTTACTGGACTTTTGATAGCAATACCTGCATCCATCAGTGCCAATGAACCTGCACATACAGTGGCCATTGAAGAGGAACCATTAGACTCCAAAATATCAGAAACGATACGGATGGTATAAGGGTTGTCTGCTGGGGCTGGCAATACTTTTTTGAGCGCTCTCATGGCAAGATTACCATGACCTACTTCTCTTCTACCTGGTCCACGGTTTGGTTTTACCTCACCTGTACTGAAACCTGGGAAGTTATAATGTAAAAAGAATTTATTGTAACCTGACAATACTGCTCCATCTACCATTTGCTCATCGAGCTTGGTACCTAAGGTACAAGTAGTGATAGATTGAGTTTCACCTCTGGTAAAAACGGCAGATCCATGTGCAGAAGGCAAATAATCAACTACGGACCAAATCGGTCTGATCTCGTCTGGCTGCCTTCCATCCAAACGCTTTTTCTCGTTTAATGTGAAGTTTCTAGCAGCTTCTTTATGAACCTTACTGAAATATCTTCCTATAAGTCGCTCATCATATCCATGATCTTCACCAAGGCTTTCTACAAAACCATCTTTAATGGCTTTCGTTAAGTCTGAACGCTCCTGCTTAACAGAAATTTGTCTGCTGACCACCTCATAAAGGCTGTCATACAATTCTGTTTTAATTTTTTCAAATAATGCTTCGTCATTGTCTTCATGACTATAAGCTCTTTTTTCTTCTTTACCAACAAGCTTAGTCAGTTCTTTTTGAACTTTACAATGCCTTTTGATTTCTTCATGGCCAAACTGAAGGGCTTCGACCATTTCATCTTCTGAAACTTCGTCTCCTTCACCTTCTACCATAAGGATAAACTCCTCTGAACCTGCAACGATCAGCTCCAATGAAGCCTTCTCTAAATCGGATGGTTTAGGGTTTATAAAAAGTTCTCCGTCAATTTTAGCAACCCTAACTTCTGAAATAGGTCCATTAAACGGAATGTCTGAAACAGCCAAAGCTGCTGAAGCTGCCAATCCCGCAAGGCAATCTGGCAAAACATCTTCATCGGATGACATCAAGGTGATGCTAATATTGGTGTCAGCATGATAATCATCTGGAAAAATAGGTCTGATAGCCCTATCAACCATTCTACTGATCAATATTTCATAATCAGATAATCTACCTTCTCGCTTCAAAAATCCTCCAGGTATTTTTCCTGAGGAAGCGAATTTCTCCTGGTAATCAACAGACATAGGTAGAAAGTCTACCCCATCTCCTGCTTCTTTTTTAGTTACTACAGTAGCTAATAAGATAGCTTTGCCCATCTTAATTACGACAGCACCATCAGCCTGCTTGGCCAATGCACCCGTCTCTATGATTATTTCCCTACCATCTTCAAGAGTGATAGTTTTTGAAATTGTATTTGGTAACATATACTTTTGAGTATGTAGTGTGTATAGTTTTAAAAATAAGGCTTAATAACAGAAGGAGGTAAAAAAGTAAGGTTCCTTATAACAAGGAACCCTACATGTAATTATTTACGGATACCAAGATCAGCAATTACATTTCTGTATCTCTCAATATCAATTTTTATCAGGTAATTAAGCAAACGCCTTCTTTTACCTACTAATTTCAACAAACCTTTTCTACTTGAATGGTCTTTTTTGTTGGTCTTCAAGTGTTCAGTCAGGTGCTTGATCCTGTAGGTAAACAGGGCAATTTGTGATTCAGGAGACCCTGTATCAGTTTCTGACTTCAACCGACCATGATTTTGGAATAGTTCTACTTTTTCTTCTTTCGCTAAATACATGCTTAGTCAAATATGATGTTAAAATTTTTAAAACAGAGCCAAAGGTAGCTGTTTTATTTCAATTTATAAAACATCTTCTTTTAACTTTTTTCTTTGGACCTTCTGCTGATAAAATTTCACTACCTTTTCCCAAAAACCCTGATAAAAATCTGGTTCAAATAATCTTGCATCTTTCCTTGCCTGCCTTAAAAAAAACAATCCGAAAGGAATCAAGGCAAGGTTAGAGAAAAAGGTACCGAACACTGGATCTGACAATCCCTCTTTTGCCCACTTTTCACCAGTAATGGTCAGCATGTAATACATTATAAAAAAAATAATGGATAACAATACGGGCATTCCAAGACCTCCTTTCTTTATAATGGCCCCTAAAGGAGCTCCAATCATAAACATAACAAAGCAAGCCAATGATTGGGTGTATTTCTGGTACCAGGCCACTTTGAAACTTCGATATTGCCGCATCACTTCATTGACTCTGGCTTTATTGGTTGTGAAGTTGTTTTTAATATTCCTGGCTGTAGTCAATCCCACTGAAGCCATGGATGTCCTATATCTTGATGTCAAAAGCAATGAATCCAATCGTTTCTCCTGATCAGCATTGAGTTCTACTAAATCAGGTTGTTCTAATTTTAAGCTACTGCTCTTATTGATCGCCCGCATATCAACCGCTTTACTGCCTGAATTAGACGCTACGTTTCCAAGACTGTCCTTGCCATTGATGGCGGAATCCTTAGTTTTGACAGGTTTGGAAGCTTCATTCTTTTGGGTAACAGAAGCTAAAGAACTATCTGTTTTGGTTTTGAGCGTATCTCCTACAATATTGGCAGGACTAACTGCCCCGGTTGAATCATTTGAAGCCATGGCCTTATTCTGACTATCCGAACCATTCAGCTTCCCATTTTCCTCATTTTCCAATTCCTGCTGGTACTTGAGGTTTTTCAAGGAATCCGTTTCTTGCTTTTTATCTATTATTTCTTGTGGCGGAAGTAGCTTTCTGGTCCTGCCAAAATAATTATACGAGGCTTCTGTATTGGCATAATTGAAAAAATACCAATGATTAAGTTCTCTGTCCATGGAATCAAGATCTACTCGAATTTCCCCAATATTCTTAATGGACTTACTATTCGACCAAAGGTTTTCCGGGGTTCTTTTGAGATCAAAAGCGTCCAGATCAAAAACCATTTTATTGGTTTCAAAACTGTTTCTACTGAAAGACTGCGGAATATCTCGCCCCCCTCTTCTTCCAGTTCCTTCCTGATAGCTATTGCCATGAAACAAGGTCAACATGATGTACCTGTCATTGAAGAAGGGTTCCATCCTTCCCGAGTCGGCAGTGATTACATGAAGGTTCCCTTGACCTGAGGTATGATCATAGATCAAAACGTCTTTAAGACGAACCTCATCCAACTTTGAATTTACCTTGATGCTATAACCTGGAATGCCATTGTAAAAGACCCCTTCCTTGATATCAAAAGCTGGGGACTTCATCCGGATATCATACAATAAACTAAAAGTCTTAAGGTTTACTCGGGGAACGATAAAATTATTGGACAAAAAGGCCATCACTGTAACAACTGCCACAAACACACCAATGGGCAGCATGGTCCTGTTCAATGATATCCCGCTACTTTTTATTGCTGTCAATTCAAAATGCTCTCCTAGGTTACCAAAAGTCATCAGGGAGGAAAGCAATACAGCCAAAGGAAGGGCCATGGGTGAAATACTTACAACGAAATAACCTATCAGTTCCATATAGACCATAAAAGGCAGGTCCTTACCGAATATCTCGTCAAAGTATTTAAGCATATTTACCGTAAGCAAAATAAAATCTACCACGATAAAAGTAAGCAGGAAAGGACTGAGGAATGACCCCAGTACTAGCTTATCTAATTTTTTCATTAATTGCCTTTACTTTTCATTTATTATCACGACATAGGTCATCGCCATTCTTATGTGTGTAGAAATTATCCCAAAATCAGTTTGTAGTTGGTTTCCCTGAACTTGCCTTTCAGTGCCGTAAATAAGCCATCGCTGCCCTTGAAGCACCTGCAAATACAAATTCATCCAACAATCCTTCCTGTATACACACAGTTTAACCGAAATATGCAATAGACAATCTAATAGGTGCTGAAATCGATTCAAAACCAGCCACTTCCTTGCTGTTTTCAATTTTACCATAGCGGTGCTATAATAAAATCTCAAAACAACCTGATTTTCTTGCGATTGCAACAGCTCCCATAAACACAGGATAGACATCACCCCTGGCTATCATAAGGGGTGATAAATCCTATTACATAATCCGTGTTTCAAAGACGAAGCAAAATTGAACATATTATGTTAAAAATGATAATTATAAAGCATTTTATCCTCCAATTATCTCTTTTAGGGAGCCAATTAACCCTTCCCAAATAGATTGCTGTTCCTGTTCGTCGTAAGCATCACCATATTCGACTACCCGCAGGTAAAAGGTTTGGGTTAATTCGTTTTCGTCCAATTTAAATTCAATAAAAGGATGGTCGGTTTCTTCATCCTCCTCTTCATCAGGATCAAAGAATTCAAATTTCACATGGTGATTTAACCGCATTATCACAGCGCGGGCATAATGACTCTCTCCGTCATAAATGAAATTATAGACCTTATCCTCATTTATTAACACATCATCGGCAAACCATTGGGACAAACCACTGGCTGTGCTTAAATAAGGATAAATAATTTTTTTGGAGCTATTTATCTGATAATCTGAAACAAACTTAATTTTCTCCATGACCTTTGTATTTCTAGTTGTAAAAAGTAATATTTTTTTTAGGCCCTTGATTTGCAATTCAAGGATTATACTCACATATTTGCATTCCCAATTGGCGAGGTAGCTCAGATGGTTAGAGCGCAGGATTCATAACCCTGAGGTCAGGGGTTCAACTCCCCTCCTCGCTACCAACAAAAAGGTCTCTTATTTTTAAGAGACCTTTTTTTATGTCATTCATCTCTTTAATCACTGAAAACAAAGACCTTACCTTTATAATTAAAGGTTAATGATTAAACACCTGTTCCCATTTCATTAATTGCCAATGATTGGGTTCAGGTATTAGTCTCCCAAAAGATAGGTAAACCATAAGTAATATAAGGAAAATTTCAAAAAATAAACCCTTTAAAAAAAATGAGGGCATAAAAAAACCCTCTAAGGAGGGTTTTTTTATAATAGTTTGCACTATTTTTATTTTACTTTTTCAACAATAGCTTTAAAAGCAACTGGATGATTCATTGCAAGATCTGCAAGCACTTTTCTATTAAGATCTATCTCTGCTTTTTTCAACATTCCCATAAACTGAGAATAGCTAACGCCATATTGTCTGGCTCCCGCATTGATCCTTTGAATCCAAAGTGCTCTGAATTCTCTCTTCTTTACTTTTCTATCCCTGTAAGCATACTGAAGTCCTTTTTCATACTTGTTTTTTGCTACAGTCCAAACATTTTTCCCTCTTCCGAAGTAACCTTTGGTGGCTTTTAATACTTTTTTTCTCCTAGCTCTTGAAGCTACTGAATTGACCGATCTTGGCATGTTTTTTTTAGTTTTTGACTTTTGGTGCTTTCAGATTTTCTGATAAGACTTGTAAACCAAAGGCCTGGTGAATTAAATAACCTGTTGAATTTTAAGATTAGATTCTAAGCATTGCTTTTACTCTTCCCTCATCTGACTCATGTACTTCTCCCATTTGGGTAAGATTTCTCTTCCTTTTGGTAGACTTTTTAGTCAAAATGTGGCTTTTGAAAGCATGCTTCCTTCTTATCTTTCCAGACGCAGAAAGCTTGAACCTTTTCTTAGCACTTGATTTAGTTTTAACTTTTGGCATTACCGTATATATATTAGTTGAATTATTTTTTGCCTGCTTTTGGAGAAACGAAAATATTCATTCTCTTCCCTTCCATTTTAGGTAATTGTTCTACCTGACCATAATCTTCAAGAGCCTGAGCAAATTTCAGCAGTAGCATCTCTCCTCTTTCTTTAAAAACAATGGTACGTCCTACGAAATGGACATAAGCTTTAACTTTAGCCCCATCTTTAAGGAAGTTGATGGCATGTTTCAATTTAAAATCAAAATCATGGTCATCAGTATTAGGTCCAAATCTAATTTCTTTCACTACAGTTTTAGCTGCATTGGATTTGATCTCTTTTTGCTTTTTCTTTTGTTCGTATTTGAACTTAGCATAATCGATCACCTTACAAACTGGTGGTGAGGCGGAAGGAGAAATTTCAACGAGATCAAGTCCATTATCTTCAGCCAGAGCTACCGCTTTATCAGTAGCCATTACTGCGTTACCTCCCTCTACAAAATCTCCTACAACCCTGACCTCTCTGGCCCTAATTTTTGAATTTACTTTATATGGTTCCTCTTGTCTCGGAGTATACGTTCTTTTTCCTCTCAAAATAGTTATGGTTGTTTTTTAAAGTTTCAATTTGCAAATATCTAATAATTTTTTAAATATTAAAAATCAACAAATTATATTCTTGTTATTTATTCAATGATTCCTTTATGATTCCTTGAAAGAAGTCAACAAAAGCGTTCAATTCGAAAGTACCTATATCCCCTTCTCCATGTTTACGGAGGGATAATTTATTCTCCTCTTGCTCTTTCTCGCCCACTATCACCATAAAAGGAATTTTCTTAACCTCAGCATCTCTGATCTTTCTACCGATTTTCTCATCCCTATTGTCAATATCACCGGTAATGCCGTTTTCATCCAAAACAGACTTCACCTTAGCTGCATAATCAGCATACTTCTCTGATATTGGCAATATAATCAACTGCTCAGGTGCCAGCCAAAGAGGGAAATTACCTCCACAGTGCTCAATTAGAACAGCTACAAATCGCTCCAAAGAACCAAATGGCGCCCTGTGGATCATCACAGGCCTGTGTTTCTGATTGTCAGAGCCGGTATATTCCAATTCGAATCTCTGAGGTAATTGATAATCTACCTGAATAGTTCCCAACTGCCAACTTCTGCCAAGGGCATCCTTGACCATAAAGTCTAGCTTCGGTCCATAAAATGCAGCTTCGCCTTTCTCCGTAACAGTGTCTAGACCTTTTTCTTCTGCTGCTTCGATAATCGCTTGCTCGGCTTTGTTCCATGCAGCCTCTTCACCTATGTATTTACCCATATTCTCAGGGTCCCTAAGCGAAATTTGTGCAGTATAGTTGTCAAAACCTAGGGCTTTGAAAACATATAAAACCAAGTCTATAACTTTTATAAACTCTTCCTTTACCTGATCTTGCCTACAAAATATGTGTGCATCATCTTGAGTAAATCCACGTACACGAGTCAAGCCATGTAGTTCCCCACTTTGCTCATACCTATAAACCGTTCCAAACTCAGCATACCTGACCGGAAGGTCTTTGTATGACCTTGGTTTGTATTTATAAATTTCACAATGGTGAGGACAATTCATGGGTTTTAATAAAAACTCCTCTCCCTCATGTGGTGTGGTTATTGGCTGAAATGAATCTTTGCCATATTTCTCATAATGACCCGAGGTTTCATACAATGCCTTATGTCCTATATGTGGTGTAATTACCTGCTCATAGCCGGAATGATCTTGTTCTTTTTTAAGGAAAGCCACCAATCGCTCTCTCAAAAGGGTTCCCTTCGGCAACCACAAAGGCAATCCCATGCCTACTTTTTCTGAAAACGTAAATAGCTCTAGCTCCCTACCTAATTTTCTATGATCTCTTTTCTTAGCTTCTTCAAGTAGGTAAAGGTATTCTTTCAATTCCTTCGCCTTAGGAAAAGTAATGCCGTATATACGGGTCAGCATTTTGTTCTTTTCGTCACCTCTCCAATATGCCCCTGCTATATTTAGCAATTTAACCGCCTTTACGAATCCTGTATGCGGAATGTGTGGCCCTTTACAAAGGTCGGTAAATCCACCTTGTTCGTAAAAGGTTATGGTTCCATCGTCAAGTCTTTCCAAAAGGTCTAACTTGTACTCATCTCCTTTTTCTTTGAAATAGGCAATTGCTTCTTCCTTTGAAATGTCTTTTCTGACAAATTCGTTTTTCTGTCGGGCCAATTCAATCATTTTGGCCTCAATTTTTTCCAGCTCGGCTCCTTCTAGGGTCTTGTCCCCAAAATCAACATCATAGTAAAAACCGTTTTCTATAGGTGGTCCTATTCCAAATTTTATACCAGGATATAAATCCTCTAAAGCTTCTGCAAGTAAATGGGCTGAAGAATGCCAAAAGGTGGACTTTCCTCCTACATCATTCCATGTTAACAATTCAATACTTACATCTTGATTGATAGGACGCGTGGCATCCCATATTTCACCATTGATTTTGGCAGCCAAAACATTCCTCGCCAACCCATCACTGATGCTCATCGCAATCACTATACTGTTTACTCCTTTTTCAAATTTCCTGACAGATTTATCAGGAAATGTTACTTTAATCTCATTATCAATACTTGACATGTATTCATTTTATTTATGATAAATCACCTTTACAAACAGGTGTTTTTAAACGCTTACTTTTCCAAAAATCAAAGTTTTCATTGCAATAAACTACAATAAAAAAGGTGCTATACCGATGCTGTATTCAAACCCATTACCCCCCTTTTCCCTCGATAGGAATTATCTGGCATCTTGTGATTTATTCACAGACCACCAAAAGTAAGGCGTTTTCCTGATTTACGGACTGCAAATATGCAAATTCGACAGGGTAAATAAAAGAGTAGGCCTTGCTTATCTTTTGTTTTGAACCTACGTCATGGTGAAAATATTTCTCAAACGACCGCTTTACCTATTTTAAAGCTTATTAACAAGTATATTTAGTTACTCAAAAGCCACACCAAACTAAAAAAAACATCTTATTATTTTCTCCTTGGAAGTAAATGATGCATCCGGTAATCCCAAAGGCTATCCATGGAAATAAATGTGTATAGTTATAATCAAAAGGAAAAAAATAAATCTATGGATAAGAAAAAAAAATTATTTTTAAACCGGATTATGTAACGATTGGGTATTTTAAAGCGATTTCAGCACGTATTAGAATGTCTATTGCAAATTTCGGGTTTAAGTATTCCATATAACATATGGCTACGCAGAAAACTGTTTTTTCAGAATGTTGAAGTTCCTCAACCTTGGACAAGTACTATAAAACCAACGATGAAATGAAAATTCATACGACCAATTACAAAAACGTTTTCATTGAGGTTGCAGAAGATTGCCCGGTGGACATGGGGGTAATTCCTCCCCTAAAAGGCGATAAGAAAACTGTAGCCAACATGCAGTTTGAAATATTGAATAAAGCACCTTATCAATACACCTCTGATGAGGTTTTGTTTCAGGTTTTTGCCAATAGAAATGATTTAACCCATGAAGAATTTGCCCAAGCGAAATCTGAATTTTTCTCCAAAGGTCAACCTTGTTTTCGGGCTTCTCCATTGACTAAGCGATATGGCTTTGGAATTCACTGTAATGAAGAGAGCAAAATAGCGATGTATGGTATGGAAACTTTAGAATATGCCAAGTACTTGGCCAACAAGTCTATCGGGAAAGTCAAAGCAATGCGATCAAAACGAGGCTGAAATTGTAATCGAAAAAGGCATTATTATTTCTTGAAAAATGCCCGCTTATGTGCGGCGGAGTGTTTGACAATCTCTTGGTACCAGCGGTATTTCAACTCGGTTTTCTCCATTTCATTTAGAAAATAGTTTTCGACTGACTTACCTTCTAACTTTTCTTGGAGTGCATAAAGGCAAATAGCAGCACTCACGGAAATATTAAAACTTTCAGTGAATCCTTTCATAGGAATATGAACCAAGCCGTCTGCGGCCTCAATGGCGGCATTGCTCACGCCCTCATGTTCATTGCCAAAGACCAATGCCAATGGTTGATCAATGGGCAATTCACTAAGAGGTAAGCTTCCTTCTCTAGGGCTTGTAGCTAATATTTTGTAGCCCTTTTGTCTAAGTTGACGAAAGCACTCAGATGTGGCGTTTCCTGAGGCATTGTCGTATTTATGTAAGTCTACCCATTGCGCAGCGCCTCTGGTCACGTAAGGGTTTACCGCATAGCTTTCATTGCCATCTATAAGGTGGACATCCTGAATCCCAAAGCAATCAGCCGTTCTTAAAACGGCTGAGGCATTGTGAGGCTTGTAGATATTTTCCAAAACCATGGTAATGTACCTGGTTCTATTCCCCAATACTTTATCTATCAAAGCTTTTTTATGTGGGGTCACATATTCAGACAAGTAGTCCAAAAAAGCCAGTTCGTCATCGTCCAATTGCTCCATAATGAATGAGAATTAAAACAATCCTAATTGTTCTTTGTCATCCTCTTCACCCGAATCTCCAGACTCCTTCTTCTCCTGATCTGTGGCATCTTTTTTCTTTTCCGGTTGTTTTACTGATTCTACTAATTCCACACCTGTTACTTTATGATTGCTAAGGCGATTCCCTACAGATTTCCACCCTTTCACATCAATAAGCATGTCCATGTCATACACCTTTTCCTCTACACCATCTTCAAGCTTAAATTTGACCTTAACCTGAGGTTGTTTTTCCGTAGACACTACAATTAGCTTCGATTGCTTATGGTCAGAAATAAAATTGAATTTCTTATTTAAGGTAGAAGTTTCGATAACGAACCGCTTCACATAATGCATTTTATGAATTCCATCGTAGTAAATAGAAGAAACCACACTCTCCGGATCGTATTTTTCTATTAGCAAGAGGTTCTCGGCATCAAACCTATTGGTCAATTCAAAGTTTGTCAATTCATAACTTCCATCCTTGAAAAACACCAACACCTTGTCTTCACCTAAGAAGTTGCCTACAAAATCTCCTCTTTCGTCAGTGTTTAACCTTCCTACCGAAGGATCAAAATAAATATCCAGCCCTCCTAGAGTAGAGACCCCTTCCATTTTGAGCTGAATTTTTCGTACTGGGTATTTGGTAAGAATATTTCCTTGTGCCCCCCGGCCTTTGATTTCTAGGTCCTTAAAGTCAAAATCAAAAACCTTGACCCTTGCTTTAGCTCCAGCCGTCAAAAAGACAGTAATGATCTCTGCTTCTCCATTTGCATTGGCTGTAAAGTACAGTACTTTAGACCCCTTGGTCCCTTTGGTGAGCACATATTCTCTGTCTCGGGTGACACTCAAAACCTGAAAGCGTTTGATCATGGTTCTCCCTGAGGCTCCATCCAAATAGATCAAGTTGTAAACCATGCGTTCATCTCCCTTTCGGAAGACAGCGACATGTATAATGTCCTTACCTACAAAACCCTTGTCCTGAATTTTGGTGACCATACATACTCCATCCCGTCTGAAAATAATAATGTCATCCAAGTCAGAGCAATCGCACACAAACTCATCTTTCTTCAATCCATACCCAACAAATCCATCAACCCTATTGACATATAATTTGGCATTGTTGGCTGCTACTACATTTGCAGCAATGGTATCAAAAGTTCTGGCTTCTGTTTTTCTTTCCCGACCTTTTCCATATTTACTCAATAAATTTTTATAATACTGAATGGCATAATCAGTCAAGTTTTCCAGGTGATGGTTGACTTCCTCTAATTCCTCATTAAGCTTTCGCATCAACTCATCCGCCTTAAAGGTATCAAACTTTGAAATACGTTTGATCTTTATTTCCGTCAAGCGGACGATGTCATCTCTTGTAATCTCTCTGTAAAAATCCGGTTTGAAAGGTTCTAATCCCTGGTCTATTGTTTCAATAACTGCCTCCCAGGTTTCGCACTCCTCAATGTCTCGGTAGATTCTGTTTTCAATAAATATCTTTTCCAGAGAAGAGAAAAGTAGTTTTTCTAAAAGCTCACCCTTCTTGATCTCCAGTTCCCTGTTCAATAAGTCCTTGGTCTGTAAAGTATTGGTTTCCAGAATTTGGTTGACCTTCAGAAAGACAGGTTTGTCGTTTATGATCACACATGCATTGGGAGAGATGCTGACTTCACAGTCTGTAAAAGCATAAAGTGCATCGATGGTCATGTTGGGTGATTGCCCTGGAGCGAGCTGAATCATAATTTCAACATCCTTCGCTGTGTTGTCAACGACCTTTTTAATCTTTATTTTGCCCTTATCATTTGCCTTGATGATGGAATCTATAAGGGAATTGGTGGTAGTCCCAAATGGGATCTCCTTAATCAAGAGGGTCCTGTTGTCCTCCTCTTCAATCTTAGCCCTAACTTTTACTTTCCCACCTCTGAGGCCTTCATTGTACTCAGAAAAGTCTGCATAGCCTCCGGTATTAAAATCAGGAAGGATATTGGTCTTTTTTCCTTTGAGTATCTGAATGGACCCTTCAATCAATTCGCAAAAATTGTGAGGTAAAATTTTGGTGCTCAAGCCCACAGCTATCCCCTCCACTCCTTGCGCCAATAGCAAAGGGAACTTAACAGGGAGTGTTACAGGTTCCTTTTTCCTGCCATCGTAGGAGAGTTGCCATTCAGTGGTTTGAGGGTTAAAGACAACCTCTAAGGCAAACTTAGACAAGCGTGCCTCAATGTACCTGGCAGCCGCAGCCCCATCCCCTGTTCTGACATCACCCCAGTTACCCTGGGTTTCAATAAGCAGTTCTTTTTGCCCCAAATTCACAATAGCATCACCAATAGAAGCATCGCCATGGGGGTGGTATTGCATGGATTGACCAATGATATTGGCAACTTTATTGAAACGGCCATCATCCATTTCTTTCATCGCATGCATTATCCTACGCTGAACAGGTTTAAGCCCATCCTCTATTGCAGGTACTGCACGCTCCAAAATAACATAAGAAGCATAATCCAAAAACCAATCCTGATACATTCCAGAAACAGGGACCGCATTGTGTAACCCTTCGTTTCCTTTCATTGGTAAATCTTTTTCTTCACTCATGAATTAAATTCATTTTTATTTAAGTAGTCAGATAAATCCCGAAACACTTAAATCTTATTTCCGAACCGAAAATATTAAGTTGATATTTTTTGAAACTGAACTTAAAAGGCCCATCCCTGATCGCTATGGTGATTTAAAACCTTATCGATTAATTTCAAATTGAAAATTAAATAAGAAATAGGGTTAACTTAAAATTAACCCAAGAAATGAGCTAGACCTTCTATGACAAGTGGCAAGTCTAAGCGACTTCCTTTTCATCTTCCTCCTCTTCATTGTCCTGCTCTGAAGCGCCAAGATCAAGGTCTTTTTCCACCTTCAATCTGCTTATAATAAACTCTTGACGAGTAGGTGTATTTTTACCCATATAAAAGCCAAGCAGGTCAGCTATTTTTGTTTCTTTGTTCAAGATAATTGGTTCCAGTCGTATGTCCTCACCTATAAACCCTCCAAATTCATTCGGAGAGATTTCACCAAGTCCTTTGAAACGGGTAATTTCTGCTGTTTTTCCCAATTTATGAATCGCATGTTGACGTTCTTCATCGGTATAGCAGTAAATGGTTTCTTTCTTATTTCTCACCCTAAAAAGTGGGGTATCAAGAATAAATAAATGCCCATTTTTGACCAAATCAGGAAAAAACTGAAGAAAATAAGTCATTATCAGTAGGCGGATGTGCATACCATCCACATCGGCATCAGTAGCAATCACAATTTTCCTATACCGCAACCCTTCAATTCCATCCTCTATGTTTAATGCATGCTGTAAAAGGTTGAACTCTTCATTTTCATAAACAACCTTTTTGGTCATCCCAAAACAGTTTAGCGGCTTACCTCTCAAAGAAAACACAGCTTGTGTCTGAACATTACGTGATTTAGTAATAGACCCAGATGCTGAATCCCCTTCCGTAATAAACAGCATGGTTTCATTTTTCTGTTCATCTTTGGCCTTATTGTCGTCATAATGCACCCGACAATCACGCAATTTCTTATTGTGGAGGTTGGCTTTTTTGGCCCTTTCATTGGCCAGTTTTTTTATACCGGATATTTCTTTCCTTTCTCTTTCAGACTGAAGAATCCTTTTAAGGATGGCATTGGCCGTATCCGGATGTTTGTGTAGGTAATTGTCCAGTTCTACCTTTACAAAATCATTTACAAAGGTACGTAAGGTAGGGCCATCAGGTCCTACACTCTGAGAACCCAACTTGGTTTTGGTTTGTGACTCAAAGACTGGTTCCATCACCCTTACAGCAATGGCAGCCACCACACCTTGTCGAATATCTGCAGCATCATAGTCCTTTTTAAAGAACTCTCTTATGGATTTAACAATGGACTCCCTAAAGGCTGCCAGGTGAGTTCCTCCCTGCGTAGTAAACTGACCGTTTACGAAAGAATAATACTCCTCTCCATACTGATTGGTATGGGTTAGGGCCATTTCTATATCACTGCCCTTAAGGTGTATGGTCGGGTATCTCCTACTGTCATCATCTACCTTTCTGTCCAATAAATCCAGCAGTCCATTTTGAGAGTAATATTTTACCCCATTAAAATTTATGGTTAGCCCACTGTTCAAGAAAGCATAATTCCATATTTGATTTTCCAGGTATTCTGGAATAAAATGGTAGTTCTTAAATACTGAAGAATCAGGAGAGAAAATGATCTTTGTTCCATTTCTCTCTGAGGTTTTAGTTATCTCCCGATCTTCAACCAACTCCCCTTTGTTGAATTCAGCTACCTTTGTTTGGCCTTCCCTATAGGATTGGACCATAAAATATTCAGAGAGGGCATTTACCGCCTTGGTACCCACTCCATTTAGTCCAACAGATTTTTGGAATGCTCCTGAATCGTATTTTCCTCCTGTATTGATCTTAGACACACAATCTACCACCTTCCCTAAAGGAATTCCTCGACCATAATCCCTAATTTCCACCTTATGTTCACTGATCTTCACCTCAATGGTGCGACCATTTCCCATCATGTGTTCATCAATACTATTGTCAAGGATCTCCTTTACCAAAACATAAATTCCATCATCCTGTGCACTACCATCTCCCAACTTGCCAATGTACATACCCGGCCTAAGTCGGATATGTTCTTTCCAATCAAGTGATTTTATACTGTCTTCGGTATATTGTACGTTTCCTGCCATATCTTAACTGTTTTCTACCTTAAACTGTACCCGTTTTAACCTGTTTCATTTTACCTACAAGTATGAAAAAGAGTCCCATCACCCAAATAATTAATAATAAAGGGACAAGGTAAAAGAAGACATTGTATTCGGTACTCTTTATTTCATTCTGATTGGTAAGACTATGGATGAAAAAAACCATAATGCATGTACATACATTTAAAACTCCGATAAAGGAATAAATCCACGCCAAGATACGATCTCTATATTTATCACCTACTGGAAAAAGTCGCAGCAGAGAGGCATTACTTTTCATTTCTATCATTTTACCTGGAATGATCAGCAATACATTGTAAATGAAAAATATTATTACAGTAATGTAAAAGAAGTTTTCCTTGCTTAATTGTTTCATAGGCAAACCTTTGCTGTTTTGCTCATAAGTAGCAAAGTCAGGCATGGATGCGTATGCATACAAGAAAACAAATAAGAACATTCCAATTGATAGGAAGTAAAAGAATTTAGCAAAGCGGGTGTACATAATTTTTTATTTAGGCAGCAAATATAAAAATTAATCCAGTACCAAAAGCGGAAAGTCTAAACGCCTTTAAGAAAAGAAAATTTAAGCCGTTGGTATTTACCTGAAATTCAGGATCCGGTCTTCCTCATTGCCGATTCCGTGAATTATTAATTTATCTTTTTTTACTGTGACGATTGCGCCAAGAGCAGGCGTTTCGGCTTCTACCATACCTAAAAAGGTGAGATGGTGCATACCGTTATCATCCTTGAAATAATTCCCTGCATGGTGATGTCCCGACAACCATGCCACCATGGCTGGAGACCCTCCTATCCGGTCCATAACTTCCTTATGGTTAAGTAAATGCAATCCATTTTCAGGCAACAGCGGATAATGACAAAATGCAACAACGTGTTTTCCATCCTTTTCAGCATTTTGTACTATTGACTCCATCCAAGCCAACTGTTCTTGGCCAACCCCTCCATTCCAGGGTTTTACATTATTGGCTCCTCCCTTTTCCAATTTTTCCATCATCTCTAGGGCTTGTGTGTGATTTTTACTCCCTTCAGTGTGACCTCCCACACTGATGTCCATTCCATTGACAACCATAAATACCATGTTGCCCATTTCAAAAGAATGGTAACCTTTTTGGTTATTTATTTTTTCTCCAACCCTTTGTTTGAGGCTATCCAAAACAGAAAAATCATGATTTCCCCAGATAAAGTGGAATGGCGCTTCACTATCCTCCAAAATCGACAAAGGAGCATCAAAACTCTCAAAATCACGGTCAATCAAATCTCCTAGATGCACAGAGAATTCCAAATCATAAGCATTAAGGATAGGTATGGTGCGTTTTAATGTTTCCAAGGTACCTCGATAATTGCGTTTGCCGACTGTTTCTACATCAGCATACTGAATGTCTGATAGCACTCCGAAGGAAAAACTATCCGTTTGTTTTTTGGCGTCTAATAATTTTATCATTTGATCAGCATATCTCTCTCCAATTAAAATTTGACTTGGGCTATCAAAATGGGTACTATCAAAAGCGGTTGTACCATAGGACAGAGCCACGCCTGTGTTAGGCATTTCTTGAGGAAGGTTAACTAAAAAATCATTCAACGGCTTCCTTACAGGTTTATCTTCAGACAATTGCCCTACAACAAATGGCAATTCAGGTAAATTTAAACTGTCCCTAAAAGCGGTAATCAAGTGACCAATTTTCCCTAGGTATTGGTCTGCTTCCTTCACATCACCTTCCCCTTGGTGCCAGATAATTCCTTTTATCTCACCACTTTCGGCTGCTAGCCTTGCACGAGAGAGGATCTCATTGAAAAACAATGTGCCGGGCATCCACTCAGCGATAACACTTCCTCCCTTTGCATTGACCACAAGTCCAATTTTTCTCTCTGGACTTTCACTTTGCATTTTTCGGGCAAAACCATATACAGGGCCGAGGCGCTGCATACTTACTACTTTTCTTACACTTGAATACAAGTTGAGCGGATTGACAGCGGGTATCCATTCCTTCCCCGTGAAAAGATAAACACCTTCTAAAGGTGCTTTTAAATCGGGGAGAATTTCTGCTCTTCCAGCCATGTTGGATTGCCCTATGGCTAGGTAAATATCCAAGTCTTTGGCTTCTTGGGCCTGGAGATTTATAGCAAATGGCAATAGAAATACTAAAAATACAAATTTCTTAAAAAGAGCAGACATAGCAGTGATTAAATTATAAATGGGAATTAAGGCCCTAAGATTAAAAAATTTCCCTTACAATTGCCCGTTTTTACTCTGCTTTTTGCAAAAGTTCTTCTAGTTTTTCTTCAATCAAGGGAATTGACATGTACAGCTCTAAGAAATTGTCAATTATAAAATACCTGTCTTGAAATTTATTCTTCCAATAAGGGGTATTTAAAACTGCCTCCACATTGAAATCAAGGTGCTTGGGTTCTTTGGAAAGGCTATATTGAAGTTCACCAGAAGAACTAAGGATACCTGCACCATAAGCTTTAAGCTTATTGCCCTCCCTAATCAAACCGAAATCAGCTGTATACCAATAGACCCTTGAAATTAATTCTATAGCCAAGGGATTATCTATAAACCGCAATGCTGTGTTGGCCAATTGCTGCAAAAACCCAGAAAATGTAGGATCCATCAGCATAGGCAAATGGCCAAAAGCATCATGAAATAAATCCGGTTCAAGCAGGTAATCCAGTTCATCTATTTTCCTAAGCCAGGAGGTGACTGGAAATCGCTTGTTTTGTAGTAATCTAAAAAACAATTCATCACTTACAAGCCCTGGAACCACCTGTATTGTCCAACCTGTGGATTCATTCAATCGGTAAGAGGCATCCTTTAGATTGGCAATACTTTTTGATGAAAAACCTATGGCCTCCATGCCTTTTATCACTTCCATAGCTGCTGAATCAGGTAAATTCTTTGCCTGCTTTTCAAAGAGCGTTTCCCAAACTTTATAATCTTCTGGCTTATAAGTCCTAAAATCCTGCTGCAACAAAGCCAAACTGGGGTCGGAAAAAATCCCTTTGGAAAAAATATTCCTCCTTTTATAATGATCAAATTGATTTGCCATGGGTAAATATTCACTAGTTGGTTTAATATCTTTACTTAAATGTTAAACGAAAAATGTCAACTAGGGATTATAAAAATGGTTTGGTTTTAACTTAAATTATGAAATAATACAGCAATTGACTGACTATTTTTTCAAGATTAGGTTAAAACTAAAAATTGAACTCATTAGGTACCAATCTGTTATATTTTCTTACTTCCATCAAATAAGGCTAGGTTAGCAATACGATAATTTCTAACCTTAAATATTAGAATTACATCTAGTATATTGGACTTGCTGAAAGGTCGAAAAATTAAGTGAAAAATGAATCAAATCAGGGAATATTTTAACCAATTAATTGGAATAAATGATAGTGATTGGGCCCTATTTTCTTCTAAACTAAAAAAGGGGGAATTTGCTAAAAAAACACCACTGTTAAAAGTGGGGCAAACTGAGAAGTACCTTTCCTTTATAGAAAAAGGCTCGGCCCGATTCTATTTCCCTGGTGAAGATAAGGATTTGACCTTTGGATTTTGTTTCGAAGGTCAATTTGTAAGTGCATATGATTCTTTTTTGACCCAAAAACCCTGCGGATACCAAATAGAAACCATGACCAAAACTACGCTTTGGAGAATTTCACAGAAAGACTTAGAATTCATTTATGCCAATACAAGTATAGGAAATACCATAGGTAGAAAAGCTGCTGAAAATCTTTTTTTGTTAAAATCAGAAAGAGAACTTTCCTTTTTGAATGAAACAGCTGAGCAAAGGTATAGGTCCCTATTCAACAAACGCCCTAAACTAATCCTAGATATTCCTCTTAAATACATTGCCTCATACATAGGGGTTACTCCTCAAGCGCTAAGTAGAATTAGGAGACGAATTTCTTAACTTGGGTTCATTGTAGCGACTAGGAACTTTACCCACCTTTGTATAAAAAAAAGATGAAACCATTTATACTGTTAATCGCTGTTACAATCCTTGCCATAGGCTATATGAAGCTAGTATATGGTGTTTATAATTTCTCTCTATCTGCTAGAATTGGCTTTTCGGCCATGCTACTTTTTACTGCACTGGGCCATTTTTTGTTTACAGAGGGCATGGCAATGATGATTCCAGACTTCCTCCCCTTTAAAAAAGAGCTTGTTTACTTTACAGGCTTAATTGAAATCATGGCTGCCATTGGCTTACATGTGCCACAATTTAGGTTGGTAACTGCCTGGCTATTGATCCTGTTTTTCGTGTTGATTATACCAGCTAACATAAAAGCTTCTATGGAACAAATTGATTATCAAAACGCCACCTTTGAAGGAAATGGATTAGAATATTTATGGTTTCGAATTCCCCTGCAAATCTTATTTATAGGTTGGGTGTATTTTTCATCGATCAGAATTTAAATCCAATTGCCATAGTTCGATTTAACCCGAAATATGCAATAGACATTCTATTACATAATCTGGGTTTAAAATTTTTGAAGGGGGATTTTATTTTTTTTTGGGCGAGCCAATGATTGGCAGATGCATTTCTGTTTTCCATTTCACGTTTAAAATCCCCATTTCTTGCCCTAAAGGGGAATTTTGTACTTTTAGGAATTACAGGTGCGTAGCTGATTTTGAATTTCATCAGACCGGTACAAGGAAACCAATTAAGCTTTTCTTCCCCATTTCAGAAGATACCCCTTCAAGTGGGTAAGGGGAATTACTACGGGAATTTCCTACTATTACTAGCTTTATATTTTAGAATGTTTGCGTTGAAATCCCCCTTTCTTGCCCTAAAGGGGGATTTTGTGCTTATAGGAATTGCAGGTGCGTAGCTGATTTTGCGTTTGGTCCAGTCCTCTTAATGTAAATCAAAAGTCTTTCTCACTTCAAAAATTTTCCTGATATAACCTATCAACTCACTACTTTGAGTAAAATTCAAGGTTTGCTGCCCATCAGAAAAGGCTTTATCCGGATATTCATGCGATTCATAGATTATACCGTCTGCTCCTGCCATCACTCCTGCCAAAGCCATTTGAGGTACAAAATCCCTGATTCCTATACCATGTGAAGGGTCTACTACAACAGGTAAATGTGATTTTGATTTAAGAATTGGAACGGCATTCAAGTCCAAAGTATTCCTACTTGCTCTTTCGTAAGTACGGATTCCTCTTTCACAAAGAATTAGTTTCTCGTTGCCCCCTGAAAATACATATTCCGCAGATTGAAGCAATTCTTCTATAGTACCTGAAATCCCTCTTTTAATAAGGACTGCTTTATCAATTTTCCCTAATTCATCCAGCAAATTAAAGTTTTGTGTGTTGCGGGCGCCTACTTGAAAAACATCTACATAATCATGCATTTCTTCAATTTGAGATACCTGCATGACTTCTGTTACAATTTTTATCCCAGCTGCCTTTGCATGTTGGTGCCAAAGTTTCAAACCTTCCATACCCAAACCCCTAAAGGCATAAGGGCTGCTTCTTGGTTTGAAAACCCCACCTCGCATCATGGTGACCTGATTCTCTTTTAGGTGGGCAATTACACGCTCTATTTGCTCCTCTGACTCTATGGAACAAGGACCGGATATAATGGCCATGTCACCGTCTTTGATTGCAATTCCATCACCAAGGTCAACACTAGTAGGCTTGGCTTTCCATTTTTTAGAAACCAGCTTGTATTCATCAGAAACGACATGGATATCCAAAATCCCCTCCATTGCGCCAATTTTCCTAATGTCATAAGTTGCTTTCCCTATACCTATCAGGTAATTCCCCGCCTGGGTTTTAACTTCGGTAACCTTATAACCTATACTATTGACTTTTTGAATTAGATTTTCTTTGGCCTGTGTACTAATATCAGAAATTAGCTGTATGATCATGATAGAATGCCTTTAATAAATGTATTGATTTCTTCTTTTAGGTTTTTTGCTTCACGCAAAACATTAATGAAAGCACTACCAATAATTGCGCCTTGGGCATGTGAGGAAGCCGTTGAAAAGGAAGCCTTGTCAGAAATTCCAAAACCTATAAGCCTTGGGTTTTTAAGTCCCATTTCTGCTACCCTTTCAAAATAAGCTATTTGTTCGGGGCTAACGTCTTTTTTCGCTCCAGTTATGCTGGCAGAAGAAACCATGTATATGAAACCATCTGTCTCTCTATCAATCTCACGGATCCTTTCCGGGGAGGTTTGAGGAGATATAAGGAAGGTGTTTCTTAGATTATACGCTTCAAACAATCCTTTATAAGAATCGATGTATTGCTTCATTGGAAGATCAGGAACAATTAAGCCATCTACCCCAACCTCTTGGCATTTTTTACAAAAATCCTCCATACCATATTGAACTATAGGGTTTAAGTAGCCCATCAGAATTACTGGTATTTTTAATTTCCCTCGTAACTCTGCCAATTGGTTAAACAAGATTTTAAGGGTCATTCCATTGTTTAATGCAATGGTATTGCTGTCCTGTATGGTTGGTCCATCGGCTACGGGGTCAGAATATGGGATTCCAATCTCAATTATATCGGCTCCCGCGTCCTCTATGGCCTCCATAATACTCATGGTATCATTCAGGTTAGGATAGCCTGCAGTAAAATATATTGAAAGAATATTTCCTTCCTTATTTTTAAATAATTCTTCTATTCTATTCATAGCCATTAGTAATTCCCCCATTTAATATACGTTTCCAAATCCTTGTCACCTCTTCCGGACAAATTGATGACAATTGTATCAGATGCTTTGTATTTCAGCTGGTTCAATGCAGAAAGAGCATGTGCAGACTCGATGGCTGGAATAATACCTTCCAACCTGCTTAATTCTATACCTGCTTTCATGGCATCTTCATCCTCAACAGCCAAAAACTCACCTCTTCCTGAGGCAAATAAATGCGCATGAACAGGACCTATTCCAGGGTAATCCAAGCCTGCGGATATACTGTGCGGCTCTACTACTTGCCCATCTTCAGTTTGCATCAACAAAGTTTTACTTCCGTGTAAAATCCCTGGTTTCCCCAATTGGGTAGTGGCAGCTGATTTTCCGGAATTCACCCCTAATCCTGCTGCTTCTACTGCGATTAAACGAACCCTCTCATCATTATAGTAATGGAAAAATGCTCCAGCGGCATTGCTTCCACCCCCTACACATGCTATGACAATATCAGGATTATCCCTTCCTTCTTTCTCCAATAATTGAGTTTTGATCTCAGCGGAAATAACGGACTGAAACCTGGCTACCATTTCAGGGTAAGGGTGAGGACCTACCACTGATCCGATGATATAATGCGTATCCACAGGATTGTTTATCCATTGACGCATGGCTTCATTGGTAGCATCCTTTAGGGTTTTACTCCCGGAGTTGGCGGGCACTACCGTGGCACCAAGAATTCGCATTCGCTCCACATTTGGTTTTTGCCTCTCCATGTCTATTGCCCCCATATAGACCGTACATTCCATGCCCATTAGCGCACAAACCGTGGCTGTTGCCACTCCATGCTGACCTGCTCCAGTCTCAGCTATAATACGTTTTTTATTTAGCTTTTTAGCTAGGATAATCTGACCGATGGTATTGTTGATCTTATGAGCACCTGTATGACAGAGGTCTTCTCTTTTAAGGTAAATCTTAGCTCCGTATTTCTCTGACAACCTTTTGGCATGAAACAGAGGTGTTGGTCTCCCTACATAATCTTTTAGGAGACTATCAAATTCTGTTTTAAAAGCTTCGGAAGCCATAATCTGCTCATAATTTTCTCTGAGCTCTTCTATATTAGGGTACAGCATTTCAGGGATATATGCTCCCCCAAAATCACCGTAAAATCCGTTTTCATCAATTTTTATCATTGGTATTTAATTTTTCTTTGATACAACATCATCTTTAATTGCTGCTGTAAATAGCTTTATCTTTTCCAGGTCTTTAATGCCTTTTGAAATCTCAAATTTTGAATTGATATCTATGCCTACCATGGCAGGGAATTTTCGGAAACAATTTTTAAGACTTTCGGTATCCTCAGGGGCTATTCCTCCACTCAACAAAAAAGAGGTTTTAAAAGGATAATTATTCAATAGCTCCCAATTAAACTGGTGTCCGGTGCCTCCATAAGAGGGCCCATCAGTGTCAAATAGAAAATAATCAACCAGTGCTTCGTAGGGTTCTAGCGTCTGCCAATTCCAATCTGCCCCCACACGAAAGACTTTGATAAGCTTCACATTTGATTTTTCTCTGATCGCTTTAAGTTGCTCCGGAGATTCATCTCCATGCAACTGCACCATGGACAAGCCATAATCAGTTACTTTCTTTAGGATCTCATCGGTATTCTCATTGACAAAAACCCCCACTTTATGAATGCTCAATTGCTTATAAAAGGTAGGTTCTTGACCGAAATTCGGCACATAGCGCCCTGATGGCGGATAAAAGATCATCCCCATCCAATCTACCTCATTAATATGTGTCAATCCTGAAATATTCTCTGGATCGGCCATACCACAAACTTTGAGAATCATGCCTTTACTTGCTCTTTTGATGCCTTCAATAATCGCCTGTACTGCTGCATGAAATTATATGCTGCTTGATGAGGCCTAATGGTTTTCATGAAATTTTCCCCAATCAAAAAGCCATCATAACCAGCATTTTTCAATTGGACCAATTTGGCAGGATCAGAAAGTCCACTTTCAGATATCTTGGTAAATGTATCAGGAATTGCTCCCACCAAATCCAAAGAGGTTTGGGTGTTTACCTCAAATGTTTTCAGGTTGCGGTTATTCACACCCACTAAATCAACATTTTCATTGAGGCTTTGTTCTAATTCTTCCTTATCATGAACTTCCAATAACACTTCTAATCCAAGACTTTTGGCAAAGGCCGCCAATTCAAAAAGTCTTTTTTGAGGTAGTGCCGCAGCTATTAATAAAATACAATCAGCTCCTATTGACCTGGATTCTATTATTTGGTACTCATCCACCATAAAGTCTTTGCGGAGAATTGGGCAGAAATTAAACTTTCTGGCCAAGCCAAGATCCGCTTCACTTCCACCAAAGAAATCTTTATCTGTTAAAATGGACAATGCTGAAGCTCCAGCCTGCATATAGCCAATGGTAGTTTGCTCCACCGTTGCTGTTCCATTGATCAATCCTTTTGATGGGGATTTTCTTTTAAATTCGGAGATTATACCCGTCTTTTCAGGATCAGTGACATACTTCTTCATCGAAACCACCTTCCCTTCGAAGAATAGACTTTTCTCCAATAATTTTTGTGGATACAAGGCTTTCCTTTCGGCTATTTCCTCTTTTTTTCGGGCAATTATTTTTTCCAGTATATTCATTTTCAACTGATATTTATAGAGGTTTTTGGGCTAATCAATTCTTTGAAAACCTTAAGAGCTGTCCCATTCTTTAATGTTTCAGTAGCCTTGTCTCTAGCTGTTTCAAGGCTCCAACTTGGTTTGGAGGTAGTCAGGGCAATTGCCGCATTTGCAATTACCACTGCTTCTTGTTCAGCACTCCCCTTACCTTCCAATATATCCATAAAAATGGTAGCGGATTCCTTGATGGTTTTTCCTCCTTTAATCGTTTCAGGCATTATCGTTTTAAAACCCAATTCTTCAGGGCTGATTACTTGCTCGCCACTGTTGGATATCCATTTCAAATCTCCTGTTAAAGAGACTTCATCATAGCCATCAAGGGCGTGAAGTACACTAAACCTGACATCATTGTTTTGGTACAAATACCCATACAACCTTGCTAATTCAAGGCTGAAGACGCCTACCAATTGTTTTTTAGGGAAACTAGGGTTGACCATTGGGCCCAACATATTGAAAAAGGTTTTAACACCTAATTCCTTTCTAACAGGACCAATGTGCTTCATGGCCGGATGAAATAGAGGAGCATGTAGAAAACAAATCCCTGCCCTATCCAAACTGCTTTTCAGTTTGTCAATATCATTTGTAAACTCATAACCAAAATATTCAAGTAAGTTGGATGAACCACAAATAGAGGACACCCCTACATTGCCATGTTTTGCCACAGGCTGACCTGCACCTGCTACAATAAATGATGCCAAAGTGGAGACATTAAATGTATCCTTGCCATCACCTCCCGTACCGCACAAATCAATAGCATCATACTCAGGGATATCTACGGCTATGCATCTTTCTAACATGGCCTCCCTAAATCCCATCAACTCTTCAACCCTCACACTACGCATCATAAATATGGTCAGAAAGGCTGCCATTTGACTGGTATTAACCTCACCAGAAGTCATCTCTTTCAATACCCCCTTAGCCTGCTCTTTGTTAAGGGTTTTATGTTCTATTAGGTGGTTAAGTATTTCTTTCATTGATTAGTTATTTTTTTTGCCCTCAAGCCAGTTTCTGATTATTTGTACACCGTGTTCTGTAAGAATACTTTCAGGATGAAATTGCAAACCTCTAACATCAAATTTCTTGTGTTTGACGGCCATAATTTGCCCATCCGGAGTATTAGAGATCACTTCTAGTTCCTCTGGAAGGATAGTCGCATCTATTACCCAACTGTGGTACCTTCCAACTGTGAAATATTCAGGCAAACCTTCAAATAATGGGTCAGCTTTAATTTTAATCTTGCTAGCAACCCCATGCACTACTTCCGTAAGGTTAATCAATCCTCCTCCGAAAGCCTCTCCGATGGCTTGATTTCCGAGGCATATTCCCAATATATCTTTTGTTGGTGCATATTTCTTGATCAATTCAGGCATTATACCCGCTTCTGAAGGAACGCCAGGACCAGGGGAAAGCAAGATTTTATCGTAGGCATCCACTTCCTCAAGGCTTATTTTATCATTTCTAATGATATCCATCGACTCTCCGTATCCCAACTCTCGGATAATATACACCAAATTATAGGTGAAAGAATCGTAATTGTCCAGTACCAGTATTTTCATTTGTAAATCCTTTTCTAGTAAAATTTAAATTGTCTCAGCGGACTTCAAGGCAACCCTAAGTGCCTCCAGTTTATTGCTTACTTCCTGAAGCTCACTTTCAATAGAGGACTTGGCCACTACCCCTGCTCCTGCCTGAAATCTCAATTGATTGTTTTCCGATACAAATGATCGAATTAAAATGGCATGGTTAAAGTCTCCATTAAAGCCTAAGAATCCAATGGCCCCACCATAGAATTTTCTAGCACTATTTTCAAGCTCATCAATAAGTTCCATGGCCCTGTATTTAGGAGCACCAGAAAGGGTGCCGGCCGGGAAGGTATCTGCAACTAGTTGTAATGGATTAGCTCCATTGGGCAATTCTCCTGTAACTTTGGATACCAAGTGAATGACATGAGAATAGTATTGTATCTCTTTAAAAACCTCAACATTTACTTTCTCAGAAGACCTACTGAGATCGTTTCTGGCCAAATCAACCAGCATTACATGTTCAGAATTTTCTTTAGGATCATCGAATAGCTTAACTGCCAGTTCTGCATCTTCTTTGTCATTTCCTGTACGTTTGAAGGTGCCAGCAATAGGATAAATTGTAGCCTTATTTCCCTTTACCACAATTTGTGCTTCCGGGCTACTACCAAATATCTTGTAGGAACCATAATCAAAGTAAAACAGATAAGGAGAAGGATTTATGGAACGCAATGCCCGATAAACATTAAACTCATCTCCTTTGAACCCTGTGGAAAATGAACGTGACAACACTATTTGAAATACATCTCCCCTAAAGCAGTGTTCCCTTCCTTTAGCTAATATGTCAAGAAACTCATTGTCAGTATAATTGGAACTTTCTTTTCCATCAAGACTAAAAGAATAACTTGGTATATTCTTATTGTTGAGTATCATTTCAATCTTTGGGATACCTGACTGCTCTCCGTCTCCTTCCAGATAGTGTTCGAAAATATACAGTTCATTTTTGAAATGATCCACAACGATCATGTTTTTATAAACCGCATAGTGAATCAAAGGGGTTGAGCTTGGCTTCGGATTATTGATTTGTATGTCTTCAAAAAAGCTTACTCCATCATATTGAATGTACCCAAACAAGCCATTTGTAATAAACTTAAAGTCTATCTTTTCTTCCTCAAAAGAATTCCCAAACTGCCTAAGCTCATCCATGATATTGTCCTTTTTATCAAGTTTCTTTACTGAGGTAGGCTCCCCGGGTAAAGATTGGTGAACTTCATCATTGATTAAAGAAAAAGTAGCCATTGGTTCGCAACATATGTACGAATAACTGTTTTCATTTCCATGATAATCAGAACTTTCCAACAATATCGTATTGTTGTACCTATCACGAATCTGAAGGTAGATACCCACCGGGGTGATGGTATCCGCCAATAGTTTTTTATACCGGGTTTTGATTCTTATTTTATTCATTTTTTGGGTATTTAAAATAAAAAAAAGGCTTGCCGGGAGTCCAGCAAGCCTAAGTATATCTGATTGATCAAAATTTGGCAATAGTTAGCTGTTTCCCCTTTAGAAGAAGTAAGAAAGCCACCACCAATTTTGATTTTGTTTTTTCATAACGATCAACAAATATAGAAAAGGGGGATCATTTTAAAAAGGTATTTTAATTTAATTTTCAATTCAAATTACCTAAAGGAAAGTTAAGCCATTATATCCCTCCAAATTTGGTTTGGCTTACAATTCCTTTTAAGGTTTTAATTCTTGGGCTATCGCTTTTTGATCAATGGCCTCAAATCTAGATTTATGACTTAAGAATTCAGGTACCATTTTCTTCATTTGCCCTACCAAGGTCATTTCACCTTCATTGCCTTCCATATCCATCAATAATGCGATTTCTAGATTTACTTCATTGAAATTGCCAGGTCTTACCTGGGCTATCTTGATTTTAGGATGATGCGTTTCTAGAGATTTCTCCTGATCATTTAGCACCTCTTCATAAAGTTTTTCACCAGGTCTTAAGCCTGTGATTCGGATCATGATATCCTCATCAGGTTTTTTGCCACTAAGGTGAATCATTTTTCGAGCCAAATCTATAATTTTAACCGGCTCCCCCATGTCGAAAACAAAAATTTCACCACCATTTCCCATCACACCCGCTTCCAATACAAGGTCACAAGCTTCAGGAATGGTCATAAAATAACGGGTAACATTCGCGTCAGTAACCGTTAAAGGTCCTCCCTTTTTAATTTGTTCTTTAAACAATGGAATTACTGAGCCATTTGAACCCAAAACATTCCCAAATCTCGTTGTTATAAATCGGGTTCCACCATTGGAGGATTCCCTTAATTTTTTATCAAGGCTTTGAATATACATCTCTGCAATTCGCTTACTGGCTCCCATCACGTTCGTAGGATTCACTGCCTTGTCCGTACTCACCAAGACAAATTTCTCCACACCATATTTCACGGCCAAATCTGCCACTGTTTTAGTACCCAATATATTGCACCTAACCGCCTGCACAGGATACCTTTCCATCATTGGCACATGCTTGTAAGCAGCAGCATGAAATATCACTTCCGGCCTATACGTTTTCATTAAGTGATCCAGCGTAGCTTCATCCGTAACATCAGCCAAAACGGTTTGAAGTCCTAAATCCTGAAACTCACTTTCCAAGCGAATTTCTTGTTCGTGAAGCGGAGATTCAGCTTTATCCAGCATAATTAGAAAACCAGGATTGGCACGTGCAACCTGCTTACATATCTCACTACCTATAGAACCTGCAGCACCTGTCACCAATATGGTCTTGCCTTGGAGATAACTGGCTACATTTTTATTTTTCAACATAATGGCATCCCTGCTAAGGAGATCTTCAATATTTACCTCTCTAAGGCTACCTGTTTTAGCACCGCCATCAACCCATTCATTTACAGGCGTAATGGTAAGCGCATGTATATTAAGTGTGATACATCTATCGATTATTTCTCTTTTTCTAGCAGGAGAAAGCTCAAGCACAGAGATAATCAACTCTTTCACTCCCTTTTCTTTCACCAAGGTATCCAATAATTCCAGTCCACCGTGTACCCTTACGCCTTCAATTTTTTTCTTTTGTTTGGACGGGTCATCATCCAAAAATCCATGAACGTTAAATTTATATTGGCTACTTTTTGATATGGCTTGGTGAATCAAAATACCTGCTTCTCCGGCACCAAAGATTAAAACATCCTTTTCCGGTAAATCTGGTTCTACTTTGTTCTTGATAAGCCTAAAAACCTCCTTAACAAAAAGTCGGTACACCATCAAGAGGGACAAGGAAAGCACTGAAGTTATGACCAGTACGGATAAAGGAAGAAAATGCATGCCGGGTACTACATACATACTGTAGCCAATATCCAACAAATAAGCCAAAACTCCGGTTATCACTGTGGTACGTAAAAGCAATAAGCCATCACTTAGGGATGTATGCCTAACAATGCCCACATAACTCTTTGTGAAAAACATGACCAGAGATCCGATCAATAAATAGGCAACCGCTGCCCTGCCTACCTGATAATCAGCCAATGCGACCCAATCAAAATTGGCCCTAAGCCAAAATGCAAAAATCGCACATTGAAACATAATAAATCCATCCAGAAAAGCGATAATCCATCTGGGTAAAATGTTGATTTTTTTGTTAAAGTTGATCATAAAAAAGGTTGGTTATAAAAGTCCCATAAAATGGGGCGTTTCTATTAATCTGGGAATTAAGTCTTGTTAAAAATTGCTCAAATTAAATTATTCATCTTTGAATCTATAAAAACTAGCAACCTCAACAAACCCTTTTAATACGCTAGTTTTAAACCAATTAGCTCAAATAAAATTGATTGAAGTTACTGAAAAATCCTAATAATTATAAACTATTTGCTTATTTTTTGAAATCCTACCGTTACCGTAAAAATGAACCATTCGCATAATTTTCAGAAAAGTGGTATGTGAATAAAATGATTAATTCTAGTTTAATTTTCAAAGCGATTTTAATGAAAAACCAATTAAATTCTAAGCCTTTTTAAAACTCCCCAAATATACTAAAATAACTTAAAATGTACTATTAGCAATAAAAATGGAACTCAAACAATTCTTTATTTTTTTTATGTGATTTAAACAAAATTTTCGTTTGAATACTGATTTATACTTTTCACACAGTATTTATTGCATTTCTCTTTAAAAATTTCTTGAGATAAAAATTAAAATTTTATAGAAATAAATTATTTCTCTGAGAGAAAAATCCTTACAAATAGAGTGAAATAAAGTTTTATTTTCACTTCCATAGCCAAATTTTGTAATAGGCTAAGTGGTATATGTATCGATAAAATAGGGAAGTAAGGGTAACGAGAAGAGAAAAAAGCAACCAGAATTTGGACTATAGAACTGAAGTTTAGTCCTGTTGAACAGGAATGTTAATTGAAGGTAGCATAGAAACACTTGATATTGATTGGTTTCAACCTATAGTGCTAAGCCTGTTGTAAACCTCTGCGTGGATGGGGTATAAAAGAAAAAATTAATGCTATAATGGTTCCAACATAATGTTGACCATTGCATAAAAGTGGTGCTAATTCACCTGATTATTCTATTAAAAAAACAAAGTCACTAGGCTACGGTAAATGGTCTGTATAACCAACCGCTTATCAAAAAATAATGATGAGGCCTTAATAGTCAGAAGATTTAATTTTTAACGATTAGGATAATATACTAAGTCAAGGCAAAACAAGCCATATCTCCCATCTAAATTTACCTTAAGGCATGAATGTATTAAACCTTTTTATCCAAATCCTCATAAATGGAATTCTTACTGAGGAACTCCGGGATAATTTGTTTCATTTTGAGGACAACAGAAGTATTGTCATGATGCTTATTAATAACGAGCAATTCACTAATCGCTGCATTAGCTTCCCTATAAGGGTATTCAAGTACTTTGGCTATGCTAATCTTGTGATGATGTGTGGGAAGCGTTAATTCAGCAGAAGAAAGTAGTTCCTCATACAACTTCTCTCCAGGCCGTAAACCGGAGTACACAATATCAATGTCCTTACCTTCTTCTAAACCCGCCAGTTGGATCATTTTTTTGGCTAAATCAACAATTTTCATAGGCTTACCCATATCAAAAACAAAGATCTCACCACCTTTACCCATGGTGCCGGCTTCCAATACCAACTGAACGGCTTCCGGTATGGTCATAAAATACCTTGTAATATCAGGATGGGTAACTGTTATTGGTCCACCATTCTTAATCTGCGTACGAAAACGTGGTATTACTGAGCCATTGGAACCCAAAACATTTCCAAACCGCGTGGTAATAAACCTTGTTTTGCAGGTTTCCAATCCATTAAGAGATTGGGTATAGATTTCTGCCAATCGTTTAGAAGCACCCATAACATTGGTAGGGTTAACTGCTTTATCAGTAGAAACCATTACAAATTTATCCACTTCAAAAAACGCAGACAGATCGGCAATGTTTCTTGTCCCTCCTACATTCACCGATATGGCCTCAAATGGATTGTTTTCAATCATTGGCACATGCTTGTAGGCAGCAGCATGATAGACGATCTGAGGCCTACACACATTGAAAAGCTTGTGCATCCTTTCATAGTTGCTCACATCTGCCAGGACTACTTCCATTTTAGCGTTTGGAAATTCATCTTCCATGGCCAGTTGTATCTCATGCAAGGGTGATTCTGCATGGTCGCACAATATCAGCAAGGCAGGTTTGTAAGAGAGCACTTGTCGGACAATTTCAGAACCAATAGATCCAGCAGCACCAGTCACCAAAACCCTTTTACCTTCAAGGTCACTTTGCACCTTTTGTTGATCTATTACAATTGGTTTACGTTGTAACAAGTCCTCAATTCGGAGCTTTTTGATCTGCTTACTTGGCAGTTCGGCAGAAAGCCAGTTTTTAGCCGGTGGTATGGTGAGCACTTTAATTCCCAAACGAATGCATCTTTCAATCACTACCCGTTTTTCCCTTTCATTCAGGTTTTCGTTGGTGATTAACAGTTCCTGAATATTTTTTTGCTTTTCAAGCCTGCCAAGCTCTTTAATATGATAGACTTTCTTTTGCTCAAGGTAATTATTGAGCATACTTCTATCTGTACTTATAAATCCTTCCACTATATAGTGGATGTCGGGATCATTGGTCAATGCCTGTTTAACCAATACCGCATTTTGATCAGAGCCAAAAATCAACACCCTATGAATTGCTCTATTGGTCATTTTACTCATCAGAATTAGAAAAGTCGCTTTGGCCAATAATCTAAAGGCTATCAATAAAGTGGAGACAATAAAGAAATTAACGAGCAAGACCAACATCAAAAACCTAGTATTCAATGAGATCCAGCGTTGCCCTATACCATAATAGAAAACAATAAACAATAAGGTAAAGACCAATGCGGCTACAAAGATATGGAAGAGGTCTGTGGAATTTGAATACCTAAGCAGTCCAGTATGCAGTTTTGAAAAATAAATCACCGGCAAGGCTATGGCACAAAAGCAACCGGTCACCAATATATAAGGTACAAACTCCATTTGGTCAAAACCAAATCCACCAATGATTAAATAGGCAAAAGAAAAGGAAGCAAATACTATAAAAATATCCACCGATAAAATGAGCAAAGGGTGAATATGTTTGTCGTTCTTTAAAAAATTCCTGAGTGGGTTTAATTTTGATGTTAGCACTTTTTCCAAATCTGTTGAAATTTAAACTAATAATTAAGCAATATATATACCGAAATTATGAACTAAGTAAATATAATATAAAACCCATAAAACTATAGTATTCAGCGAAAAATTACGAAGTAGTTAATTTATTAACTAACCTAATAATTTCACTTAAAGCAATAGCCAAGCTACAATCAACCCCAGTTTAGGCGTTAATTTATACAATCAAATCAGTAACATACCCTATTGTTAATAGGTACTTATTCTTAGATCACCTTAATAAGGCAGGATTTTATATTTTCCGAAACCTTATATAGTTCAAGCGGGGAAAGGGTTCAAACAAGCCATTTTCAATCAAACCATCTAAAACATTATTTTAAAAGAATATGACCTTCATGTACCTGTTATAAATAAATCCCCAAATAAGTTTTGATCTATATTACTACGATTTTTTAGCTATGAAAACTCCTATTTTACGGGGTTTATCGTAAAATAGAATTTGAAAGTATAAAAACTATTCCTGATCGTTTATTGAAATTAATTGACAAAGAAACAAGATAAATAGTACTTAAAACTATTTTTATCCTATAATCAACCGCAAATATACTGTATTTACCTGAAGAGTCTTTCTCTTTAGGTATTATAAATAATAAGGGTATTTAAAAATGTACAAAATTGAAAGGACTAGAAATTCTTGGTAGCTTATTAGTCCAATTCTATAATTAAAATACTTTTAGAGGCCAGAAATAGGCCATTAAAAAATAGTGAAAATGATTTAATCTTGTCTCCTCTTAATAGCCCCATCCGGAAGGTTCTTACTTACTACTGCGCCTGCAGCTATTGTGCACCATTTCCCTACCTTCACACCTGGCAATACCGTACTGTTTGCACCTACAAGTGTACCTTCACCAATTTCAGCGCCCCCGCATAAAGTAGCTTGTGGAGCTATATGTACATAATCTCCTACTACACAATCATGATCTACCGATGAGCTGGTATTTACTATCACTTGTTTGCCAATAAATGTGTTTACTTTTACTATGGCTCCTTCCATTATTACTGTTCCTTCACCAATTGTAGTACGTCTGCTAACAATTGCTGACTTATGCACTATGATACCGAAACTGGTTCTTTTCTGAAACTTCTCTTGCAAAAGCTTTCTGCGCTTGTTATCTCCAATCGCAATAAACAGTGGTGCATCAAATTCGAAATCCTCAGGAACAGGCCCATTCACTTTAAAGCCAAGTACATCTTTAATTTTAGGGTCATCATCAAATACACCTGAGATTTTTATATCAGGATCCAAAATGTCTATTATTGCTCTCGCTTGGCCTGAGGCTCCGAATATATACATGTAAAATTGAGGTTTGAGGTTAGAATTTTTAGCCCGTAAATCTTTCTGCACTCACGGTATTGTTAAAATTTATATTTTCCCGCATAAGAATGGGCTTGACCGTCCAAAGCAAAATTTTTAGATCCAATAAAAAATTTTTATTGCGAACGTACCAAACATCATATTTGAATTTTGTGTTCCAATCAATGGTATTACGCCCTTTCACTTGTGCTAGACCAGTAATTCCAGGCAAAACCTCATGTCTTTTATTTTGCTCCGATGAATACAAAGGCAAGTATTCCGGAAGTAGAGGTCTCGGACCTACAAGGCTCATTTCGCCTTTTATCACATTAATTAATTGTGGCAATTCATCCAAAGAAGTTTTTCTTAAACCCGCACCAATTGGAGTCAATCTGTATGCATCTGCCAAAAGATGACCATCAGCACTGCAAGTATCCGACATGGTCTTGAATTTAAGCAAATAAAAAATGTTTCCATTTTTACCAGTTCTCTTCTGTATAAAAAAAACTTTGCCCTTGTATTCCCAAAAAAGCACTACAGAAATAAACAGCATAATTGGTATAAAAAAGACAAGCAAGACAAAAGAAACTATTAAATCAAATAACCGCTTAGTCATAATCCCCTCATTAAACCGATTTCTCAGAGTTCCAGATTACCTCTTTATGTAATCTATAAACAACATTGATAATTCTATCAAGGTCCATCTCAACCAATCCTGATCCGCTTGGTAAACAAATACCATTTGAAAACAAATTTTCTGCTATGTCACCTCCAGAATAGCTTGCTCCCTTATACATGGGTTGGAGGTGCATTGGTTTCCATAAAAATCTGGATTCAATCCCATCCTTTAATAGAAATTCTCGCAAGTCAGTAACTTCAAAACCGGTAATTTCCGGATTAATAACGATGGTAGTCAACCACCTATTAGAAAAATAACCTTCAGGCTCTTTCAAGAACATTACTCCCGGTAAAGAAGCTAAATTCAATTTATAATAATCGTAAATGCTTCTTCTTTTTTGGATTCTGTTTTCCAACACTGCCAATTGTGCCAAGCCAATACCAGCAGAAATATTGGTCATTTTATAATTGAACCCCATTTCAATATGTTCAAAATGAGGGAAATCTAATTTTGCCTGTGTAGAAAGGTATCGAGACTTTTTTTCCCAAAATCTGTTATTGGTCAATAAGGCACCGCCACCTCCTGTGGTAATGATTTTGTTCCCATTGAAGGAATAGATGCCTAAATCTCCAAAAGTCCCGGTAAACTGGTCTCCAATTTTTGAGCCCACGGACTCTGCTGCATCTTCTACTAAAGGAATGTCATAAGTCTTGGCTACTTCTAATAACCTGGGCCAATTTGCAGGCATACCAAAAAGGTTAACAACAATAATAGCTTTTGGTTTTTTACCTTTAGCAATACGTTCTTTTATGGTTTGTTCTAATTTCTCAGGACACATGTTCCATGTGCTTTCCTCACTGTCCACAAAAATCGGTGTGCCACCCAAATACAAAATCGGATTTGTAGAGGCTATATAGGTAAAGGTTTGGCAGATCACTTCATCTCCCACTCCCACTCCTAACAAATGTAGTGAAAGATGAATGGAAGAAGTTCCTGAGTTTAAGGCTACAGTGTGTTGGGATTTAAACCGGTTTTCAATCGCTTGCTCAAATTGCCTGATAAAAATTCCATTTGTAGCTATGTTTTCTTGATCTAAAGCACGCTGTACAAATTCAATTTCCTCACCTGTAAATTGAGGAGAAGACAAATAAATTTTTCCTTTTTCTTTAGTCATTTTTAAACATTTGCTACCCGCCATAGTAAAAGGATAGAAGGCAAATCTAAGCGATTCAGAAACAATACCAAAAGGTTTTTTTTAAACTAATAACGCTTAAACTCTAATTTTAAAATCAACAAAATCCAATTACAGTTTTAATTATTGAACATACACTTTTCCTAATTTAAAATTTAATTTTTAAATTTTTGATAAAAAGTAAAATTTAGCTGAGTTCAATATTTTTTTCTGCAGGCTTGGCATATTTACGTAAAAAATAATAAAAAAGAAGTAAAATGACAACAAAAATCAATCCGGGTACCCATTGAATTTCTTCCAAACCAATGGCATATAACCAGAGAAAATTAATAAACAATTGCAAAAATGCATAGGCAAATGAAATGACCAAATGATTGAATCCTTTTTCATTGGCAAGGTACTGATACAAATGAGTACGATGTGGTTGGAATATATTTTCCCGTTTGGACAAGCGGACAAAAATGGTCATACAAGCATCTACTCCATACAAACTAAAGAAAAACAAATAAAATGGATTTCCCGTAATAAAAACAACTTTAATCATCAGGTAGCCTAGTACCATTGCCATACTAATACTACCTACATCACCAGCGAAGGTTTTGGCCTTTTTACGAACATTAAACCAAGCGAAAATAACACATGACATGCCTACCAAAACGATCAATTCCTGATCTGAAGCCAAGAAAGGAAGTTGATAGAATGTAAGCAGTGAAACCAGGGCATATAATACCGTAATTCCATTGATGCCATCCATAAAATTAAATAAATTGGTCCACCCTATCAATAAAAAGAAGAGGACCGGAATCCAGTACCCTAAGGAGGTACCCTGACTGATGTCAAAGATTAATAGACCTGTCGCTAATAAATGCACGGTAATTCTAGGCAGTTGATGCAAAGGCTGAATATCATCTACCATACTCACTACACCTACCAGCAATATTCCCAAAGCCAATGGCCATGTTGCTGCCCCCATTACCCAAGCTAGAAAAACAGCCAATACAAATACAACTCCCCCTCCTCTGATCGTAGGTTTGGTATGAGAGGAACGTTCATTGGGTTTATCTATAATGGCAAATTTCTTCGCAATTTGAAAATAGACT
The DNA here is from genome assembly GCF_056859355.1 of Cyclobacterium sp. L-R. Lineage (NCBI taxonomy): Bacteria > Pseudomonadati > Bacteroidota > Cytophagia > Cytophagales > Cyclobacteriaceae > Cyclobacterium > Cyclobacterium sp. L-R. Next base: position 84,574 of record NZ_JBSXOH010000065.1, read on the forward strand.
AGCTGGGCAGCTAAAAGCAATAGAAAAAGAATAAAATAGTACATAAAAATTTGGTTTTGGAAGCGCAAATATAAGGAAACTTTAAAAAACTCTAGTGTCAGTGGTTTATTATTGATTTGAGTTCGGGTTAGAGAACAGGCTAGATCGTCAAAATCTCAAAGGGAAAGGGAAATTCAAGAACAAAAGATTTGGCTAAAGCCAAGGATATTTATAGAAACTATATTACCTCCAGCTGAAGCAGGAGGCAATTCATTAAAAAGGTGGCTGTATAGTGTATCCAACTGAAGAAATAAGCAATTTATGAATAGAGGTTCTTTATCCTTTTGGTAATTTTAACCAATAAACCAAAAATTCAATTGGATTGGGCTTTAGCCCATTCTTTAATATAAACCAATTAATTCGGCTTTAGCCAGAATTTAGGACAGGTAAAGTTAGATGGAGTACGGCGTGATTTAACTATAGATGGTAATAGAATGTAAATTGATTGCCCTACATTTTAGCTAGATATAGGAGTATATTTCGGAGGATTTATTAAATTTAATCAAACAATTTTCCATTTTACGAATGCCAATTGTAAAAGTTTATATCCATTTTGTTTGGAGCACCAAAGGTAGGTTGCCATTCCTTGATTCAAGAGAATTAAGAATTAAGGTTTGGAAGCATATTAAAGAAAATTCGGTAAAAAAAGGGATTTTTATAGATCACATCAACGGACACTCAGACCATTGTCACTGCCTAATATCTTTAGGAATAGACCAAACCATTCAAAAAATAATGCAATTGATTAAAGGAGAATCTTCTTTTTGGATCAATAAAAATAAGCTTACCCAAGAGAAATTTGAATGGCAGGATGAATATTTTGCAGTTTCTGTTTCTGAATCAAAGCTTAACAAGGTCAGGGATTATATTAGAAATCAAGAAGAGCATCATAAACGAAATACATTTCAGGAAGAATATGAAGCGATTTGGCTAAAGCCAAGGATATTTATAGAACCCTTTTTACCTCCAGCTGAAGCAGGAGGCAATTCATGAAAAAGAATTCTTATTATTTCTTCAGCTGAAGCAGGAGGCATTTCATTAATAAGGTGGCTGTATACTGTATCCAACTGAAGAAATGAGCAATTTATGAATAGAGGTTCTTTATCCTTTTGGTAATTTTAACCAATAAACAAAAAATTCAATAGGATTGGGCTTTAGCCCATTCTTTACTATAAACCAAATCATTCGGCTTTAGCCAAAATTCAGGATAGGTGAATTTAAAAATAAAAAGCTACAAGCAATCCAAAACGGAAAACCGGTAGCTTATCAATTGTTTTGGGTAATTGGCAATTTATATCATTTGTTAGCTTTAAAAGAATCAAAGGTTTTCTTTAAGCCTTTTTCAGCACTTAGCGGCAATGTACTGCCCAACTGCTTTAGTAATTTTTTATTGCTCACCTTATAACTTTCAGTTAATTTTTTCAAGCGCTCGGAAGTAAGAGGCAAATGAAGCTTATCCCCTACCTTTGCACCCGCAATAATCAATGAGGTAGGTATCTTCCAAAGTCTTGCTTTCTTGTTTAGGGAGCCCGCCATTAATCGGATCAATTGATTGGTAGAGAAGGTACCTTCATCTGCTACCTGATAAACCCCTGATGGAATGTCTTTATTTAATAATTGGAGAATAACCCAACAAAGATTGTCCACTGACAAGAAAGAACGTTGATTATCAAAGGCAGCCAATGGAAATGGCAACCCTTTTTTAGCAAAGGCAAATAGTAAATTAAGATTACCTTTATTTCCTGGACCGTGAATCATGCATGGTCTAAGGATATATACCTGTTTGTCAGCAGGCAGGTTCTTAAGTATGTATTCCTCCGCTTGAAGTTTGGATTTCCCGTAAGGGGTAACAGGATCACATTTCGTTTCTTCTGTAAGCCAACCCTCTACTGTATCCGCACATGCCTTGACAGAACTAATAAACACAAAGTTCTTTGCCTCAGGATCTGCTAGAAACCTATCATAAAGCTTTTTTGTCAAGCCAAAATTAACATCAAAATAAGCCTGATCGTCGCTTGTCTTTTTTAAATCATGTGCTTTTCCAGCTAGGTGAATATAATGAGATGCTGAAACGGTGGAGTCAGCAAAGAAACCTTCATAGGTTAAAACCTCTTTTCCATCCCCAGCGTTTCTACTTAGCGATAGAATATCTCCTTTGCCATTATTATTCAGGAATTTATATAGGTTTTGGCCTACGAAACCTGAAATGCCGGTTATTACTAATTTCATGGTTCTATTTTTCCTCAAAAATCTGTATTAATTTATCTAGTAACAATTCTCTTTCAAAATTTTCATTAAAATATTCTCTAGCGTTAAACCCCATTTCACTTCGTTCTTGAGGCGAAAGAGAATATAGTTGCAATATAATGTCAGCTAAGCTCTTAGAATCACCTGCGGTAGCTACAAGTCCAGCCTTTGCCTTCAAAATTACATTTGCACCCTCACCGTCAAGAGCTCCAATAATAGGTTTACCACATGCTAAATAGGATTGAACTTTCGAAGGAATGGTTAAAGAAAATATTTTACTTTTCTTTAAACTAACCAAGAGTGCATCACTACTTGCAAAAAAATCAGGCATATTATTAACTGGATAGGCTCCGAGTAAATGAAAATTACTAATCAAATCATACTCTTTGATTTTTTGTATTACAAATTCCTTTTTCCTTCCATTTCCTAGAATAACAAAATGAATATCCGAGTTTCTCTCTTTTATAATCTTTGCTGCTTCAATTATATTTTCAAAATCTTGGGCCTCACCAATATTCCCTGCAAACATTACACAAAATGGAACCTTAGGGATTAATTTTTCGATTTCATTATTTGGAGGTACTATATTATAAAATGATTCGGTAGAATTAGGATAATAAATTATTTTATCATTCGGTACACCTTGATTGAGAATGTATTCCCGAAACCCTTCTGATTGGATGAGAACCTTTTTAGAATTATGGTAAATCCATTTTGTCACCTTATCAAGCTGTCTTAAAATAAACCGATTATTTAATTGACCAGCTGCAGAAACACTTTCAGGCCACAGGTCCTGAACCCAAAAATAAATAGGTATATTAAGCCTTTTCCCAATAAAAACTGCTGGAATGCCAACAGTAATAGGGGAAGGCTCATAAACAAAAATTAAATCATATTTTTCCTTAAGAAATATACCTCGAAAAGAAGCTAAAAATGCAAATGATAAATAATTAATCATTAGCTTAATACCAGATCCACTTCCTCTCGTGATTAAAGGACTCCTGTGTATCCTTATTCCTTGCCAATCTTCTTCCGACTTTTTGAAAAAATTGTAGCCTGGATAAAAATTCCCACTTGGGTAATTTGGTTTACCGGTAAGCACTTGAACTTCATTCCCCCTTTCCTTTAGGCCTAACGCTAAATCATTTATGCGAAAAGTTTCTGGCCAAAAATATTGGGTAATAATAAGAATTTTCAATTAATCAAAATTTATAATGTAAATAAAAAGATGGGTGGTTAACCATCCAATCTTTCATTTGTTCGATCATGGTTTCATAAGAAGGAATTTCATAATTAAAATCAGACCTTGTGTTTACAAGGCTTTTATCAACCTTATAATCAGATTTTCCTTCAATTTTAATTTTATTTTCCTTAAAAGTTTGATTAAACAACTTTAGTAAATCATATTTTGCAATTTTATCACCATTTACAAGATGATATAAACCTTTTAATTCTTGTTTTATTGCTTCATGAATTGCCTTAGCTAATTCAATAGTTGTGACGCCCGTCCAATAAGCTTCTTTGTAACCGGAAATTGGATTGGTTTGATTTATAAACCAATGGAATAGACCTATTCCATCTGATTTTAATTCAGGTCCAATGATAGAAGTTCTAAAAGTCAAATCACGATCGTTGATTACTTCTCCAAGTGCTTTTGATTGTGCATAAAATCCAATACCATTTTTAAAGCTATCTTCTACATAGCCCCCTTCTTTTCCTGAGAAAACACAATCAGTGCTGATATGAATTAATTTAAAACCAATTTTTTTACCTAAAGCCGATAAAAAGTGAGGGAAATAACTATTAAAAAAAATAGCTTGATCTGGATTGTCTTCTGCCGTTTTATTTAATAAACCTATGCAGTTGATCACAAAATCAAACTTATTTTCATTTAGAATTTGTTCTAACTTTTCAGTTTTCCCAACATCTAAATGTATAAAATTCCCCACCTCATCAGCACCACGTGCCATCCCCCAAATTTCATAAATTCCCAACTCATTTAAATATGACTTGATAATATGGCCAGCCATTCCTTTTGAACCTATAACTAAAATCTTCTTCATGTTTTATTTCTATTTATTCCAGATTACTCTATCAACTATGGATGTATAACTTTGAATAACTTTTACAACCCTTTCAGAGGTATTAGGCACATTGTACTCCACTGGTAAATTAGCAACATCACTAACAGGTAGCTTAGAGGAAATTTCAATACTGTTTAATATTTGTTCCTCCGTAATTCCACCCAATACTATTGTACCTGCATCAATAGCCTCTGGTCTTTCTGTACTTGTACGGATACTTACTGCCGGAAACCCCATCATAGCAGACTCTTCACTTATAGTTCCACTGTCTGATAAGACGATAAAAGCATTTTGTTGCAATTTCACATAATCAAAAAATCCCAATGGTGGAATGTTGCTAATTAAAGGGTGAAAGGTAATATTATTATTTTCAATCCTTTTTCTGGTCCTTGGATGAGTAGAGAAAATTATAGGAAATTTGTATTTATCAGCAACAGCGTTTAATCCTTTTACTAATAGTTCAAAGTGGTTTTTTAAATCAATATTCTCTTCTCTATGAGCACTTACAACCAAATATTTACCGGTTTCAAGTTTTAACCTTTCAACGACATCACTGCCTTTAATTTTATCTTGATATTTATTTAAAACTTCTCTTAATGGGGATCCTGTAACAAATACGTGGTCCTTTCTGAACCCTTCACTTAACAAGTATCTCCGACTATGTTCGGTATAGGTTAAATTAATATCACTAATATGATCAGAAATTTTACGATTTATTTCTTCCGGGACATTTTGATCGAAACACCTATTTCCTGCCTCCATATGAAAGATGGGAATCTTCAACCTTTTTGCAGCAATCGTGCAAAGCACACTGTTGGTATCTCCAAGAACCAATAGGGCATCGGGTTTTTCCAAAGTAAGTATTTCGTAGGATTTGGCAATAACATTACCAATTGTTTCTCCCAAATGGTTACCTGCAACATTTAAAAAATGATCAGGTTTTCTCAAATCTAAATCTTCAAAAAATATTTCATTTAAGGTATAGTCGTAATTTTGACCTGTATGCACCAAAACGTGATCAAAAAATAGATCACATTTTTTAATACATTCTGCTAACCTAATAATTTCAGGTCGAGTCCCTAAAACCGTTACTACTTTTAATTTACTCATTTCTTTTAAACTGTTTGTATTGCTGTTTTATTTACCACTTATACCATAAATTTTTATCAAACCTGAAATCATCATTCTTAGATTCCTCGATAGTAAAATCAGAAAAAACCATAAGCTTAGAATCTGAGGTAGTTGCTTGAAAACCATTAACATACCCCCCTGGAATAAATAATATCTGGGGTTTTGAAAATTCAAGGTGGAATTCTAAGGGTAAATTGGCCGTGCGTCCTAAATCCCAATTATCAATTTTAACCAAAACAATTTTAAAAGAACCTGAACTGACATAAAACCATTTGGATTCCTCTTTATGACCTTGCCAGGCCCTAACGACTTCAGTTGATGAATGATAAATATTATAAAATCTTTTAACTTCCGAGAAATCAAATTCATTTATAAAGGAAATACTACCTCGTTCATCTGAATGAATACCTCCACTAATAATTTTAGGATCTTTCATAAAATTTTATCCTTCATATTGGTCCACATCCTTTTCACCAAAAACTTCTCTCTTAATTAAAGGCAACTTGCTCAACAATTCTTTCATTCCATTTACGTCTAATTGCTCAGTATTATGTGAATGATAATCTTCAACTTTAGAGATGTCTTTTTCACCTTCAAAAAAGTATTGATTGTAATTAAGGTCTCGGTTATCAGCTGGAATTCTATAAAAATCTCCCATATCCTTTGCTTTTAACATTTCTTCACGCGTACACAAAGTTTCATACAACTTTTCTCCATGTCGTGTACCAATGACCTTGATTTCATTTTCCGCATTATTCAATTCCAATAGTGCTTGGGCTAAGTCTCCAATTGTACCTGCAGGAGCCTTATTCACAAAAAGATCTCCTTGATTCCCATGCTCAAAGGCAAAAAGCACCAAATCAACAGCATCTTCTAAGGACATCAAGAAACGTGTCATGCTTGGATCTGTAATGGTAAGTACTTCACCGTTTTTTATTTGTTGTTGAAACAAAGGAATAACCGAACCTCTAGAGGCCATGACATTACCATACCTGGTCAAACATACCGTGGTGGCATTTTTTGGTATATTTCTTGAAGCTGCAATAGCTACCTTTTCCATTAGTGCTTTGGAAATCCCCATTGCATTAATTGGGTAAGCCGCTTTGTCAGTACTTAGACATATAATTTTCTCAACATTATTTTTAATAGCAGCATCTATGGCGTTCTGTGTACCAAATACATTGGTTTTAGTTGCCTCTATAGGAAAGAATTCACAAGATGGTACTTGTTTAAGCGCAGCGGCATGGAATACATAATCCACCCCTCTCATGGCTCTTTCTATACTGTCATAATTCCGAACATCTCCAATATAGAATTTTAGTTTGGGATGATTTAAAGCAACCCGCATATCGTGTTGCTTTTTTTCATCACGAGAAAAAATGCGAATTTCACTAAAATGATCGGTGTTTAAAAAACGGTTTAAAACCGCGTTCCCAAAGGACCCAGTCCCTCCAGTAATTAAAAGTGTTTTATTTTTGAACATGTAATAATTGTTTATATAACTTTTCCCAATGAAATATATTAGATTTAATATCAAAATTATTAAGACATAAGGAATAGGCTCTATCCCTCATTTTCAAATAATCAATTTTAGGTAGGTCAATTAATTGAACTATAGATTTAGAAATTCCATCTATGGAACCCTCAGTCCAATAGCCTGCATTAAATTTTGTTAAAGATTGCCAAGGGGTATTTTTTGAAGCGATAACTGGTGTACCTTGCGCCAATGCTTCTAAAACTACATTACCGAAATTTTCAGATTGTGATGGCAAAACCAATGCCTGCGAAGAGGCTATAAGTTTATCTTTATAACTACCCTGAACGTGTCCCATAAAAGTAACAGAATCTTGAATATCTAGGGTTTTGACAAGTTGTTTTAACCGTTTTTCATAAGCTATTTCGTATGGCAAACGAGCTGAACCAACAATTAAAAGATTCAATTTAACCTTCGAAAGCTTCTGAGATAAAACAACTGATTTTATCAAAACATCAATATTTTTGATTGGATTTATTCTACCAATAAATAAAAGCTGCCCATTTATAATTTCTACGTTTTGTTTAAGTGGCATTTTAACGTAATTAGGAATAGTAATTATCTCTTTGGCTCTAGGGAAATATTTATTAATAATATTAGATTCAAAATTATTTGTAGCGTGAAAAATTAATTTAGTTTGAAAGATTTTTATAAAAAAAAGAAATATTCTTTTCTGAAAACTTTTAATTTTTAAAGCTGCTGGATAGAGTTCACCTCTAGGTGATAAAATAACTTTTTTCCTATTAAATGTAGCTTTAATCAATAGAGGTAAGGTCGGAAGGAAAAAGATACTGGAAAATTGAACAACATCACTTTCATTTATTAAATCAAATCCATATTTTAAAAACTTTATACTACTGCTATCCAAAAACAAAACTTGATGACCTGGAGAATTTATAGTATTTGACACATCATGAAGGGATTTTAGAGGATCTAACCCAAAGTTTGTAGATAAAACAGAAACATCAAATTCCTTTTTATTAATTGCAGAATTTAACCAATACAAGGTATTAGCAGGTCCTCCCGCTTGCGATGGATAATAACATAAAAGTGGATGGAAAATTTTCATATAATATTACGGAGAACCTTAGCTGGATTACCACCTACTATGGTATTAGAATCAACATTTTTTGTAACTATTGAGCCTGCTGCAATAATGGAATTTTCACCAATAAATTGTACATGAGGTAGAATTATTGCATTTGCACCTATCCAAACTCCATTACTTATCACTTTAGATAACTTATTAGGTTTTGAAAATGGATTAAGACCATGATCATGACTCATAATATTAACATGCTCAGAAATAACTACACGATCACCTATTGTAAGATTACCACTAAAATCAAGTTGAACCCATTTATTAACTTGAGAATTATTTCCAATAATCAACTCACTTTCAGGAAATTCAGAAAATATACTAACTTCCCTACCTAAAGAAACATTATCACCCAAAATAAGATTACTAGGATATCGAATAGAAACTCCCTTTTGTACAATTAAGTTATTTCCCACTTTTCCTAAATTAAACTTCCAAAAAAAACTGGACATTTTTTCAAAAACAGAAACATAAAGTACCCTGATGAAAACACTCAAAAATTTGATTAACCCAAGAGGTTCTAAATTCCAATATTTAATAAACTTACTTTTCATTGATCAATTTTTTTTAAAAGTAAATCAGCATGCGATAATAAGGATCCATTTATAATTTCTTTTAAAGTTTCTTGTCCTTTTCTTCCAACTTCTTCTAGAACTCCTACCTGATCCAAATATTGATTAACTATAACTCCAGCTTTTGTAGAATCTTTAACAGGAATTTCAATACAATTAAAAAGATGCTTCATTCTTCCAGAAATCCCACCAACAAATGTGGTAAAAATAGGCAACCCACTTGCCATTGCCTCGTAAAGCACCCTAGGAAAACCCTCATCATGAGATGTAAAAATAAAAGCATCGGCATTATCATACATTAACATCAATGAATCTTTATCTGAAATCAAACCATGCAACATTATATATTCTTGAAGATTTAATTGATTAATAAGAGCTTTTACTTCATCAAATAAATCCCCCCCCCCAACTATATTTAATACAAATTGGAAATTTTTTAATTGAAGATGCTTAGCAATTTCAATTAACTCATATATGCCTTTTCTTTCTTCAACTCTACCCACAAAAAGAAGATTCCATGATTTAGGAGTATTGTAATTTCTGTTAAGATTAAAATCAGCCAGTTGAATACTAATCATAGGTTTTATGACATCAACATTATCACAAAATCTTAAAAGATCCTCTGATAATGATGGAGAAACAGCGAGAATGAATTTTGCCCTATTCAAAATAATCCGATCAATGAAACTTTGATTATAATACTGCCCCCTTATATAAAGCCCAATTGGCTTTCCCAATAAATTAGCGACATAAGCCATAATTTTACCGACAATGCCTGGGTAGAAAATGTATATAAAATCATTACTTTTTATCAATTGAAATATTTTAATAAAGAAGGAAAGTGATTTTATATTAGGAAGAAGTACAAAGTTTAAAGAATGAGTAACTAGATCAAAATTCAATAAATTATTATTTTGGTCATAAACCGTAGCACTTTGTGTAAAACTAACAGAATGAACTTCACTTATATCTTGCAAAAAATATCCAGTATGATTATTTATAAAAAAAGAAATATCTTCGTAAACACCAATAGAACCATTACCAACAACAAGAATTTTCATCAAGATTTAACTTAAAATACAACCAATTCAACAATTTATTAATTTTTAAATATAAATAAAAAAAATCAAATCAAATCAAAATTTAATTTTTTTATTATTGACAAACACTAATAATATCATAGGTAAAAAAAGTTTGAAAATTCGACCTATGACATGATAGGTGAATATGTAACCAATACTAAATCCAATCCCAACAGAAACTAATGCAAATGCATAAGATGTATAAACATCTTTTGAACGCCGGAAAAATGAATCAAAATGAATAATTAAAAGGACTGTAAGAAAAGGATAAATAAAAAAGAATAATAAACCTAAATGCATATATCCTTGAATACTCATAGGCAATATCCTGAAACTTGCCCTATCAAGAAAGATTGCTATCTTTTCATTAAAAATAGTACTAGTCCTATTATCCATATTTGCAAATCTATGAACTAAAGGAATAGAACTTAAATAGTCATTTGCTATAAGCTCACCATAATTCTTTTCACCATACTGACTAAATCCATATAATCCTTGATAAATACTTGGAAAGCTACTTGTATAGTCATTAACAAAATTTGAAAAGTAAGCAGGTCCAATTAAATCCCCTACACCTTCAGATATAGAACTAGTACGAAACTGCTTATAAATTGTAAGAGTTAACATAAGGATAAAAAAATATATTGAAATGAAAATCAAAATTTTCTTACTAAATTCTTTATAAAATTTAGATACTATAAAAAAATATGATAAAAAAGGTAACAAAATACTGGCCCTACTTACTCCTATATAAAATAAAGTGAAAAAGAGTATTGAAAGTATTGAAAGAAAAATAAATAAGTTTTTTTTGCTTGAATGAAATTTCCAGCAAAACTTTTCAAATAAATATAAATTTAAAAAAATAATAGAAAATTTAATTAATTCAAGGCCAAAGGTAGGACCATAAACCACTTCTTCATCTCCAAATGAATATGAAGGATCTGCATATCTTGAAGAGTCAAATACAAAATTGAAGTTAATTAAAAGTTCAGGAAAAAGAGTTATAACCCCTAATGAAAACGATACTAATAAAAAAATAAATAAAGGATTTGATTTTTTTTTAAAAATTATTAAACCATTATTTCCTTTTGCGAGATACTTAATAGTTATAAAGATCACGAACATTTCTACTAAAATGATATAGTAGGAATGATATACATATTCGCTAATTAAAGTTCTTGGAATTATATCAGATTCGTAATCACTGAGTATATAAAATGGAAAAAAAAACACATACCTCAAAAACATTATGCAATGCATAACTATTAAACCCGGGCCATAATATATTTTATGAGAAGAAAAGAACCATAAACAAAAAGTAAACGCAGAAGGAATAATAAAAAGAAATTCTAAGTTACTTTCATAAGCATTAATAAATGATAGATATAAGCTATAAAATGAGACTAAAAAAGACAATATAAATAGCGTCCCCGGTAACGAATATATATTCAGATTGCCTATGTACCAACTCTTATTCATGAAATAAAAAGATTGTTATAAAAAAATAAATACAAAGCTATTTTAGATACTTTCATTAGAATTATTGACATCTTTATTTTTTAAAGCAAACAATATTTCTTTTAAATCATCTATGACTCTTAATTTTAGAGTCAATGCAATCATTAAAAACAAAATTAAACCACCTATAAACTGTATAATCAATACCCATAAGTCACTAATTGTCAAAAATTTATAACATAAATAATACAATAAACTAAATAAAGTAGCAGAAATTAAAATAGTTCCAGAAATATCCTCAAATTGTTCTGTTAATTTATAACCAATTTCACGTCCAGAATAATACATTACAATTACAGTCCCTATAACTGTTGCTACTACCTGACCAATTACTAAAATTAGAACACTATGCCAAATAGTTATTAATATTGATCCAAAAGTAAGAATTCTTAGTAAAAGAGAAATCTTTAGATGTAATTTACTATTACCTCTAATTAAAAAAATATTTTGATTAACGGAATATAATGGAAATATTGCCCCTGTAATGCACAATAGCATAAAATATGGAATAGCTGGCTTCCAAACATCTCCTAATAAAAAAGGTATTAATTTATCACCAATTGCCATCAAACTTAACATCAATGGGAATACAACAAAAACCGCAATTCTTATAACTTTTCTATAAGCATTTTTAAGCTGAACAGTTTTATCATGAATTACAGATAAAGTTGGATAAGTTACATTTCGGACTATTGTCGTGAGATTTTGTGAAGGAATAACTGTAAGTTGCTTACCTTGAGTGTAAAAGCCCAAATCAGCTTTTGTATAAAACTTCCCAATTAATAACGTTTGAATATTTGATGCGATAACGTCAAAAATACCGGAAACCATTAAATTCCCACTGAAAGCGAACAGCCTTCGTATAGGATTTATACTAAAACTTATTGAAGGCAACCAATTAGAAAATGTCCACAGCAATACAACTCTTAAAAAAGACGCTACAACCATTTGCAGAATTAAAGCCCAAACACCAAATCCTTTAAATGCTAAATATACTGCTAGTATTCCTGCCAACAAATTTGCCAGTATGGTTCTATTTGCAAGTATCTTGAAATTGACTTCTTTTATAATTTTAGCATTTTGGACTATACCAAAAGAGTTAATGAAAATAGTTAAAAAAACAACTCTTGAGATATTTGTTAATTCGGGATAATTATAGAAGTCGCTAATTAATGGCGATAAAAAATATAGAAGCATATAAACTACTATTCCAACAAGAATATTAAAATAAAATATCGACGTAAAATCGGCTTGATCAGCATCCTGTTTTCTAATTAAAGCTTGAGAAAACCCACTGTCTAATATTACTTTTGAAAGTTCTGTGAAGATTACTAATAAGCCAATAATTCCGAAATCTTCAGGAGTAAGCATTCTAGCTAGTATTATGGTAATAATAATTTGAATTATTTTACCTCCAAACATTTCAAAGCTATTCCATAGGACGCCTTTTATCGTTTTTTTCCTTAGACTCATTAGATACTAATCAAAAATATAAGGCTTTTCAATATTATATTTTACTGTAATTTTCATTCTATTTTGCAATATAATTCGTTTTTAAAAATATATTATTAATTGTTTTCTATTTACTAAATTTGATTATTAACTATCTAATATATAATTAAATAATTCATCTAAAAATTATTAATATTAGAAAATTTATCTTTTTTATATATAAGGAAAATAATCAATATAAAGTATTAATATTGCTCAATTTATATTTTATAAGCTATCCCAGTACGAGCTACCTGCCTTTTTTATTCCTTCATCAATTGTATGGGTTGCATTGTAGCCAAGCAATTCCTCTGTTTTCTCGACTAAAGGTAAGGAGTGGGGAATATCTCTATTATGATTTAGACCATGAACAATTGATATCTTAGCAATCGATGGGTCTTAAACTGCGAGATGCTTTTTGATTAGTTCAGACAACTTAATTTATCTCATTCTATCTCTTATATCTTTATTATAAACCTGATTAAGGGCAGATTCATTTTCTGTAGTAATGCAAAGCAGGTTCTTCTTAAATACATCATCTTCGTAGGTAAAGTGACGCGAAAAAGTACAGTCTCCATTAATTAGGGGGCTCTCATGGTTCATAAATTTCCATACAAATAGCGGGATTAATTCTGCATAAGCTCCATTTGGGTCTTGCCTTCTTGCAAATACATTGAAACATCTTAATCCAATGGTATTAAGACTATATGCCCTACAAAAGTTTTCTGCATAAAGCTCATTGACATACTTAGTAATCGCTAAGGGAATAAGGGTTTTCCTATCACCTTTCCATCTTAGGCAGAGCCTCTGAATCCCCCCAGGTGGAGCTACTTTCTGCATAGATAAACGCTTCACTTCCAAATCTCTTGCTGCCACAAGCATATTCAGAAAACCGCTCACGTTTATTTCATTGGTAGTAATTGGGTCATTGATAGATCTGAGAACAGATCCCAAAGCAGCCTAATGCAAGACATTGTCACAGTCTTCCACCGCTATCATACATGTTTCTCTGTCTCTAATATCACCTTCTATAAGGGTAAACTTTGGGTTGCTTTGAGCGACTTCCAGGTTTTTAATGTTACTAAATAACAATATCAATGTAATTTGAATAATTACTTCCTTTAGGTTTTGTATCGGAGAATTGGAAAACTGTTGTTCCAATAGCATCATTCGCCGTAGAAAAGTCATTTACTAAATCATTTGCCTTCACCCTCAAATCGAGTTAAACTACCTTTTCACCTATCTTGGGATCAATTTTTACTTTCTTGACTTCTAAATATTAGTTTTCATCACTTTAAATTCTCCCAATACCAAGCGCAAGCCTCTTCCAATCCGGCTTCTAAAGAATATTTAGGGGAATAACCCAGAATAGTATTTCCTTTTTCAATAGCTGCATGAGAATGGGGTACATCGCCCGCCCTATTGGGACCATATTGAAATTCAATATTTGCAATGTCGCTATCGTATTTAGAAAGCCCCAATTTCAATGCTTCTGCCAAATCATTAAGCGAGGCCCTTTCTCCATAGGCCACGTTGAAGACTTGAGAAATAGTAGCTACTTCGCTAACTTCCGGAACTCCCTGAACGGATTTTTGGTATTCTTTAATTCTCTCCTTAAAAACGGATGTGGGTACTGACGCGGCCAATTGATTGGCCTGAATCACATTGTCGATATAAGTAAAATCCCTTGAATAACTGCCATCCCCATTAATTTTTGGACTCTCGTGCTTAATTAGGCTGGAAACAAACTTAGGAATCACTGCAGCATAGGCCCCATTGGGATCTTGTCTTCTTCCAAAAACATTAAAGTAGCGCAAGCCTACTGTCTCTATGCCGTAGATGTCTGAAAAGTTTTTGGCAAACAATTCATCCACATATTTGGTAATGGCATAAGGGGATAAGGAATTCCCTATCACATGCTCCACCTTGGGCAGGGCTTTATGGTCCCCATAGGTAGAAGAACTGGCAGCATAAACAAAACGTTTTACTCCTGCTTCCTTGGCTGCAAACAACATATTGACAAATCCCACAATATTCACTTCTGTACTCGTAATAGGGTCGGCAATAGACCGAGGCACAGAACCCAAAGCAGCTTGATGAAACACATAATCACAACCTTCCACCGCTTTTATACATGTATCCCTATCCCGAATATCCCCTTCAATCAAAGTAAAATTGGGATTTTTTTGTGCATTCTTCAAATTTTCAATCTTACCGGTAGCAAAGTTATCTAAACAAACTACGGTATTATCGTTTTCTAATAGCACATCTATTAGATTGGAGCCAATAAAACCCGCTCCTCCGGTAACCAGAACTTTTTTGTGTTTCACTTCGTAATTCATAAAAATCAAATATTATTATTTTTTTTTAAAATCTTAGGTTCTCAACCAAAATAAATAGGGTTTTTAGTAGTTTCCATCTTTACACAAGTGAAACTCCATATTACAAAAGCTATTCGATGATACTTTTAAATTTGTTAAACAAAAGCTTATCCTGCTCAGCGGAAACCATAGAAGTATAGAGGTTATTATTCAAAGCAACATGCGCAGGTTCCAAAGTCAAATTATGCTTAATCAGGTCATTTGAAAGATCCTGTTCCATACTGTAGATTTTCATTCCCTTCTCCCTTAGCCATTTTAAAGTTGGATTCTTATCGCTTAAATAAATCTTAAGTCCACATCTAATGCCAATAAAAATATTACCCAATCCCATTTGCCTATAGGAAGGATACACAGCCGCCTTATGCCGATTAATAAATTCTATATATTCGGCATAGGTCATGAATTCATCAATAATTTTGAAAGCCAAGCCTGAACGAAGGGCATACTTTTCAATTAAAGCGACATAGTTGTCGTTTTTTAAATAGCTAAAAGGCAAAGAAACCTTGCCTTTGTATCCATTTGTGGCCAGTATATCCAAAGCATCCAAATGGTTGTTATAATAAGAGGCTGAGTTCCCAATCAAAAGGCTATTTTCTTTGTTTGGGTCCGGTTCTACCTTATCCAAAGCATTATTTAATGGAGCCTCCATAAAGGTAGGAAGAATTTGCCCCATGTGTTTATTTAAGAGTTCATACTCAAACTCGTTGTACCAAAGAAAATAATCTATTCTTTTGCAAGATTTCTTTATCCATTGATGGTTAGTCCTTTTATTTCTAAAGGGAGACAATAGCCATCTAAAAACATTCTTAATTGATTCCGAATTAGATTTAGATAATTCATCCTTTAATACCAATTGGGTATTCTCACTAAGCATTTTCAATCGAATACTGGGTAGGGAATAAAGCTCTGCACCATAAAAAGACCAAATAATTTTCACTTTACTGTGCTTGATTGCCTCAATCAATCGAAATTTATCAGTATTCAGGTAATAAAGAATTACAATATCATAAGTCTCAATTCTATTAATTATGGAATTGTAGGCTTCAGACTCTGGAGGTAGATAAACTACTTTGTCTTTATGACTTCCGGAATAGTTATTTTCATTATTTAGATAAAAGAAATCATTTTCAAAATCACATTCAATGTATTTTTTGATGTGCTTGTCTACAAATTTATTGTTATTAAAAAAATGAGCTATCTTCATTTAATACAAATATTAATCAATGCTTACTATAAAAAATCTTAAACAAACAACCTAGGTCTAAAATACATTAAATCCCATAAGTTGAAAATCCGAAACCTTTTTAAATTTAACCCTACTACGCTTAACACTCTGATTCCCGATATAACTGATTCAATGGTATAATCATTGATATCCACTTCTTCACCATTTAAATAAATTATTATGGGTGCTAAAAGGTTAATTTGCGCATTAAGGAAACCAAAAAATAAAGCATTTATAAAGCTTTTCAAATAATCAGTTAGAGATAAGCTTTTAATTAAAAGGCTGGTTAAAAAATTGGAATCGGTTTTAGATAAATAACTGAAAAGCCATTCAAAAAAAACCTTTTATGAAAAATCTTACTCCTTCATTTTTAACTCAATTGTTTTGAACCCTTAGTAATAAACGAGCTATTAAGTCCACTTCTTCTACGGTTAAGTCAAAGTACAAAGGCAAACATAAAATGCGAGAGGCAATATCGTCCGTTATTTTCATCGCTTTGGCTTCTACATAAGGCAAGGTAGTGGCCAAAGACGGATAAAAATAACGCCTGGCAAATATTCCATTCCCTTGAAGTTTTGATAAGCTATTCAGCATTTGCTCAGAACTTTCAAAAATAATAGGGTAATAGGCATAATTTAGACTGGCATTTCCATGCCATTCAGGTTTACTAGCCCTTAAATTCCTAAGCATTGTATCATACCTTTCCGTCAATGCTTTCCTATGCTCATGAATAGCATCGATATAACCAAAATTGGCCAAGCCCATGGCTGCATGAAACTCTGAATTTTTACCATTTATGCCCAACTCAGCAAAGGCTTCTGGGCCATTAAAGCCAAAATTTCTGATATAAGCTAATTTTTTTAGCAATCCAGAATTCTTGGTCATGATTAATCCGCCTTCAATAGAATGATACAGCTTAGTGGCATGTAGGCTGCAAGTGGATATATCTCCATAATCAAAAATAGACTTGCCATTTATCCTAACCCCAAAGGCATGCGCCCCATCATAAATCACTTTAAGGTCATGCTTTTGCGCAATTCTTTCGATCGCTTCTACATCACAAGGGTTTCCGTAAACATGGGTAGCTAAAATGGCAGAAGTATTTTCTGTAATGGCCGCCTCTATCCTGCTTGAATCTATATTTAAAGAATTAGGGTCAATATCAACAAAAACTGGGGTGCAGCCCTCCCATACTATGCTGCTGGTAGTCGCTACAAATGAGAAAGGGGTAGTAATTATCTCCCCTTTTAGTTCCAAAGCTTTAATGGCCATCTGCAGTGCTATGGTTCCATTGGTAACGTAGAGTAGATGTTTTACCTCCAAATGGGCTTTTAATTTCATCTCAAGCTCACTTCCCAATGGTCCTGAATTGGTAAGCCATTGCCTTTTCCAAATACCAGAAAGATATTTTTCATATTCGGCCTGAGGAGGAAGAAATGGTTTGGTTACAGGAATCAATTTTTTTGATTTTTTATAAGTTCAAAAACAAAAGTCAATTGAGGGCTTTTAAGCATCCAATTCAGTAAAACATAGAAAACCAATCCAAATATCCCAGAAATTAATAACTGAAGATAAAGAGAATACTCAGCCATCTCAAGCACGAATAACAACATAAACCCTGCCATAAAGCCTGCTTTTACCAGTGTGATAAATAAATCTTTCACTTGTTCCCAAGTCGTGTAATGAATCATTCGACTACTGTAATGCGTATTGATCAATAAACCTACAAAAGAAGTAAAAACACTACTCCAAACTAAACCATAAATACCAAATTGAAATCCTATAAGGATACTGATAGTTATTAATGCTTTTTTAATCAATTCAAGCTTTAAAAACAAATCACTTCTACCATACACCTTCAATACATTAATATTAAAAGAATGAATAGGGTAAAATATACCAGAAAAACAGAGTATTTGAAAAAAGGGAACAGCAGGTAACCATTGTTCTCCTAATATTAACAAAAATAAAGGTTTGGCCATTGCGGCAGCACCAAGCATCATTGGAGCAATGATAAAAAAAGAGAATTGTATAAGTTGTCTATACACAACAGCTATCCTTTCTTTTTGATCTTGTATTTTAGAAAGTAAGGGGTAAGTAACTTTACTGATTATCGAGGTAAACATCATTACCGACTGGTTATTAAAAGAATGCGCCCTTTCATAATACCCCAACTCCTGTACCGAAAAAAACTTACCGATAATTAACTTATATACATTTTTATAAAAGGTATCGATAAGCCCTGAAAGCATAAGTTTGTACCCAAAATTATAATGGTATTTCAGTTTCTTTTTGGAAAACACCAAGCTTGGCGTCCAAGTAGAAGTTAACCAAAGCATTAGGGAGGTTCCAAGTTGGGTGCACATAAACATGCAAACAATGCTCCAAACACCAAAGCCTGCATAACCCATCCAAATGCCCACCAAGACACCTAAAATGGTTCCGGGAACCTTACATTTCATGATTTGCTTAAACTTCATTCTTTTGTTTAGCATGGCCAACTGCACTGCAGAAAAAGCCGAAATGATAAAGGTAAGGCAGTACACCCTCACGATAAGTTCCAATATCTCCTGCTCAAAAAAAGCAGCTATTAATGGCGCTATAAAATAAAAAATGCCATACACAAACACGCTCAAGGCTAGGTTTAGGTAAAAAACCGTGGCATAATCTTCCTCATCGGCATTTTTGGTTCGGATAAGAGAGGCAGACAGCCCACTGTCTACAAAAGAATTGCCCAAGGCAATAAAAACACTGATCATGCCCACTAAACCGAACTCTGTCGGACCAAGGAGTCTGGCAAGGATCACTGATGCAATAAAGGACAAACCTCTTAAAACAAAAGTATCGGTAAAGGTCCAGAATATACCGGAAAGCGTCTGTTTTTTTAATGACATTTATGAATTAAAAACCTTTCAATAGCCTAATTTGCTATTGAAAGGTAATATTTTTGATTCAATGCCATTTTATAAGGCACTATTAGTAATAAAATTTAATTTTTATCAATTGTTTTTTGTCTAACCAAAAGAAATTTTCAAATCGAATTCATCTAGGCAAAAACAATTTTAATGACAAATTAAAGTCTAGCATCCACTTTGTCCTTATCCAAAACGGCTTTAACATCATATACCACAAGGTTTTTGCTTTTTTGAATTGGCAAGGCTTTGAATTCTTTATGCGCTACTGCCAAGACCACTGCAGAGTATTCCTCAAGAGAAGGGCAGTTTTTACCACCTATAATGTCCACTCCGTATTCGTGTTTTACTTCTTCAGGATTTGCCCAAGGATCATATACATCAACGGCTATGTCAAAATTCCTTAATTCAGCATAAATATCAATTACTCGGGTATTCCGAACATCAGGACAATCTTCCTTAAAGGTGAAACCTAGAATCAATACCTTGCTATCTATTACTTTTAAGTCTTTGCGCATCATGTGTTTGATCACCTCTGTGGCGACATGCTTTCCCATGGAATCATTCAGCCTTCTTCCTGCTAGGATAATTTCCGGATGATAGCCCACTTCCTGGGCTTTTTGGGCCAGGTAAAAAGGATCTACACTGATGCAGTGTCCACCTACCAATCCCGGCTTAAAGGGTAAAAAGTTCCATTTGGTTCCGGCAGCTTCCAATACTTCTTGAGTATCAATATTTAAAAGGTTGAAAATTTTAGACAATTCATTGACAAAAGCAATATTAATGTCACGCTGGGAATTTTCGATTACCTTAGCTGCTTCCGCTACTTTAATGCAACTCGCTTTGTGCGTTCCTGCGACAATTACCTCTCTGTAAAGACTGTCCACATATTCAGCAATCTCAGGGGTAGAACCGGAAGTAACTTTTAAAATCTTTGAAACCGTATGCTCTTTGTCTCCGGGATTGATTCTTTCAGGGGAGTAACCTGCAAAAAAGTCTTTATTGTAAACCAAACCACTATTTTTTTCCAATAATGGCACACATTCTTCCTCGGTAACACCCGGATACACCGTTGATTCATAAATGACCACATCCCCTTTTTTAAGGTATTTGGCAATGGTCTCCGATGCTTTCAACATAGGTGTTAAAACCGGCCTGTTATGCCGATCTGTAGGAGTAGGTACGGTTACGATATATACCTGACAATCGGAAAGGTCAGCAGGGTTCTCAGAATTGTAAAGTCCTTTCTCTTTAGGGCTGGATTTGGCCAATACGGCTTGCAAGTCATGGTCCTCAACCTCTAGCGTGAAGTCATGCCCATTGTTCAATTCTTTAACCCTTTTTGAGGCTATATCAAAGCCAATAACTGGGAATTTTTTGGCAAATTCAACAGCCAAGGGAAGTCCAACATAGCCAAGCCCAATTACGGCAATTTTTACATCTTTTAAAGGAGTACTCATGAGGTTAAAAATATTAGTTGTAATGATTTAAATAAATGAATGCAAATATAAGTTATTTTAACTTGTATTTTTTATTCCAACTTCAGTAAAAACGGAATATTATTTTAATAATTTAATAAATGCTACCAATCCGACTCCTATTTAAAGGGAAATTTTATTTATTCCAGTAGGGACGGTTATGAATTTGATTTGGTAGTTCTTTAGCGTACTTCAAATGCAAAAGGGATTTTGTCATCATTGTTGCGAAAAAAAGGCAACAATGCCGCCAAAATCAAGATCATTTAAATCACTGGAACACGGGCTTCACCCGTGGCTATTATAGTTTCAGCCCTTCAGGCTTCTTCGTTCCTTTTGGGTATATCAAGATAATCCCGGCTAAAAGGTATATAAATCCAAAAATGTTAACTATCCCAAATTTGCCTAGAATCCAGTTTGAAACAACTCCCCCTTTCTCTAAAGGGGGTTAGGGGGATTCTTTCGTAAACTATTTTTTTTTCATCTTTGGACAAGGGGATTCACCCCTGGTTATTATAGTTTCAGCCCTTCAGGCTTCTTTGTTCCTCATGGGAATATCAAGATAATCTCGGCTAAAAGGTATATAAATCCAAAAATGTTAACTATCCCAAATTTGTCTAGAATCCAATTTGCAACAACTCCCCCTTCTAAGGGGGGCAGGGGGGATTCTTTCGTAAACTATTTTTATTTAATGAAGTACATCGAGAATAAACTGTAAATCATTTTTGGGATCGTTTATCAGATGTTCTCGTTGAAATCCCCCTTGCCCCCTTTTTAAGGGGGAGTTTGTTTCTTCTAAAAGGGACGGTTTCGGATTTGATTAGTAGTGCTTTTGCCAACTTCAATTTCTTAAGTCCTTCGATAAAATTCTTTTTCAGCCGACTCCCCCTTCTAAGGGATCAGGGGGGATTCTTTCGTAAACTATTTTTATTTAATGAAGTACATCGAGAATAAACTGTAAATCATTTTTGGGATCGTTTATGAGATGTTCTCGTTGAAATCCCCCTTACCCCCTTTTTAAGGGGGATTTTGTTTCTTCTAAAAGGGACGGTTTCGGATTTGATTAGTAGTGCCTTTGCCAATTTCAATTTCTTAAGTCCTGCGATAAAATTCTTTTTCAGCCGACTCCCCCTTCTTAGGGGGGCTGAGCCTGTCCCGACCTTAATCGGGAGGGGATTCTTTCGTAAACTATTTTTATTTAATGAAGTACATCGAGAATAAACTGTAAATCATTTTTGGGATCGTTTATGAGACGTTCTCGTTGAAATCCCCCTTACCCCCTTTTTAAGGGGGAGTTTGTTTTTTCTAATTGAGACGGTTTCGGATTTGATTTGTAGTCCTTTGCTTTTCTGTATCCAACTTTACACAGCTTCGCCTCCTCAGTCCCATTTCAATGTGAGAAGAGCAATTAAAACCAAGAAAAACAATTTAATAAACTAAGGAGTAAAACCTTTAATAAACGGAAAACTTAATTTATAATCCGGGTTTGATTATAAACTACTTCCTACTGAACCATTTTTTAAAGAAGCTCTTTTCAACCTGATCTTCTGCGTAATAACCATAGCCATAACCATAGCCATAACCATAACCGGTACCATAGCCATAATGCTGTGCATCCTTATCCACTCCATTGAAGAGGATATAGGCTTCTTTAAGGATAGCCTGCTTCTTTAAGTTATTGATATGGTCTATAAATTGTTTTTCACTGTAATTGTAGCGCAGCACAAAAAGGGAAATGTCTGCCAATCTAATTAGGTCTAAGGTCTCAGAAACCAAGCCCACCGGAGGCGTATCCAGAATAACTATATCATAGCGTCCTTTCATTTGCTCCAACAGTTCAGCAAAGCGCTCAGTAATCAACAATTCAGAAGGATTAGGAGGTATTGGGCCTGAAACAATTACATCCAGGTTTTCATAAGCTGTTTTTTGAATGACCTGGTTCACATCCTCTTGATTGTGACTTAGGTAGGTAGATAAACCTTCATTATTGCTAATACCGAAATCTTCAAATATTTTTGGTTTGCGCATGTCGCAACCTATTAAAAGCGTTTTTTTATTGCTCAAGGCATAGACCGAGGCCAAATTAATACTGCAAAAGGTTTTTCCTTCCCCGGAAATACTGGAAGTAATCAAAATCACAGAACTTTTCTCTTTGGGAAGAATAAAATTCATATTGGCCCTTAAAGAACGAAAAGCCTCGGTAATTCCAGAACGATGCTTCTTTAAGACCACCAAATTGTCAGCATCTTCATTCTGTCCGATGGTGGAAATCAAATTAAGGTCAGCTTTTCTTTCCAACTCCTTGCCATCTTTTATCTTATTGCTGAAAAAAGTGCGTACTAAATTAAAACCTATAGGCAAGCCCAATCCCAGTATTAAAGCAATTAGATAAGTTAAGGCAGTTTTTGGGCTAATGGGGTTTGGATTGATTAATGCCGTTTCAATTATTTTATTGCTGGGCGTATTGGAAGCCTTGGTAATGGCCGACTCTGCTCTTCGCTCCATCAAATAGGTGTACAGCCCTTCATTTAAAGTAAATTCCCGCTGAATGCGCAATAAATTTTGCTCTGTTTGCGGAAGGCCACTAAAAGTGCTTGTAATTTTATTAATCCGCTGCTGTAGGTCCTGAATCAATAATTGGGCATTGTTATCTACATTCTTTAACAATTCCAAAATGGAAAGGTTCATGTCTTTGATTTGCCTATTCACTTCCCTTAAGGGTGGAGATATTTCAGTAAGCTTAGAAGCATGCATGGATTTTTCCGCCTGCAATTCAAGCAAATTTTGAATCAAGGTATTTAAAATGGGATCCTCTATACCTAAACCTGAGGGAACGACAATTTGATTGTAATCTTCTCTTTCTAGGTATTGGGTCAATTGCCGGTAATACTCTCTTTTAAATTTTTCTTTGGCCAAATCGGTTTCCAGAGCTTTCAATTGCTCAAAAATTGCTGTGCCTTCAGAACTTAAATCATAAATAGAATTGTTGGAACGAAAACTTTCCAACCTGTTTTCAATAAACATCAAAGAATCTGACAAAACTACCAATTGGGCGTCAATAAAATCTATGGTATTGGTGGCCATGGTATTCTTTTCCTGCAGTTCGTTTTCCAAATAAACCTCTTGCAAGGTATTTAAATAATCCCTACCTTTTTGAGGGGTTTGCGTGGTAATGGTTAATTTAAGGATGGTGGATTGTTTGTCTATAGCAGCCACCTGAAGGTTTTCCCCTGTATAGTGGTTAATCAAACCTGAACGATCCCTTAAGCGGATAATTATTTCCCCACTTTCTTCCACTGAGGTAAGTCCAACCTTAAAACGGTTCATGGGCAATTCTACCCATTGGTTAAACGAAAAAGTGGCCTGGGGTGAGTTGGGATTTTCCAACTTATTTCTACTCTCATTGTCGGGAAATATTTGCAGGTAAGATTCTCCCAAATAAGTTACGGTAAAACTTTTGTGATTTTCCCATTTTATCAGCAGATCCCCATTCGTTAGTTGCGGGTGGGACCAATCTACTTCTACAGCAATAGGCGTGTTCTGGTATATTTCAGACTTAATAAACCTTCCCTCTTTGATGTATTCCACATCAAAGTGCAATCGGTCCAAAGTAGCATTGGCTATGGGTCTGGATTTGAGTATAATCATTTGATTCCCCAATTCCATTTCACCGGAACCTCCCATATTTAATCCCGCAGATTCAAATAAGTTGAAGGGGTTTTCTTTTTCTTTTATAAAAAATTTACTGGAAACCTGGTATTCCGGCACTGAATACCGAAGAATCATATAAGCGATACCCATGGCCATTATAACCGACAGCACTATGTAAGGCCAGATGCGTAAAATCCTTAATACAATATCCTTAATATCGATTACTTCTTCCTCCTGCCCTATAACCGGCATTCTATTCGGTTCAGATTGATTCATTTGCAATTATTTGATGGCGTTCAATACGAGTAATACGGCAGAAAGGGTAGTCACAGCCAATTGGAAAGTTTGAACAAAATTTACTCCTGTACCCAATTCACGGATTTTCATAGGCTCAGCATAGAGCATGTCATTGGGACGAATAAAATAAAATTCCGATGCTATCAGTCTTTCATCTGTAAGATCAATGCGAAATGTTTTGGTGCCTTCAGGGTATTGGCGCATCAGCACCAATTGATCCCTTTTTGCGGTGGTGGTTAAATCGCCTGCATGGGCAATGGCCTGAAAAATACTGATCCTGTTTTGAAGAATGGTATAATTGCCATTCTTATTGAATTCACCCAGGGCAGAAAATCTCACCCCTCCTAAACGAACCCGAACAAAAAAATCTTCTTTGTTGACATAGGCTTTCAGTTCTGATTCTATCTGAGCCTGAGCTTGTTTGGTGGTTAAACCCAATAATTTGATTTCACCTAGAAGTGGTAATTCCACCATGCCATTTTCATCCAGGGTATAGCCATTGATAAAGAATATATCCCCACCATCTTGCGCTCCTTGGGGTGTCATCCTCAAAGATTGATCTCCTGCAGCTATACCGAAAATCTCATTGAGCTCAGGAGAAGTGGTGCTTACATTGATGTCCACCACATCATTGTATTGCAGGAAATAATCTGCATTGCTGTTGGCTACAAGCTTAGATTCTGTAAATAAGGGATTGTCTCCTTCGGACCTGTCCTGCATATAAATAATCTTTTTGTTGGATACGCAAGAACTGGCAGCAAGTAAAATCAAAAGGGTAAAAAATAATCTGTCGAGTTGCTTCATTTTTATTAAATAAAATGAATTTTAAAATTCTTGACAAAGATATTTAAAAGTAAGGCAGTAAAAAAACTGTTTAATACCTTTTTTTCTTCATAAAATTCAAACAACATTATTGATAGATTTAAATACATTAATCCATATACGAACTGCTTTTTTCGGCAAAGTTTGAATGATTTTAGCCGGTGTAAATTTGTTACACAGTTAGCCGGTAACTGATAACACTTCCTAATATCCGGTCTTATTAAGTAAAATTCTTAGTTTAAATGGCTTACCGCAAAGGGTTTGCCTCACTTGACTAGATAAAGGTTGTAAAATGAATTGTAATTGGGTTTGATGTACAAAAGCAATAGTTCATTCCTATTGTGTTGTTGCTTTTATAAAAAAAGGGGAAATGAATAGGTTTGAATTGAACCCGAAATATGCAATAGACATTCTATTACATAATCCGGGTTAATATATTCGTCATTTCGAGACTTTGCAAGGTCCTTCTGCGCGATAGAAGGCGAAGGAATCTCAACAGTGGCGAGACTGCCACACACTCCACCTCCCCAAAAAAGGGCTCCCAATGACCTAAGAAGTACATCCCGGCACACTTCGACAAGCTCAGTGGCCGAAAAATGGTAACCGACGGCTATTGTTTTACTTCATTCCAAGACTACTTTGTGGGGGCCTTGTACCTTGGAAGGAGATGGATAGTATATCTATACCAAGTCTTTCATCATTTCGATTGTTACTTATTTGCTACAGGCCTGCCCTGAAGCGTAGCAATTCAGTGGCCCTAAAAAGTAACGAACCTGCCCTGAGACTTCAGGGAAAAGGCCGCCGCTGTGTATCTCGAGAAGCTCAGTGGCCGGAAGGTTGTGTCCTTCACCATCTTTCCTAACAAGGAATCCTATTTATTAAAGGAATAGAAGTACTCCCTAAGCACTCCGGTGCCATAACCTATCAATTGCCCGTAGGAGGTGAGGACCGCCAAAAAACCAACTTGCAAATTAGTACATGCACTAAAAAATAGAGCCACCGTCCAAAGTAAATAGCAGGCTGCTATCATATAGCCAATTATAGGGTAAATAAATAAGGAAAGGGGAAGCAATAGCAATCCTATAAAAAATGCCACTGGAAGCAAATGAACCAGTTTGAGGGCATCTTTATGAAACCTTGTGATAAAGACACGATTCCTGCCAAATTGGTGGCTCTGACGGATAAAGGAGGCAAAATCATTTTTACGGTGATGGTAAACAAATGCATCCGCCACCAACTCCAACTTAAACCCTGCTTTCTTGATGCGAATGCTGAGTTCAATGTCTTCAGCCATATTGGGATGAATAAAACCTCCAAGCTTTTCGTAAACTTCTCTGGAAAAGCCCATATTGTAGCCACGAGCCTGGTACTTGGCAGGATCCTTCATTTTCCCACGTATACCCCCTGTGGTTAAGAAAGCGGTCATGCTAAAATTCATGGCCTTCTGCCAGGAAGAGAATCCATCCCCAGCATCATCCGGTCCTCCATGGGCATCAAGGCCTCTTTTTGTGATAACGCTATTTAGTATTTTAAAATAACCTGAAGGAATCACACAATCTGAGTCAAAAAAAACGAAATAGTCTCCTTTGGCCAGTTCCATGCCCTTGTTGCGAGCAAATCCCTGCCCGGTATTCTCCTGAAGGTGATAACAGATATTCAGCTTCTCTTGGAATTCTCCTAAAATAGTATCAGCAGTAAAGTCAGATCCATCCTCCACTATCACAACTTCAAAATCAGTAAAAGTCTGACTGCTTAGACTCCGGAGTAAATTTCGGAGTTCCTCAGGACGATTGTACACAGGAATGATCACCGAAAAATACATTGCTATTTTCTATTAATTTCGTCGGCAATATTATAATCACTTTTATGGGTGTTATTGGAAGTCATCATTTCAGCCATAAAGCCTGTGAGAAATAACTGCACCCCTACAATCAACGCGACAAGGGCTAAAAAAAACAAGGGCTGATCTGTGATTTCTCTAACGGGCACACCATTCCTAAGACCAGCGATTTTTTCATAAATCAACCAAACCGTAATCAAAAAACCTGTCATAAATGAAAGCGTGCCCATACTGCCAAAAAAATGCATGGGATTCTTCTTGTATCTGTTAACGAAAGAAACGGAAATCAAATCCAGGAACCCATTGACAAAACGTTCTATTCCAAATTTGGTGGTACCATATTTTCTGGCCCTATGCGCCACTTCCTTCTCTCCTATCTTCCCAAAACCATTCCATTTAGCAATAAGGGGAATATAACGGTGCATTTCCCCGTAAATGTCTATGCTTTTGACAACTTTCTTTGAATAGGCCTTTAATCCACAATTAAAATCATGTAGCTTAATTCCCGAAATAAATCTGGTCACTCCATTAAACAAGCGGGAAGGAATGGTTTTAGATATTGGGTCATGGCGTTTACGCTTCCAGCCACTGACAAGGTCAAAACCATCTTCTGTGATCATACGGTAAAGCTCAGGCACCTCTTCAGGGCTGTCCTGCAAATCAGCGTCCATCGTGATCACAACCTCACCTATGGCCTTGGAAAAACCTACATTTAAAGCTGCAGATTTACCGTAATTGCGAACAAACCTTATGGCTTTGACATTTACGTCAAGGACTGACAAGTCTTTAATCACTTGCCAGGAGTTGTCTTTGGAGCCGTCATCTACATATATGATTTCATAACTGAGCCCTTTGGTTTCCATTACCCTTTTAATCCAATCTTGAAGTTCAGGTAGCGATTCTTCTTCGTCGTATACAGGTATAACAATAGAAATTTGGGGCATAATTCAATTAAAAATCTGTTGATTTGTCTCTTTTTTTAATAATCGCACCTAAGATTAAGGAAAAAATGGCATATATAAACAATGAAACCCCGAAACCTTTGATTTGTCCCGCAAAGGTAAAAGCATCTTCCATCTCTGTACGCATTTCGTTGATTTGGTCACTTGATATATTGTCTCCAGCGCCAAAATTATCCAGCATGGCCAACATGTTTTCAAGCTGAACTTTCACCAACAATTCGGATAGTCCAGGATCAATCAACTGGTACAATATTATATTCCCTAAGGTGCTTATTAAACCTGATACAACTAAAGTAACGAAGGCAAACTGGAATGCAGGTCCATATGGCATAAAACCACCTATTTCTTTGCGGTACTGAATACCGAAATAAATAACTAGTCCGAAGAATAAAACGAATACGGCGAAACCGTACCAAGCGGCAACTAATAAACTATAATCAATAAAATAAATTAAAAACGAGATGACAAGCATAACCAAGCCGATGATTACTCCGGATTTCAATGCTGCCATTGCGGGAGATGTGGATTGTTGTTCCATAATAAAGACGATTAAAATTCAACGTTTCTCTTTAAAATTATGGAAATTATGATGGTAAAGAACAATCCTGGGAATATTTTTCTTAAAAAATCATTTAAAGCAACATCAAAAATGCTCATTTTAGAAATATTCGCATAGGTTTCTTCATAGGCTTCCACATTTAATTTCTCTTGAAGTATCGCTTTATTTTCGCTCATCAACTCCAAATTGATTTGTCTAAATGTGGTAAATAATTCTTGATCAATCTGTATACTACCTAAAATATACAAAGCTGAAAGCGTGGCTATGATGGTATAGGTAAAAAAACCAACCGTCATTCCCTGGCCAAAATATAAATTACCCCCGTTAAAATTGTCTCGAAAATTTTTCACTCCAAAAAACACAAAAACCGGAGTTACAAGGTACCCAATAATCAGGTTCATGCTGATGGGTTCTATTCCTAAAAAATAAATGGTCAAGTAGCCCAAAAAACATAATCCCCCGCCATATAGCCCAAACGGTAATGCAGCTTTTAAGTACCTATTCATTTAACCCTTCAATTTTACCCTGATTTATCAGGTATTTTACTTTTCCTTTCTGTGATTGATTGAAATAGGGGTTGTTAGCCGCTAGTGAAGCATTGCTTTTCTCATCAAACATCCACTCTTCATTTGGATCAAAAACAGTAAGGCTATCCCATTCATTGGCTTGATTACCTAAAATGGCCTGAGGACCATTGGTTAACTTATCAATCAACAAAGGATAAGTTAATTTATCTGATAGCTTCACTAATGCAGGAATAAAAGTCGGTAACCCAGCCATCCCAAAAGGTGCGTGGTCAAATTCCATATTTTTTGCATCTAGTTCATGTGGGATATGGTTGGAGACCAAGGCGTCTATAGTCCCATCCTTCAATGCATCGATCAATGCTTCTTGTTGCGTCTTCCCACGGAAAGGTGGTACAACTTTAAGCCTAGTGTCAAAATCCAATAAATCATCATCTGTGAAAAGCAATTGATAGATAGAAACATCAGCAGTTACAGCCAAACCTTCCTGCTTTGCTTTTCGAATATGGTCCAAGGCACCACTTGTACTGACCGTTTGAAAATGCAGCCTTCCTCCAGTATAACGTAGTATTTCAAGATTTTTTTGAACGGCTACTTCTTCGGCAAGATCAGGAATACCTTTCAGACCTAACATCGTAGAAGAAACACCTTCATGCATCTGCCCAAAAAGCGCTAACATGGGGTCCTGACTCTGATCAAATAATACACCATTAAACTTCTGAAGGTATTGTAAAGCCTTCATCATGCGGTCAGAATGAGACAGGGATACCATACCTTCCCCAAAGAGATTTACTCCATATTGGTTTAAATCCAACATTTCTGTAAGTTCTTTGCCTTCAAAATCTTTAGTGACTGCTGCCTGAATATGAAAAGTAGGGAACAATAAATCACTATGGTTTTTCAAATAGGCGACCTCACTTTTGGATTGGATGGGAGGTGTACTATTGGGGAGCAATACAGCAGCTGTCATGCCTCCCTGCATAAGTGCATTGGCAAGGCTTTCAAGGGTTTCGCGGTATTCCTGACCTGGTTCGCCAGAAAAACACCTGAGATCTGTCCAACCTTTAGAACCCAATAAGCCTTTGCAGTCTACCAGTTTTTCATCCTTACCAGGACTTTGTGTTGTTGCTGCTGTTATGGTTTTCCCATCAAATACATAATCAGCGGCAGGAAGAATTTCTTTTTCTGTGATGATTTTCAGTGACTGGAAGCGTACGGTCATGAGCTGTTTTTATTTTTGCAAAACTGCAATTTTATTCCCTAAAATGGAAATAAAATGGAGGAAAGCCTTCGGCAATTGTTATTTTACTCTGACTATTGCGGAGAGATTGCCACGGCCTTTCCCCGTAGCAAAAGCCAAGGGAAAGGGTTCGCATTGACGGTAAATGATCGTCATTGTGAGGTTTAGGGCCGGTATTGGCTGTTACTTACGACTCTTCACTCTACTACGACGTTCGACCCCTTCGACAGGCTCAGGGGCCGTGTAGCCTTTCCCTAGCACTACGGCCTACAAAAAGGGTTCGCATTGACGGTAAATGATCGTCATTGCAAACCCTTTTTGTAGGTCACCAAATAATTCTCGCAATCAAAAAGAGAAATTGAATTAATTACAATCCTGCTAAGTTTTCTTTGGCTAGTTCGAAGTCAGGATTGATCGCCAAAGCTGCTTCAAAGGCAGTTTTAGCCTCAGCCATACTTCCCTGATCTTTATAAATCAGACCTTTAAGATTTTCAGCGGCAGCAACCATACTTACTTCCTGCATTTCATTGTTTTCTCCTTTCGGAAAATTTAATTTTTGTTCTGCTGCCTTGCTGTCCTTAATCAACATATTAATTGAGTTAAGGCCTTCCTCATATTTCTTAAGCGTATATTGTAAATAGCCAGCTTTGTACAAACTGAACAAATCTCCGGACAGTAAATGAAGGGATTCAAAATGTGGCAAAGCACGTTCTAAAGCACCCAACTGTTCGAGAGAAAACGCGGCTACTTCTAGGCCTGTTAAACTTTTGTCATTTCTTTCCAATAAATCCAAGGCAACAAGCGCCGCTGATCCATATTGCTCCATTTCAAAATACATTGAGGCAAGGGTTTCGGCATAGACAAGGTTGCCAGGATTTCTTTCCATCAACTCATACAGCTTCAATTTTGCAACAGAAGCATCATTGTACCTCATTGCCAGTGAGTATATCCTGTTGTCCGTTTCATTTTTAGCTTTATTACTTGTGATGGGTTCCTGAGTAGCAGGAGTAGTATTGGTGTTTTCCTGGGCGAAGGAAATATTTTGTGCGCTTAAGCACAGTAACAAAATCAATACAGCAAATTTCATTTTCATCATTTATCTTGAGTTGTTTTCACTATTCCTTTTTTTGCAGCTAACTTGTACATTAACTCCAAGGCTTCATTTTTATTGTTTTGAATATGTCCTTCTAGGATAGCTTCTTTGATTTCTTCTTTCAAATCTCCTACTACCCTTGATGGTTTCAAACCAAATATAACCATGATTTCGTCACCAGATACAGGAGGTTGGAAATTTCTTACCTGATCTTTTGATTCTACCTCCTGAAGTTTGAGATCTACCTTGTCAAAATTAGCCAAGAATCTTTTTACTTTGTTGTTGTTTTTTGAGGTAACATCGGCTCTACAT
The DNA here is from genome assembly GCF_056859355.1 of Cyclobacterium sp. L-R. NCBI lineage: Bacteria > Pseudomonadati > Bacteroidota > Cytophagia > Cytophagales > Cyclobacteriaceae > Cyclobacterium > Cyclobacterium sp. L-R. The sequence continues at coordinate 116,664 of NZ_JBSXOH010000065.1, forward strand.
AGCTGCATCAGGTCATCCACATCGTCTCCAGCTTCGAAAAGCAAGCGCCTTATGGCTGCATCCGTTACCTTGTCGTTGACCAATGCTATAGGCCTCAAATGCAATCTTACTAATTTTTGCACATATTTCATCCTTTCATCCATTGGAAGCTTCAATCTTCTAAAGATTCCCGGAACCATTCTGGCCCCTTTGTCCTCGTGTCCATGGAAAGTCCAGCCTACTTTCTGATTAAAACGCTTAGTAAGGGGCTTGGCAATGTCATGCATGATAGCTGCCCAACGTAACCAAAGACTATCTGACCTCGTGGCCACATTGTCCAGCACTTGTAAGGTATGGTAAAAATTATCCTTATGAGACTTGTCCCCTACAGAATCGACTCCTTGAAGTGCAACCATCTCCGGAAAAAATTCCTTCAATAAGCCACTGACAAAAAGTAACTTAAACCCATAGGAAGGTTTGTCAGTCATTATGATTTTATTGAGTTCAACGATGGTTCTTTCCCCAGAAATAATAGACATCCTGTGGGCATTATTAATGATACCATCAAAGGTACTCGCTTCAATATCAAATTTCAATTGGGAAGCAAATCGAACAGCCCGCATCATTCGCAAAGGATCATCTGAGAAAGTTATATTGGGATCGGTAGGGGTTCGTATGATTTTTCTTTTGAGGTCTTTTACACCGTCAAAGGGATCCAAAAGTTCTCCAAAATTTTTAGCATTTAAACCTATTCCCAGAGTATTGATGGTGAAATCCCTGCGTTCCTGATCCTCTTGAAGTGTCCCTGCCTCCACCTTAGGTTTTCTCGAATGGTCCTGATAGGACTCTTTTCTCGCTCCTACAAATTCCAGTTCCCAATCCTCCATTGTGATCATGGCGGTACCAAAATTTTTAAAAACTGAAACAGGTGGTTTATTTTCTAAAGAACCAGCCACTGATTTAGCCAGCTTTATCCCATCACCAATGCATACAAAATCAATGTCCTTGCTTGGTCTTTTTAAAAGTATATCTCGAACATATCCACCTACTACATAGGTTTCCGTGCCCAAATTATCTGCTATTTTGCCAACCTTTTCAAAGATTTGAATATTTCCTAAAGAACTTGTCAGATTCATCCATTTATAATTTTCACACGACCATCTTCATGCAGTTGCATCACCTTGGATTCCCTATTAAAAGGAAAAGTCTGGAGCCCCTTGATCGTTGAAGGAAGTACCTCATTTTGCCACCTCAGAAATACAATTTCCTGAACTTGGTTGAGTACTTGCTTCCAAAAGGGTGAGCTTACCAGTGCAAATTTAATTAATCCGCCGGATTTACCCTTATTTATATTCCATGCCGGCTGAGGGCACTGGAAAATTGTCTTATCTGCAGCAAATTCTACAATATCCAAAGCTACGTCAGAGAAATTACCTACCAGTGACTTTAACTGATAGATTTCATGAACCAAAAACACGCCTTCCATTTCCGGTTTCCAATCAGTCACTTTGATCCATTCAAAGTTTGTCCCTTTCGTATCCTGAAAATTTAACTGACCTGATTTAGCAAATTCCTTACTTATTTCCTTATAGTCCACTTTTGTTTTTTATTTAACCCGAAAATAGGTAATAATTCTTTTCCGGGGTCAAAATAAGTCAATCTTTACCATTGCATTGCCTCTCCCTAATAATAATTCAACAAGGGAATTAAAACACTTCTTTGGCTACCTTATAAGTCGTGTCTGCCTTACTCATGGTGTAATAGTGCAATGTAGGCACACCATACTTAACCAATTCTTTGCTTTGGTGTATGGCCCATTCAATGCCCACTTCCTTTACCTCTGCGTTATTTTTACATTTCTCCAATTCGAGCATTAAATCATCCGGTAAATCTAGGAAAAAAGTTTTTGGTAAATTAACGATCTGAGACAAGGTAGTGATTGGTTTTAACCCTGGAATAATCGGCACATCAATCCCTGCCTCTCTTACCTTCTCTACAAAATCAAAATATTTTTGATTGTCAAAAAACATTTGGGTTACAATATAAGTAGCCCCAGCATCAATTTTCGCTCTTAACTTTTTCAAATCAAAATTCAAACTTGGCGCTTCAAAATGCTTTTCAGGATAGCCAGCCACACCTACACAAAAGTCAGTTTGGAAACCTATTTCAGTTTCGTCATGAAGGTATTTGCCTTCATTCATTCCTATGATTTGGCCCACAAGTTCGGAAGCAAATTTATGCCCGTCTTTATTTGGGATAAAATTCGCCTCTGATTTAGGAGCGTCTCCCCTCAATGCCAATACATTTTCTACCCCTATAAAATACAAGTCAATAAGTGCATTTTCAGTCTCTTCCTTAGAAAACCCACCACACAATAAATGTGGTACTGCATCTACCTTAAACTTATTCATAATGGCTGCACAAATACCTACTGTACCTGGCCTTTTCCTCGTACTTATTTTTTCAAGAAGCCCATTGGCATGTTTTTTATACATGTATTCTTCCCTATGGTAAGTCACATCTATAAAAGGTGGATTAAAGTCCATTAAAGGAGTAATTCCGTCCAATAAGTTGGTCAAACTCTGTCCTTTTAGGGGAGGAAGAATTTCAAAAGAAAAGTGTGTTTTATCTGTATTCTTTAAGTAATCGGTAACCTTCATGTTAGTCTATTGTTAAGCAACCAAGTTGTGCTTTAAGAAATATTTGGGCCTGTTTTATTTACCCAAAACTTATTTTAATTGTACTAAATGACCTGATTTTGAAACTTAATTTAACCAGTAATTCTTTTCAAAATCAACATCTTTGTGGGACTTGAAATCCTATTTAGCCTCCGAAGTGAGCTTAGGAGTGTAGGCAAGGTTAGGTGACAGCCATTTCTCAGCCTGAGCCATCGACACGCCTTTTCTACGAGCATAATCAGATACCTGGTCTTTGCCAATTTTTCCTAATCCAAAATATTTACTTTCTGGATGACCAAAGTAAAAACCACTTACAGAAGAGGTTGGCAGCATGGCAAAGCTGTCTGTTAGCTTCATCCCTGTATTTTTTTCTACATCAAGCAAGTCAAAAAGGGTACGCTTTTCTGAATGTTCCGGACAAGCAGGATAGCCGGGTGCTGGACGAATACCAGTGTAATTCTCCTTTATCAGCTCCTCATTTTCCAACGATTCTGTCGGAGAATAGCCCCAAAATTCTTTTCTAACCCTCAAATGCAAATACTCTGCTGTAGCTTCCGCCAAACGATCAGCCATTGCTTTTAACATGATGTCATTGTAATCATCACCCTGCTCCTGAAAATCCTTAAGTTTTTCCTCTATGTTTAAACCAGCGGTCACTGCAAATCCCCCCATATAATCTGTAGCCTCAGGATGAATATAGTCAACCAGAGACCTGTTAGGAACTCCTTTTCCTTTTCGACCTTGTTGCCTTAGAAAATGAAACGAATAGGGTTTTCCTTCCGTGAATTGTGGATCTATCACTAAATCATCACCCGACCTTTGCACTGGAAAGAGACCGAAAACTGCACTTGCTTTCAACCAACCTTCATTTACAATCCTATCCAACATTTTATTGGCGTCATTGTACAATTTGAGTGCTTCATCTCCTACTACAGGATCTTTTAGAATCTTCGGAAATCTTCCAGAAAGCATCCAGGTGCTGAAAAATGGCGTCCAATCTATATAATCTCTAATAACGGAAAGGTCCATATCTTCCAACACGGTCACCCCTAATTTCTTAGGCTTAAAAGGTGTGTAGTTAGGCCAATCGATGGCTACAGGATTTGACTTAGCTTCTTTATAAGTAGACATCTGCTTTACTTCCTGCTTGGCAGCATGTACTTCACGAAGCTTTTGATAAGTTGCCTTTATTTCTTTTTTATATTGATCTCTGGTTTCTTTACTAATGGCCTCACCTGCCACAGGAACAGATTTGGAAGCATCAGCAACATGAACCACTATACCACTGTATACAGGGTCTATTTTTACAGCTGTGTGAATTCTGGAAGTGGTGGCACCACCTATCAGTAGAGGAATATCCAAACCTCTCCTCTCCATTTCTGAAGCCACATTAACCATTTCATCAAGTGATGGAGTAATCAGACCACTTAAGCCTATTATATGTGCTTTACTGTCCAAGGCTTCCTGAATGATTCGATCCGTCTCTACCATCACCCCTAAATCAATAATCTTGTAGGAATTACAGGCCAATACTACCCCGACTATGTTTTTGCCAATGTCATGAACATCGCCTTTAACTGTAGCCAATAATATTCTCTTTATATTGTCTTCTTGCTCACCTGTAGTGGCATTTGTGCCCGGCAAGGGCATAAATGGCTCCAAATAGGCAACCGCTTTTTTCATTACTCTAGCACTTTTCACTACTTGAGGCAAGAACATTTTCCCTTCACCAAACAAGTCTCCAACTACATTCATGCCATCCATTAGAGGACCCTCTATGACTTTCAGGGCATCTTTTAAATCTAGCCTTGCCTCTTCCGTATCCTCTATGATATAATCCAACACCCCTTTTACCAAAGCATGTTGAATCCTTTTTTCAACAGGTGAACTTCTCCAGGCTTCATCTGCCTTGCCTTTCTTTCCTTGAGACTTAACCGAATCTGCGAAATCAAGCAAACGCTCTGTAGCATCTTCCCTTTTGTTCCACATTACATCCTCAACCCGATCCAGTAACTCTTTGGGAATATCATCATAAATCTCCAACATGGAGGGATTGACAATTCCCATATCCATACCATGCCTAATGGCATGATACAAAAACACTGCATGCATGGCCTCTCTTACGGGATTATTCCCTCTAAAGGAAAAAGACACGTTACTCACACCGCCACTTACTTTGGCACCTGGCAGATTTTCTTTAATCCATTTCGTCGCACGGAAAAAATCAACAGCATTGTTTTTATGCTCATCCATTCCTGTAGCAACAGGAAATATATTGGGATCAAAAATAATGTCCTGAGCCTTAAACCTAATTTTTTGCGTAAGCAGGTCATAAGATTTTTTACAGATATCTATTCGTCTTTGATAGGAATCTGCTTGCCCTTTTTCATCAAAAGCCATCACCACAACGGCAGCGCCAAACTTTTTGATGGTTTTGGCCTGTTCCAAAAATTCTTCTTCACCATTCTTCAAACTAATGGAATTAACAATTCCCTTACCTTGAATACATTTAAGCCCAGCCAAAATAATTCTCCACTTGGAACTATCGACCATCACTGGAATCCGGCTGATTTCTGGTTCTGAGGCTACCAGATTAAGGAATTTAACCATTGCAGCTTCTCCGTCTAGCATGGCTTCGTCCATACATACATCTAAAATCTGAGCGCCGCCTCTTACCTGGTCAAGCGCCACCTCAAGGGCCTCATCGTAATTGTCGTTAAGTACAAGCCTTGCAAATTTCTTCGAACCTGTAACATTGGTTCGCTCACCTATATTTACGAAATTTAGGTTCGCATTGAAAACCAATGGTTCTAGTCCTGATAGCTGTAAGCTAGGCATTTTTTTAGAATTGCTCATGAATTAATCTTCTTCGGTTAATACCTGCTGAACTCTTGGAGGGAAATTGCTGGCTGTGTTTGCTAAAGCCGAGATATGCTCGGGAGTAGTCCCACAACATCCACCAACTATATTCACCCAACCTTCTTTTAAAAACAAGCTCACTTCCTCAGTCATTTCATCTGGCCCCTGATCGTATTCTCCAAATTCATTGGGAAGACCTGCATTGGGGTAAACACTCACATTAAATGGTGATTTATCTGATAGTACTTTTAAATAGGGCCTAAGCTCAGCGGCACCTAATGCACAATTCAGACCAATACTTAATAAGGGTACATGGGAAATAGAGATCAAAAAGGCTTCGGTGGTTTGCCCGGAAAGTGTTCTTCCTGAAGCATCAGTGATGGTACCTGAAACCATAATAGGCACTCCACCTTCCTTAGGTTCTAAAGGAAGGTCTCGTTTTTCAAAAACTTCTTGAATTGCAAAAATTGCGGCTTTTGCATTTAAGGTATCAAACACCGTTTCAACAAGAAGAATATCCACTCCACCGTCTAACAAACCTTCCACCTGCTCGGAATAGGCGGCAACCAATTGGTCAAAATTAATGGCTCTAAAACCAGGATCATTGACATCTGGTGATAAGGAAGCTGTCCTATTAGTCGGTCCAATTGCACCTGCTACAAACCTTGGTTTTTCAGGCTCTCGGGCAGAAAATTCGTCTGCCACTTCCTTTGCAATCTTTGCAGACTCGAAATTAAGTTTATAGGCAATTTCAGCTAACCCATAATCTTCCTGAGCTATTGAAGTACTACTGAATGTGTTGGTTTCAATGATATCTGCTCCAGCTTCAAAATAGGCCTTGTGGATATCTTTGATGATCTCCGGGCGGGTCAAAGAAAGCAAATCATTGTTCCCCTTTAAAGATTTTTTTACAGCCGCAAGTTCTTGATTTCTAAAATCCTCTTCCTGAAGACCATATCTTTGGATCATGGTACCCATAGCACCATCCAATATCAAAATTCGCTTTTGTAATTGCTGAAGTAATAAGTTGGTTCTTCTTGCCATGTGAATCGTATATTAATTAAAAAGCTTATACGAGCATGAACCGATGTAAAACTAGAGGATATTTTCTAACTTTTGCGGCTCATCTTTATCCGGCATTTCCGGAATGGGAATTAGCACCTTGTCAACTCAGGTTGCTAAGACATCATAGGGCCCTACCCTCCGTCTTTCTCGATAAGCAATTCAAAAGTAACATGAATTCAGGAAAAAAATTCTCTTTTTGCGAAAAACTTTAATTCCTCCTGCTATAAGCGGGTTCAATAAATGCTGTTACTCAGCAATACAAAACATTAGGAACAAAATAAACACAGTTAGAACAAAATATTATTTTTAAAAAACATACAAAAACCAAACAATAAACGTTTCCAACAAAACATTGGTCTTTTACTCCAAATATTATCAAATCTCCACAAGGTGCATCTTTATAGCTCAATTAATCAAGTTGATACAATTATGGTCTTAAACCAACCCCAAGTTGAAGATAAGGGCCTGCCATATAACTCGACATATTAAGCTCGCCAAGTTTATAAGTGCTTAATGGTAACTCATATCCAGCATGTGCAGAGGTAACAATCCTAAACATTTTATTAAACACAGGAAACGCATAAGCTACCATTACTTCAGATTTGCCCATTATTCCTCTGCTCTTCAAATAGCCATCATAATCCGGTTCTTCAAACAAAATAGGAAAATCAGGCTTTTTGACATTGGTTAAAGTATAACGGATATTTCCATACCCTAAACCGGCAAGTACCCCTAATTCTAGATTTCTCATTTTATATAGCTGGTAACCATAGTTGCCATAAAGCCTAACACTATTTAATGTCTGCTCCCTATTTTCATCAGCTATACCTGAATTTGCTATATTAAAAATATCAACTGAATAGATCCACCTTCGGTTTTCTCCGATTATTTTCATTCCCAAATTATTGGGTCTATCCTTAAAAGGAGCCAATCCGTTGTTTACCAAATAATCATTTAGGCCATCTGGGTTGGTGAAATTATACCCATAAAAAAAGTGCACTCCAATACCAGCATCGGGGAAGAACAGATTCTGATCCGGCATAGAAATACCCGCTCCTAATCTAAAAAAAGCACCACTTTGCAAGTTGTCAAAGGTAATGTCATTCATTTCCCAAGCCCCTTCAAATGGACTGAAGGAATAACCAAATTTACCAAGTAAACCAACCGTTTCTTCCAAGCCTGGCACACTAAAATCGTAGCCAAATTGAAAGCCAATTTCGGTCAAAAACCCACCAAAATTTTGCGTTCCTTTATGAATATTGCGTTCTCTTAAAATAAAGCCTTGCGCTGGTTGCTGTAAGAAGGCTCCAAGGTCATCGACCTTTCTCTGGTCCTTAAGCATTTCAAAATTGACATACCCTGCACCCAAAGACATATAATGAATAAGGTGAAACTTACCTTCCTCTGTGAGCGAATAGCCCACATTCATATAAAAACGAGTGCTCTTATTGTCTATAATATAATCCCTATAGTAGGAGTTGGCGCCTGTATTTTGGTACAGCTCGAAACCTAAAATAAAATCAGAAAGGCGGTATTGATAACCAATCCCCAAAGTAGAGTATCCTCCTCGAAGATTTGATATTCCTTTATCTGAAAGCATTTCATTGAACTCTCTGATATTTGCTCCAGACGAACCGGCCAGAACATAAATCGTAGATCGCTCAGAGACATTGCCCTGTGCATTCAAATTAAAGGCCAATCCCAGCCAAAGCGGTATATATAAAATCCATCTCATAGGGCTATTTAAAGATGCAAAGATATCATTTTAGCTGAGGAATTCAGCAACCGTTTATGCATAAAAATCAACACTAAATCAGAGATAATTGATTATTTTGCTATAAAGGTTCTCTGGGGTAAATGGTTTTGATATATAATCGTCCATTCCTGAGGCTTCAAGTTGCTCTTTTACTTCTAGCAAAGAAGAAGCGGTAAGGGCTATAATAGGCACATTCCTTTTTGAAAGCAAGTCGAGTTTACGGATGATTTTAGCTACCTCAAAACCATCCATTTCTGGCATCTGAAGATCCAAAAGCACCAAGTCAAAATCATTTTTGATAAAATGATCCAGGGCAATTTTACCGTTTTCAGCAAATTTGATCTCCCCAACTCCCCATTTGGATAAGTATTTCCTTAACAACACCTGATTAACCAGGTTATCCTCAGCTACCAAAATTTTCTTGTCACCAAGTTGCCCATCCATTACTAGGGCTTCGGAAACAGTTTTTAGTTTTTTCTCATCCTGAACTTGGAAATTGATGTCAAACCAAAAGGTAGATCCTTCTCCTATTTTGGACTCCAAGTGTATCTCCGTACCGAATAACTTGGTAAGTTTTTTAACAATAGCCAAACCTAAACCTGTTCCTCCATACTTTCTGGTAGTATCTGTACTGGCCTGAGTAAAGGCATCAAATATAGACTTAACCTTGCTAGAGGCAACCCCTATACCTGTATCCTTTACCGTAAACCGGACATTTACCCTGTCATCTTCCTGACTGATAAGCTCTAGGGCTATTTTTATAAAGCCTTTATCAGTGAATTTTATTGCATTACTGATAAGGTTATTAAGAATTTGAGCAATTCGAACAGGATCTCCAATTAGTAGCTTTGGTAACGAAAAATCCGGTTCATAAATTATTTCTAGGGATTTATCCCTTATTTGATAACTGTAGGAATGAATTATTCTATTGATGAGGTTTCTCGGTTCAAATGGAACTTTTTCCAGGATCAGTTTCCCTGAATCTATCTTATTAAAGTCAAGAATATCATTGATCAGCCCTAGTAAATTCTCTGCAGAAAACTGCAATGTACGCAGATTTTCAAGTTGATCTTCCCTTGGTTTGTCTTCTATCAAAAGATGAGAAAGTCCAATTACTGCATTCATTGGAGTTCTGATTTCATGACTCATGACTGACAAGAATTGGCTTTTTGCATTTAGCGCAGCTTCAGCCTTTTCTTTGGCTTCAAATAATTCCTTTTGAGTTTCTTTTAATTTGGTAATATCTCTTGCTATTCCGGTATAGTACCTTACCTGATTGTTTTCATCCCGAATTACTTTTCCACTAGAACTAAACACCCTATAGTGTCCACGCTTATGTCTTAACCTGAACTCAAATTCAGGATGGTCTTCAAAGTATTTTATTGGACGAGAGTTACCGTCCTGCAAAACCTGAGCATCTTCAGGATGCAGATAATCTGTAAAATCACCACTGGTAAATTCATAGGTTTCGTAGCCAAGAAATTGTTTGATATTTGGAGAAACATAACTAAGCTCAAGTTGGGCGGTAATAGAGAATATAATCTCAGTCGACTCTTCTACCAGACTTCTATACTTAATTTCGCTTTTCTTCAATTCCTTCTTAGCCAAGTACTCCTCTGAAATATCTCTTACAATCCCCAGAACATACTCTAATTTTCCCTCCTTAAAAATGGGTTTGGCCGTCAATTCATAGACGCGCTCAAGATAGGTTATAAGGTCACTAAGCGTTTTTTTCTTTTCTACCGCCTCTCTCACTAAGGGTTCTACGACTTTACGTGTGACGGTGTGCACTTCCTGAATGGTCCTACCTATAAAATAAGATTTATCAAAACCCCAATTGGTGAAGTTTGAACCCTCAGCAACTAAATACCTATAGTTTTTATCAATTAGAAAAACATTGGTGAAGGGAATATTAGACGCAAGCACTCGGTACCTGTCTTGGATCTTTTCAATTTCAAGCCGGTCCTTTTTCCTTTCTGTAACATCATGAAGTAAACCTTCATACAAAATCACATTCCCCTCTGTGTCAAACACAGGCCGGATTTTATCCTCGACCCATCTGTAACCGCCATCAGCAGACAGCAACCTATACTCTCTATTGTATTGGGTTTTTTCGGGATTGATGAGTTCCTTTTCGAAAATAAGACGATCATCTGGATGGACAAAATCTTTCAGACTAACAGAATCCCTTACAAGATCCTCTGAAACATAACCAAATTGATTAATGTTTTCGGTGATATAGGAAATCTTAAATCCCTCATTAGGTTCTACTTCAAACAATATTGCCGGGCTGTTTTCAATAATCAGCTTGGCCTTTTTTGCCATTTCTTCACGTAGAAGTAAGGTAGTTAGATTCCTCACCAAAAAAGAGTAACCTATTTTCTCAACCTCAACATTTTGTATGGGCTTAACGGAAACCTCAAAAGGTTGAACATTTCCGGTATTGTCCAATATCTGAACTTCCTCCACCCACATGCCATTGGCTGAAGCTTTTTCTATTAAACCCTTGAATGATTTGGAAGGGGCATTGATGATTTTGAAGAAATCAGTAATTTTCCCACCATGGCCGTTTTGAAAAGGCTCTCCCTCAAATATGGCCACCTCATTCATATAAATTACGTTCAGATTAAGATCTGTAACATAAATAGGTTCATTGACTTGGGCTAAAATTTGGGATTCAAAAAGAAGTCTACGCTCTACCGTTTTTTTCTCAGTGATATCATTACAATAACCAAAAACTTCAAGGTTGCTTTTACTGGTAAGTTGATTTACCTGAATTAGGTAAGAAATATGCTTTTCTTTTCCATTAGAATTGGTAAAAATAAACTCACCTGAAACAGATTTCCTGTTCTGGAGAGCCTCCTGTACTTTAGATTTAACCAGCTCTCTGTCTTTGGCAGGGATCAATTCTAAAAAATCACTAATCTCAATCACATCAATGGACAAATCCAAATCGAAAATTCGATTTATCCCTTTAGACAAAAAGATCTTCCTACCTGAATTTTGCAGTCTCCATGAGCCTGATTTGGCCAATACTTCAGTTGAACTAAGTAATTTCTCATTTCTAAACAACTTAGACTTCGTAGAACGGTTGATAAGTGCCGCTCCAAATACATCTGCCAATTGTCTAATCCCAAACCTATTTCTATGGTTGGAATTCCAATGTGGTTGCGGCTTGGAACTACTAAGTGTAAATAATCCCAAAAGATTGTTTTCAGCAAAAATGGGGACAATGATATAAGCTACAAAGCCTAGCTTGTCAGCAATTATAGCCTCAAAAGAGTTTTTATTTTTTAAATTTCTTAAATCGTCAACAGCAATAAAACCAGAAGTTCCTACATTCTCCAAAAATTCTTCCTGTCCCTCTAAGGAAATGGTTCTATTTATCTTTAGCAAACCTGCTTCGGGATTTACCTTGTACTCAAAAAAACATTCAAGTTGTTGTAATTCATGATTTACATAAAAGAAATTGCCATTCTCCGCTTTTTGCGATTTGACAACCATGGACAAAGCCTTCATAAAAACCTTATCCCATTCTTTTTCAGTAGCATTTAAAAAAGCCGTGGACACTTCATTGATCTGTTGATCAAATTCCATTTTACCTTTTAAAATGGCCGCAGCATCTTCTTGACCTAAGCTAGCAGACCGTTCTTTGTCCCAAAAGATTTCATCGTAATCTTTTGAAACAAAGGGCAGATACTTTCCATTTACTATACAAATCTTCCCTTTTCCATGCACAAGCTTACCTTCAAGGGAGATTTGAAAATCAGGATTTTGTGCATGTATATAGTTACAATGCATTTGAGTTTGGTCCTCGTCATTAAAAAATGATCTCACTTCATTGACCAAACCATTAAATCCTGACAAACAGGTATCCCATGAATCTCCATCCAGCAATTGGTCTGGCCAATTTTCGGAAGAAAATATTACTTGGTTGTAATCGAATACCAAAAATAGATCAAGGCTTTTCTCATCACCTTGAAAGAGATTTTTATCAAACTCTTCTTTCATGATTAAAATCAGGAATCATCCTGTCACAATACAAAATTAAAAACTGAGAACCAGTCGATTTGGCTCAATAGGATTAATTGTATAAGTTACTAACAATAATTAATTCTCTAACAATTTTGAATAAAAAAAACTTAAATTCAATTAAATCTTGAAACTGTACCAAGCGAAAATACACATCACCAAAGGCGAAACCATCTGAAAATCAGGTATGTTATATCGCTACGGCGATATCAACAAAAAATATAGTTTAAATAGCTTCTAAAATAGGCTGTGTCTTAGAATTACGATTACAGAATCCCTCTTTTATTTCACATAAATATTTGTAACCATAAGAAAATCAATACTTCAAAAGCCAAGATAATACAAAAGTGAAGGGCTATGAAATTTGAACCCGGATTATGTAATAGGATTCGTGATGAGTGTTGCAATCGCAAGAAAATCAGGCTGTTTGGAGATTTTAGCATAGCAGCGCTATGGTGAAATTGAAAACAGCAACGAAGTGGCTGAATTTGAAGCGATTTCAGCACGAAATAGATTGTCTATTGCGTATTTCGCGTTTAATTATTAAAATGCTCCCAGTTTGATTGTTGTAAGGCGAGCAAATCTTCGGGTGTGTCTATGTCTATT
>NZ_JBSXOH010000066.1:0-118986 GCF_056859355.1 Cyclobacterium sp. L-R
AAACCTACCCAACGCCTCACCAAATTGCACTTTACCGTAGTCGAATTGTACTGCTGATCAGAAGACAAACACACAAAATAACCACGAATAATTTAGTTTATCTTTACTTGGTCAAATTTTATCGAATTTTCCAACAAGCCCGAATTAAGGCCGGTTTTGATGAAGTTGAATTATGTTAAACAATGGATTTTAAAAGATTTCATCACACTTAAGGTAAGCAAATACACGTTTCAAATTATATAAAAAAAGACATTACTTATTAAATAAGTGATGTCTTTTTTTATATAACCAAACACCGGTTTAGTTGGCAGCCTTTACTATAGCCTTCATTTTTGCTAAACCTGTCTTTGCTACATGAAGTGGATCTTCCTTCCAGTATTCTGGGTTAAAAAGCTCTAATGAAAGCACCTTATCTCCTCCCATATTCTTTAAATCTCTAACCACTTGAACCAAGGGACCTACACCATCTCCTGGATAGACCCGATCCTTGTCTGACTGTTCTTCTCTTGGTATATTCCCTTGAAAATCATTCATGTGAAAAATCTCTATTGCATTTCCATTGATTAATTTCAATCCATCAAACCCAGATCCGCCTCTATAGAGATGGAAAATGTCTGGCAGTAAGCGAGCATCAGGATCATTGGCTACCGCTGCTACCATCAATATTTGTCCTAAGTGGTAAAATGGTTTGAAAGCACCCCAGAATTCCAATTGAGGCATCACGCCTGTCTTTCTTCCTAAATCCAATAAATCCTTAAATTTTTCGCCGGCCAAGACTAAATCCACAGGTGCTTCTGCTCCAACTCCTGGTGCCGCAACTCTCTTACAACCTATGGCAGCCAGCAAATTCATTTCTTCTTCCATTTGAAGAAAGCCTTGGCTGCTCTTTTCCTTATCTGCCACCATCCATGGAGCAAAACCAATTGCATTTTCTACCTTTAAACCACTATTTTCAATCATGGTTTTCAATGTAGAGGTACTATTTCCGTCAGCAATAAACTTCTTTAAATCCTGAATCCATATTTCAATACCATCATAACCGGCCTCAGCAGCTATCTCTATATATTTAGCCAATCCAGGATCCTGGCCTCTAATGGTACTGGTATTTAAACAATAAGTGAATTTCCCTTTCTTTTTAGGCATTGAAAAGGCTGAAACAGGTTGAACCGCAGCAATAGAACCTAGGCCTATTGTTTTTAGTACATTTCTTCTTTTAATTTCCATTGTTTTCTTTCTTAATTAATGGGGCTATTAGAGGTATATTCTTGACAAGTGTTGCCAATTAGTAAAGCTTCCTAAAACTACAAAAATATATTTCAATTTTTCAGGATCCCCCTCTAGAAGGAAAAAAATACTACACTATAAAACCAAAGGCTTGGTTTATCTATTGTTTTCCTTTTAACCAAATCATTTTACTGTTCCCCTATAGCTAGGGAATTCCCATCAGTAACTGGGGCATAAGTATACTACTATAGCTTTTTCTATCAAATCTTGAAGCTTACCTTAAATTATAAAATTTATTCTAAAGGACTGAATTATTAATTTCCTCAAATTTCAAGAGGCCTAAATAATATTTATAACTTTAGGCTGGATTACTGGGGTAAAGCCACCTTTTTTATCAGAAAACTAACAAATATTAAAGTTCTACCTAGATCAAAAAATCGAATGGAAGCACTCCTTTTTTAGCCCCTAACAATTCAAAAAGCCAAACATGTGTAACAATATCCCTAACACTAAAACTCAGCGATTCTTTAAAAACACAAAGTATCCTTTGGCTGTACTTTTTATAGCCCTTCTAATCGGTACTGTAATGAATTTCTGCAAATACGGTCCCTATATAACCCCTGACACTATAGGGTATTTTAATATGGCCCAAGGAAAGGATCCCGAATTGACAAGTCTGTCTCCATTTTATTCATATTTCCTTTCCTTATTTCCTTTTTCATTGATCTCGATTTTTGATAGAGCATTAGTTTCGGGGGTTTTGATGTTTTTGCTGGCCTTCTACTTATTATTTAAGATGTCCCGGAAAATTGGGGAAAATAGCGTAAATTATTTTTTTGTTTTCGGAATCAGCATTCTATCCTGGTGGTCATTTAGGGTATTAGGAAGCGCCCATGCTGACAGCCATTTTTACTTATTGTTTTTGTTTTGGGTATACCTTTTCATTTGGAGAAATGAAAGGAGCACGTTGTACCTAGTTTTAATCTGTTTCCTTTCTGCACTAATGGTCTGGGTAAAACTAAATGCTTTATTCCTTGTTCCATTGCTCGCATTATGGGTTATCATAAGCAAAGAAAAACAATGGATATATGTTATTTCAGCAACGATTATTTCATGGCTTATTTATCGATGGAATATGCCAGAAAATATCCTTGATTTACATCTTTCAAATCAAGTAGTTCTTCAAGCCAACCAACTTTCTACCATTGGACTATTTTATGAAAACCTCTCAACATGGTTTCAAGTAAATCTTGCTTTACTATTTTCTGACCTACTAACTCAACATATACCGAAACCACTTGCCTTCACATTTGCATTGCTGAGTTTCGCGTTTCTAATACATTATTTAGTAAAATCCCGTAATCAGCATAACAACCCTATCTACAAAGCCCTACTTATCAGTTTTGTTTACAGTTTGTTTTTTTTAGGCTTTGAACTGAAGATCGGCTATAAAGAAATCAACTACAGAACACTATTTCCTCAGCTAGTAACACTCTCTCTTGCCCTTTGGATTTACCTTATTCAATACAACAAGAGAAAATCAATTTTAATAATAGGTCTTTTGATAACTAGCTACACATTAAGCGGCCACTATATTATTTGGCAAAGGAATGATGTAGCTTCACTTATTACAGCCAAAAGATTTGACAAAAGTAAACAGAAAGAAACTATTGAACGGATTTTAAATCAAAACCATCAACAGATTTTCAGCAATAGCCCAGAAAAAATTATGCTTTCATTCAACACCATAGACGTACTTCAAATTGCCCCTAAAAACCGATTTATTGAGGGGAAAAACTACCCGCTCAGTGATGCAGAAATAGAATTAGAACGTCAAAAAAGCATTCAAGCTTTAAAAGATGGTTCGGCCTTGGTAGTGCTTTTTCAGCCTACTAAAGAGGATTTAGAAACTTACAACATCCATGGGATTAAATACCTCAATGAGAACAATATGGCAATATTTTATAAGGACAGATTAACGCAATAGGTACATTTTACCATACCCTTTCTTAAAAGCTTTGTCTGCGGAGGTATTTCTATGCTCCATGAATTGACCATTTTTCCTGACCAATACTCTGTAAATATAAACCCCATTGGCCAATTGGTCGCCAAACTCATCTTTTCCGTTCCAAGCGTACTCAGTAATGTTATTCCCTATGGTAATCGGGCCAAGTTCATCCTGAAATATTTCTTTGACCACCTTACCAGTTATTGTCATTATTTGAATTTTTATTTCATCGGGAACCTCTGCTCCTGTCACCGTAAAGACGAACCTCACACTACTGCTAAAAGGATTGGGGTAGGGATAAAAGTTAGTTATTTGACTTTCATTAATCACCTCAAAACTCACTTCATATGGCACAGAACCTGCCATATTACCTGCTGCATCGCTGGCATTAATTTTCAAAGTATAAATACCATCATCTAAAGGACCAGGCTGAAATTCAATGGTGAAATCCGCATTTTCAGTTGCTTCAAACCACTTCACCCTAGAATTACTAAAACTTATTCTCTCAAAATCACAGCCCTCACAAGGCTTACGAAGCATCAATTCCATCCCCAGTGTATCCTGTTTCAATGAAATTTTATTTTCATCTTTTACCTTGGTCGATATGATCACTGTAGGAGACACAATGTCACCGTTCATTATGTATCTTCCATCGAAATTAACGTCCAATACAGGATTTAAATCGTCTCCGGTTACCTTAAAATATTTAGGCAAATCCATTACATTGTTTGTATAAATCTGCTCTGTTAATATTCGAGGGTTAACAAATACGTTAAGTGAATTGTCCCCAGCCTTTCCTTTGGAGTCAAAATCTATTGTGAAAACTGAGGATTCGCCTGCCTTAACAGCAGGAATCTTAAAGCTCTCTTTGGTTATCTTCCTTTGGTCAATATTAAGGAACGAATAATCAACCTGTATGGAATCAAGAAAATCATGTTTTGAAATATTGATATATTCAAAGGTTAACTCATCTTGCTCCCCTTCATTTAAAACCACCTCTTTGCGTTGATCTTTCAAAATTAAAACCCCTTCAGGTACTCCTGTATAGTCTACCTGCCATTTGGACAATTGAGGCAAATCTTTATCTGGTAAGTCATTTAGGGAATACTTCAATCTTAAGAAAGGATAGTTCTTTGCATCAAACTGTGTTAGGTCCGTTGTTTCTACATTTACATCTTGCAGCAAAGAAACTTCTCCTCCATCTGGAGTAACGCCAACCACATCCATTGAACTTTGATCTGGCTCAAACAAGTCTTTGCTTTTTACTTCATTAAAAAACTTTATCCAATCTGATGCAGGGCCAACTTTTGGTGACAATATACTTCCTGAGGGAAAATACCCTTGAATACCGGTCTCAAATGAAATAATTTGAGAATCCCGAGCAAGTTCATCTTCAACATCAGGAACAACCTCTATAGCTTCCCCTGGCCTCATCCCCTTTCTTCCAAAAAGAATATAAGGATCCCCTGTTTCTAAGTTTCTTAAAGTTGCTTCATTTGCCCCTAACTCCTTAAGTTTGAAATAAGCTTCGTCCGGCCAATCTGAAAAAGTCACTTCACCAACAGAAAAAATAACAACATAATCATCTTTTTTCACACCTTCTACAAAATCAAGAAGCATGGTTTTTCCCTCATCAGTAATGTATGCATTAGGTATATTTTGAATAACCTGCGGCACTCGTCCACAAGATCTAAAATCAAGGACATCCACTGTAACCAATGGTACAGGTAAATAAGGTTCTAGTGTCTGGTGGTCAAAAGCCATCAACCCAAGCGAACCTGCTCTGCAAAAACGATTAAAAGTATCTAAAATATAGGCGACACCGTTTAGCATAATCTGGGTATTCTCCACCCTATACTCTTCATTCTCTGACCCAAAAGTAAATACATCAATATTTAAAGAAGTATCTTGAAACTGCCAACTCTGATCTGAAAGTGAAATACTTATGTTTGAAAGTTGATCGGCTAAAAATTGAGGTAATTTTCTTTGTGTCCACCCTTCAGGCCCTCCTTCAATATAAGAAAAACTACTTGTTTTCCATGAAACATCCTCTCCCTCTCTAGGCGCTGAGAACTTAGTCCGCCAGTAAAAAGTAAGCGAATCTACTTTAGGTATTTCATCAAAAAGAGCTACGTTCCATCTGGCCAGGTTATTTGTTGTTATTCTAACTTCTTTTCTTTTGGGACTTGAAAAATCCGAAGCAGTATCAAGTTGAATTATTAGATTTCTTTGCTCAGTCGCTAATCCCGGTATTTGAGCAATCATTTCTAAATTTGTTTCATTTACGATTCCAAAATCAAGAGGGAACAAATTTAATGTTCCACTCAATGGCACGAAGAAGGTTACAGATACGGAATTGTTGGCATAAGTTAATTCATCTATCTGACGACTTTTATTGACGGTGATGTTAAAAACATTGTCTCCGAATGAATTAATGCCCGAGTTAGGGATAGTAAGGACCAGCGTATCTAATCTAAAAACCGGCTCAATAGGTTCCACAGGAATGGTTACAACAGTTCCATCTGGTAATTGTCGCTTAATATCAATATCAACTTCGCCCAGATCAACTATGCCTAAATTTTTGATTGGAATAGTCAACTCCAATGTATCGGAAAGTGAATTTAGCACCTGGTCATTTACCCCTGTCAATAGAATTTCATCAGCATAAATTGCATAATCTGCTTTATTTGCCGGAAATATTCTAACTGCAGGGTCGCCTAACATTATTATCTGGTTTGCGTGAGATTGGTTTACCTCAGACACCCCATACCTAGAATAAAATAATTTTTCTGCTTGTTGCTTAATTTTCCCTAAATTCTGATGAATCATGCTGGAATCTGAGAAAGCAGTAGTGTAAAATGATTCACTATACCTTCTTAAATAAACATCTATACCAACGTCTGCATGTGCCAAGAAATTAGAAGCTCCTCGTTCAGGGGTTATTATCCAATCTTCTCCAAAGGTATAGGCATCCCCAAAAGCATTACCTGCATCACAGCCATTTAAAAGTAAAACAGGATATTTACCTTTATTTCTATACCCCATTTCACTAACACTTACAAAACCAATATCAATATCAGTAGTAGAAGGGGCTGCATGTCCGAAAAAAGTAACAAGACTGACGCCGTCATTGACCTGCTCAGAGATATTAATTAACTCTGTAGTAGCATTTGACCTTTTCCTAACAGTCTCTACATTTCCTCCCAAATAGATATCCTCAGCAATCACTTTGAAACCATTAAGAAAGTTATAAAACCTTTCTAGTTCAAAAGCTGATCGTCCTCCACTAAGGTGCATAAGGTTTTTTTGCCAAGGCTCAGAGACTTCAAGCGCATCTTTTTCTTTTATTTTGTCCAAATAGGCAGCCACATCATTGGGTGTTCTGGCGGGGATGCGTCCTACACTTATATTCCTCTCCAGCGGATTCTCCGGATCCAAGCCAATCGCAAAGCGATTGTCAGAGTAAGGATAACCAAAAGTGGGAACCAACTCTTGAAAAGTAAATACTGAAGGATTGGTCCGATAAAAATAGGTAATACCTGAGGACCTTCTTGTATTGAACATACCATATGCCCGCCCAATCAACAGTACATTTTCCGGTATATATTTCTTCTGGTAAAGTTCCAAAAACCGTCTAATTCCTAAGGGGCTTTTCTCTCCAAATGAAAACTGATCGTATAAATCCTGCACATTGACTGTAAGGGTATCAAAACCACCTCCCAAGGGCGTGGCCCTATAGGAAGCATAGGCTGTTACCGGATCACCATAGTTATCTGCAGGCTTTCGTAACAATTCATGGGAAATAATGATAAAGTTTGCTTGCTGGTTTAATAAATTCCGAAACCTTACTTTCTCTAAGACATTTAATTCTATAACATTGGACTGGTTTTGAACCAAAACTTTATTTGAACCAGCTCCGGTTGGAATGTGCAGTTCATTGCCTGTTTTTTTAACTTCTAATCTAACAGGGTTAATTTTATCTGTGACATCATAGGCAATATAGTCCTCACTTGCCTCTTTTATGGTAAGTACTTTGTTACCCTCACTAAACTCAAACGTTTTTGTCTCAAAATCTCCCGAAAGCCCTGAAGAACTGTATTTAATTTGAGCATAATTGATAGAAACATTATCAATGGTATTGTTTACCCCCATAGAGGTAACCTTAATAAAAAAATCTCCTTCAGGGGATAAATCAGTTTGCTGAAGCAACTCACTCACAACCTTATTTTCATACTCTTCGAAAGTAAATTGCCCAAGTTCTCTCATACCATTTGCCGTAGGGCCTATGTGTACTGAGACCTTATGAGAAGTTTCCGATCTACCTACAAAGCTGATTTCCAGTTGAGGGTTCACATTTCCATTTACTATTTGTCCAAGACCATTAAAAATCAATGTTCTACTTCTACCTCTGGAAATAATTGATGAGGTCCAACCTTGCCCTTGATCATATTTAGACAACCTCACTCCTGGAAAATACTCTCTACCCAAGGAATATTGCTCCTGAAAATGCTGTAATGCCTCCAATTGATAATTACTTATTGGCTCTAAGCCATCCTCAATCAAAGGAGAGGCCATTCGTTTACCAAATGAACCGGGAGAAGCGGTAAGAAAATACGCAGTGGTATCATTGTGGGTATTGTAATGTGGGTTTGTCATCCAAGCTTCATCCTCATACAATAATTTGTCTAAGGTTCCGTCATTCCTTTCCCCAATAAATTCCAAATAGTCATCCTGATCAAAAGAACCGTCTTGCTCTCCGCTAATGTAAACGGCCACTTCTTCCCCCCTATGATAAACCTTTATTTCTCGAGGATCCAAATCATCCATAGCAACTCCAGAGGCTGACAGAGTAGTATAACTTAACTTATAAATACCATCGGAATAAGTAGGGATTTTATAATAATCAGCATCATAATCTAGCCACTGATCTGATTGACCTTTGGCAAAAAAATGTACAAGCAAACCAGTTACCAGTAAAGCAATACGAAAAATTCCTGTTCTATTTTTTCTACAAGCCATCATACAACCTAAAACCAGACTTTAACGGATTAAGAGAAACTTTTACACTAAAAACATGAGAATAAGGTGTCTCAGAAATACTTCCGATATCCGTAAGGGCGTAGTCTACTAAAACTGCCTCACTGACCCTAAACCCTAAACCAAACCCTGGTTGAACTGAGGTGTATTTTGACCCATCAAAATCAATAAGGGTCTGGACATTACCAGCCCCTACTCTAAAAAAGGCAGATTGTCTGTAGCCCAACTCCATCCCAAACTTCGGAGACAAATTAAAAAGATCACTACCATACAAGGTATTTCTTTGTCCATCGAAAGTGAGATCTAGATCCAATACCGTCAATAAATCAATCTCTTCTGTAAGCTCAAAATTTCGAGAAAGACTTAAAGTTGCTCTCGGCAGAGTTAGTTCTATACTATTAATGGGTATCTCATTTTGCGTTTGGGCATATATGTCCCTCACCAATTCCGCATTATGCGACCAAGCATTGAAGGTAGTAGTAATATCTCTGGCCATCAAGCCTATTTTCCAGCCGTTTTCTATATATATCGCGCCAAAATCCAACCCAAACCCCCATGCTTTGGCAAATTTACCCACATTCCGATGGATGACTTTGGCATTGACTCCCATTTTAAAATAATCACTAATGTCACGTGCAAAGGACAGCACCAAGGCATAATCTGCCGCATTAAAAAACTGTATATTATCGTAATTCAAAGCCCCATTGGCATCATATAAAAATCTGGTATCGGGAATGTCGTCTACCCCAAACCTAATTAAGGAAACAGCTATCTGATTGTCTTCTTGGATATTTGTAGAATAACCTGCGAAATCGAACTTTGCTATTCCCGCAAAATATTCTGCATGCATCAATGAAAACTCATGCTCATGCTTGATTCCTAGCAAGCCCGCAGGATTCCAATAAGCGGCAGTGACATCGTTCACAGCTGACACCTGAGCACCAGCCATTCCTAAAGCCCTGGCTCCAATTCCAATGTTCATGAATTCGTTGGAATATTTGGGGGCAATTCCCTGGGCTCCGACAGCACCAGACAGCAAAATCCCCACCAATACACAAAAATTTGCCCTACTAAACATGAGTTTAAATAATAATTCATTCGCAAAGTAAAAAGAAAATACCATTGTAAATATTTTGAAATTGAAAAATTATTGAAGGTTTTGTTCGGAAATGTCCAATTGTGAACAATAAACTGTACGAAGCCATAACAATCATTGAGACATTTATTAAAGGACTTGTGAAATTGAAAAAAAAGAAAAATATTATCCGATGGATTAATTCTACTGTTATCTGCTTTTAAAACAAAAAATAACGCATTTTGACACAATTATAGGTTATGAAACGAACTTTGTATACCATAGAATTAGGCATAACCTACTAGCACTTGAAAAGTTGGTATTGTTTTTCGAATTGAAATAAACTATCGGCAAAAAAATGACCGTGATTAATTTATTTCTCTTAAAATAAAAACATGAAAGCTTCAAACACCCAAACCCAGATGCGGAAAGGGATATTGGAATTCTGCATATTACATATCATTTCCAGAGGAGAGGTTTACGCTACTGATTTAATAGAAGAGTTGCAAACTGCTCAAATGATTATTGTAGAAGGCACATTATACCCTCTTTTGAACCGGCTTAAAAATGCCAACCTGGCCACATATAAATGGGTGGAATCGGATGCAGGTCCACCGCGAAAATATTATTCTATTACACCTGAAGGTTTAACTTTCCTAAATGAGCTTCAAACCACATGGGTAAACCTAGACTCTTCCGTCAATCAAATTATATCGAAAGCAAAAAACGAGTAGATGAAATCAAGTTATTATAATTTATTTTCTTGACCTTAGTCATTTAAATCATGAAAAAGACAATCAGCATAAATATCAGTGGAATTCTTTTCCATATAGAGGAAGATGGATATACTGCATTAAAAAATTATTTAGATGCGATCAACCAACACTTCTCTCATTACGAAGGTAATCAAGAAATAATTACGGATATAGAGAACAGGATTGCAGAGATTTTTCTGAGTAATCTAAAAAACAATAAGCAGGTAATCACTGCAGACAATGTAACTAACCTTATCAAAAAAATGGGGACAATAGCAGATTTTAAAGCTATTGAAAGAGACATGGATGAGGAAAAGCCTACTGAGGAGTCAGGCAATGATTTTTATAAATATGTAACTCCCCCAGACCAAAATTCAGGTAAAGGTTATAAAAAACTATCCCGACTGGTTAATGGCAAAATACTGGGGGGCGTATGCGCTGGATTTGCAAACTATTTCACAATTGACCCTCTGTGGACAAGGTTGATAACTATTCTAATGTTATTTAGCGGTGGATTAAATTTTAGCCCACTTAGACTTCCATTTTTTACTGATGACTTTCATTTAAACGCTGCACTTGGATGGTGGACGGTAATTTCTTATATCTTGCTCTGGATCATACTTCCTGTCTCTTACGATAAGCCAGAGGACAAAAACATTAAAAAGCTATACCGAAATCCAGATGACAGGGTTTTGGGAGGAGTGGGTAGCGGTCTGTCTGCTTACTTTGACATAGATGTCCTATGGGTTCGCCTTGCATTTGTTGCTTTAACCTTTGCCGGTGGATCTGGATTCGTTTTATATTTTATCCTTTGGATTATCACCCCTATGGCTAAATCCATTACAGAAAGAATTGAAATGAAAGGTGGGGCAATAACCTTGAGCAATATTGAAACAACCATCCAGCAAAACCTATCCACCGAAAACACCAAAGAAGAATCGACTTCAAAGAGACTATTGCTTGCTCCTTTTCGCTTTCTAGGCAATATGATAAATGCTTTAGGCAAAGCTCTTGGTCCATTTGGATCCTTCTTACTGGCTGTTATAAGGGTGTTGTTTGGCCTTATTATTTTTATTGTGGGCATGGTAATGCTGATCGTACCACTTGCTTTTTTAGGACTTTATAGTGAACTAGTTTCTAATAGTGATTGGGCATATATGTTAGATGGCTTTCCTATAAACACAATAGGTGAATTATTACCTATTTGGTTGGCTATAGCCTTATCTATTATTGTATTTATTCCTAGTATAGTATTGGTTCTATTAGGAATTAGCGTAGTGATCAAAAGAAACCTGATTGACGGAAGATTTGGCTTGGTTCTTTTTGGTATTTGGGTAATGTGTATTCTAGCTGGAGCATTTCAGGCACCAAAAATCATAGGCCAGTTTAAATCCGAAGGAAGCTTCACCGTAGAGCAAACCATGGATCAACCCGAAGGAACTCTTGTTTTAACTGCTAATGGAAATGGAATGGATGATGTAGAACTCGGCTTTGTTAAACTTCAACTTAAAGGTCATGAGAAAGATGAAATGCTTATCTCCCAAAAGTTTATTTCAAAAGGTTCTAACAGAAAAGAAGCCATTGAAAATGCCTCTGAAGCAGAATACGAATTGCAGTTGACGGATAGTGTACTGGTTTTTGATAAATTCTTAACCTTCCCCAATACCGCAAAATTCAGAATGCAACATTTGGATCAAACTCTATTTATCCCTCAAAACAAAGCCTTTACCATTGACCGAAACTTACTTTCTATATTAAAGAATACGCTGGGTAATGATGGTTACAAAAGCAGGGATGTTAACAATAGAAACTTCTGGGTTTTTAATGAAAATGGACTCCTTTGCTTAAATTGCATCGATGACCACAAGCAATCAGAAGCAGACAGTCTTTCCCGATCTATTTATAAAAACAGCTATTTTATGGAGAAGTAAAATTCACCTCAATAGAAGGGTTATGGTCTATTTAGGATTTCTCGCTGTATGGATTTAGCGTATCTATTGAGCCTATTATGCAACACAACCTTATGAACAGAGTAATCATTAATAGTGATGATTTCGCATCCGATAAAGAGGTAAATCAATCCATATTATCTTCATTTAGTCAAAAACTAATTTCCTCATCTACAGCCCTTGTGAATTTCTCAGAAGGGCTGGAAGATGCGGTTCAGATGGTCAAGGCAAATCAAATCCCTAAAGACGCATTGGGCTTACATCTAAATTTAACTTCGGGGGTACCTGTACTGGAAGAAACTAAAAGTTGTGGGTTAATTTGTGAAAATGGGCTTTTTCACGGAAGAATTAGAACCAAACCACAATTCCACATCAAGCTAAAAGACAGACAACTAATTTTCAATGAATTGGAAGCACAGCTACATAAATTTAATTCTCAATTTGGATTTATGCCTAGCCATATTGATGGGCATGAGCATATACACACTGAGTGGGCCATTATGCGCTGCATTAATCAATTGGCCAAAGAAAATAAAATTAACAAAATCAGGATTGCAAGAAACTTAGGTGAAAACACAAGTGCTTTAAAAAGTAGGTATAAATCATTTTTTAATTGGCGATTAAGGCAATTGGGCTTTATTACAACTGATTTTTTTGGAGATTTTTCTGATATTGAAATCAATAACACCCATTATACAGGTAAGACCGTTGAGATCATGGTTCATGCGATCCCATCAATTAATGATGACATTGTAAACGACTACAACAATGTACCTCTTAAGGATAAAGTTGAAAAATTCAGGCAGAACAACAACTTCGACATGATCAATTATAGTCAGTTATAAAAAAATTCCACCCTCATGTCCAATTTCACTTAAAATTGATGCTGTTCATGCCCCCCTCATTAAATATAGAGCTTTGGTAATTTACCCTATTAGCACTCTTGTTTTACTGTGCTCCAAATCATCTTGTTTTAACCCGAAATATGCAATAGACAATCTATTACATCCTGAAATCGCTTCAAAATCAGCCACTTCGTTGCTGTTTTCAATTTCACCATAGCGGTACTATGCTAAAATCTCCAAACAGCCTGATTTTCTTGCGATTGCAACACTTCCCGTAAACACGGGACAGGCATCACCCCTGACCTTGTCAGGGCGGAGAAATCCTATTACATAATCCTGGTTTAAGAGAAAAAAATGGGGATAGCAAAAGGATAGTAGGAAAAACGCCTGTAACTTTTCCCCATAAAACCTAAGTTTAAAAGTAAATTAGCTATATTATACCAATAATAAACAGATTATTGGTAGGCCCGAAATATGCAGTAAATCTTCAATTAGGTGATGAAATTACTTCAAAATCACTCACTATGATCTCTTTTGTATTTTCCGGGTTAAATTATTTTTCGGACACTTAATTCAATAATAACTATGGATGTAAAAGTAAAATTTCTCGGAGCTGCAGGAACAGTTACCGGCTCCAGATTTCTTTTGGAGGTAGATTCGCTAAAGATTTTAGTAGACTGCGGATTGTTTCAAGGCCTCAAAGAAAACAGGCTTAGAAATAGAGAGATTTTTCCCACAACCCCTGATTCCATAGATATAGTTCTACTTACTCATGCCCACATTGACCACTCTGGATACTTACCTAAGTTGGTTAAAGAGGGCTTTAATGGGCCAATTTACCTAACTGAAGCCTCTCTTGAATTGGTGAAAATTTTATTGTTGGATGCTGGAAAATTACAGGAGGAAGAAGCCAAATTTGCCAGAAAAAAAGGGTACTCAAGGCATGAAGACCCTCAACCTTTATTTACTCGTGAAGATGCGGAAAATGTCTTCCCCAAATTGAAGCCTATTCCTTTTAACAATGAGATCAAAATAAATGAGCGAGTCCGTTTTACTGCCTATAATGCGGGCCATATACTAGGCGCTGCTATATTAAAATTACGGATAAAAGGAGAAAACCAAGAAAAGAGCATTGTGTTCTCTGGGGATCTGGGAAGATTCAAAGATCCTATTTTAAACCCACCAGCAGAAATACCCTTTGCTGATGTATTGTTTCTTGAATCCACTTACGGAGATAGGGTCAACGACTCTATAGACATAGACAAGCAACTTGGAAAAATCATCCGAGACACGAATTACAATGGTGGAGTATCCCTAATTCCTTCTTTTGCTGTAGGAAGAACCCAAATGCTTTTGTTTTATTTGCACCGACTACAACAAAAAGGCTTTATCCCTCAGATACCGATTTATGTAGACAGTCCTATGGCAATTGATGTTACAGGGCTATACAAAGATTTCCCTGAATACCATCATTTAGCCCCTTCTTTAGAAAACAATGACTCCAACCCTTTTCACCATAAAAACCTCCATTACTACAGAGATCAAGAATCCTCTATAAGCCTAAACACGATCAAAAGCCATGCAATAATCATTTCCGCTAGTGGCATGGCCACTGGAGGCAGAATCCTACACCACCTTTACCACAGGCTACCCAATGAGCAGGATAGCGTGATCTTTGTAGGTTATCAGGCTGAAGGTACCAGAGGCAGGAAAATATTAGAAGGAGAAGAAATATGCCGGATATATGGAATTGACGTTCCAGTCAAAGCTAAATCACACTTTATAGATGGATTATCGGCCCATGCGGATCAAAATGAGCTCATTAGCTGGTGTGATAATTTCATCACCAAACCAAAATTCACCTTTTTAGTACATGGTGAGCCTAAAGCAAGTGAAGAATTGGCCGGAATTTTGAAAGAAAAATTTAACTGGAATACTATTTGTCCACAATACTTGGAATCTTTTGTTCTATTTTCAGGTATATAAGGACAGGGTTTCCATTTATTTAATGGCTAATTTTATCTTAAATATTTCCTGATGAATAAATTCTCTAATTTAATCTACTTATTTATACTGGTACTATTTGTTTTTTCATCCTGCAAAACAAATAAAACAAGCACACAAGGAATAAAAGGAAAAGTATTTTGGCTAGAGGGAAATCAAATGCCCCAGGCATCACAGGAAACAGCCACAAGTTTTTCTCCAGCTGGAAAAAAGCCTGTTAAACGAACTATTAATATTCATCAATTAACCCATATCAATGAGGCAAATTTAGGCGATTACCTTTTTGGAAATATTGAAACTCCCCTTGTTGTTTCTGTGGAAACGAACAATGAGGGGGAGTTCTCCGTTATGCTTCCCCCTGGCAAATACTCCCTATTTACTGTCGAAGAAAAAGGCTATTTCGCAAGTATCTTTGATCTTGACAGTTATATCCATCCGGTAAAGGTGGAAAAAAATGAATGGAGCCAGGTTGAATTAATAATTGACTACAAAGCATCTTATTAAAAACAATCAATTGAAAATCAACATTTTAAACAATTCAATTTACTTATATTAAAATTTGTTAATTTTTTTACCTTTGACATGCAACCTTTTTTGACCCGAAGGTATCTACCTTATTGAAAGCGAAAAAAATGTCGACTAAAGAAAACTTTTCAGAAGCAGAAATCGAACTGATCAAAGGTTGCCTTGATGGAGACAGAAAAAGCCAAAGGGATTTGTATGATCAGTTTTCCTCAAAATTTCTAAGTATTTGTTTACGGTATATAAAAGACCAGGACTTGGCACAAGATGTACTAGTTGAAGGATTTATGAAAATCTTTCATAGTCTAAATACTTTTAGAAATGAGGGGAGTTTTGAAGGGTGGATGAAAAGAATAATGGTACGGCAAGCTTTACAAACCCTGAGAAAAAACAAAAAATTACTAATGGAGGTAGATTGGGATGACAATGATCATATCTCTACTCCAAACCTGGTTTTTGGTAATATTGAAGCTGACGAGTTATTGAAACTTGTCGCCTCTCTTCCGGTTGGTTACAGAACAGTTTTCAACCTCTATGCCATAGAAGGCTATTCTCATAAAGAAATCAGCGAACTATTAGGTATAGCTGAAAACACTTCAAAATCCCAACTAAGCAGGGCCAGGTCACTTTTGCAAAAACAGATTGCCCCCAATTCAATTAAAGTAAATAGCAATGGCAGATAACACAAATAATTTTGACAAATTGTTTAAAAGTACTTTGTCAAATCACGCCATAACTCCTGCCCCTGAGATTTGGGATAAATTATCCACACGATTGGATAATGACAAGAAGCCTGTGGTTTTCATTTGGTGGAAATGGATAGCGGCTGCAGCCGTAGTTACCATCTCGTTTTGGTTAATGTATCAACCTAATGATTACTTGCTTAAAAACACGGCATCCTTGTCAGTCAGTGACACTAAGTTTATTGAAAAGAAGCCTTTTAGCCTTTCTCCAAAAATAATAGTCTCGGAAAAAAGTCTGAGTAAAAAGCAAGAAGAAAATAAAGGGGAGGGTGTTAATAAAATAAAAGCAGCCAAAAAGCAGCTTGTTAAGAATGAACTTAAATCCAATAATTCCACCTTAATCAAAGAGAAAGAACACAAGGTTAGCCGGGTTAAAGAGCAATTACCTCCAGCATTAGAAGGCAGTGGCACGCTTGAAAGCAATGATTTATTTGTGACTGATATCAAACAGCCTGATTTTCATCTAGCCCTAGCCCAGGCTAAAACAAAAAAGAAGTCCTCAAATGATTATAAAGTAAAGATAATCTCCAATGGTTATGCTTTACAACCTGAAAAAGAGAAATTAGTAGAGGGGCTTGAAAATAAAATTGGTGGCTTTTTCACCAAAGTAGATGAAGGATTTGGTGGTTTACAAGATGCTAAAAACAACCTATTTGCTTCTCTTACCACAAAACGCGAGAAAAAAACAAACTAACTAGATATTTACTATTATGAAAAAGTATGTAATGGCCATATTCTTTATGGCACTTGTACAAATGGCTTTTGCAGCTCCGGAGATCCCTTATGACAAACCAGTAAACGACAGTATTATTGTCGAATTTGGGCAATCAGGTAAAATGGTATTTGTGGTTGATAATCCTGATGACTTTGAAAGGTTAAAAAACATGGATATTAACCAGATAATTAAAGAACTAGACCTTCCCAAACCGACGCAAAACGGTGAACTTACAGTTGTTGAAATCAAACAAAAAGACGGCAACAAAGAAATTGTCACCATATATGAAGATATGGGAGAGACGGAGGTTACTGTTGGTAGGTATAAGGTGATAGTTGACGATACAGGTAACAGAACCAAAGTAAAAGTTATTACCAGCCCAAAGAAAGACAAAGACCCTGATTTTCGAACATATATTAATACTGACATTGGTATCAATACTTTTTTTGAAAATGGAAGTATCCCTGGAGAAGGAAACGCCTTTAATCCTAAAGGATGGGGCAGCTGGAATATTGGGTGGAACTGGATGGCCAGTCAAAAACTATCTAAGGGAAAATACTGGGATTTCGGTCTTGGTCTGAGTTGGTACAACTTCAAGCTTGACAATGCCAATTACCAGATATTAGGTACCGAAGATGGAGTGTCTTTTGTCAATCGAACAGATGTCAATGGCTTTAAAAGCAAGGTTTCAGCCTCTTACTTAAACGTCCTCACCATGTACAGACTTGATTTTGGTAAATTAAATGATAGTGGAAGAAACGGTTTAAGGGTAGCCATTGGACCTTATGCTGGATACAGGCTTGGTGGAAGAAGTAAGTTTGTATACAGAGAAATAGGTGGTTCAGGAAGGAAGAAAGACAAAACATCAGCAGGTGCTTATCTCAATAATTTCAGATATGGTCTCAGAGGCGAGATTGGGTTTAGAAGCGTAACTTTCTTTAGCACCTATGATTTCAATCCATTGTTTCAAAAATCTTTAAGTCCAAATGTCAATCCATTTAGTTTTGGACTTGTATTTTAATCACCTACAACCCAAATCACCATGAATTTATTTACAAAACATTATTTCCTTCTAGTTGCCCTCCTTTTTATAGGTATAGGTTCTTCCCAAAGTCAGCAACTCATAAATAAGACCTTTAATGGCATTCAGAAACTTGAGATAAAGTCTGGCTCCATTGAAATTCAGTATGAGGGTAATGAAAATAGGGACTATATTGATCTTGAAGCCTTTTTAGGTCAAGAAGAAAATGCAGATAAAGATCTGGTAATGATCACTGTTGGAAACACTTTAAAAATCGCATACAATGGGTCTTCCAATGGACATCAAAAAAATAAAAAATACATCAAGATTTCAGGCCCTTCTGAAATGCAATTGGCTGTTCAATCAAGTTCGGGATCTTTGAGGATTAATGGCGTAAGTGCCACTTCACACCAACTTGAAGCCAGTTCAGGACAAGTCAAGGTTTCGAATATTAAAGGCAATTTACTATTAAAAGCCTCCTCAGGAAATCTCCAATTATCTCACTTAACAGGGAACCTAGACTGCCAAGTATCTTCAGGCAATGCTTCGATAGAAGATGTTAGTGGAAATATGGATTTCAAAGCAACAAGTGGGCAGTTAAAGGCCCGTTCAGTCAGCGGTTTACTTAATGCAAAGCTTACATCTGGCAACATGAAGTTAAGCCAAATTGGTGAGTTAGGAAGCTTAGAAATTACATCAGGAAATATCAAAGCAGACCATTCGGGGCTAGGCGCACATACAAGTATGAATGGATCCTCAGGAAATATTCAAATCAATACGATAAGCAATATCAATGATTATAATTTTGAGATGAGAGCTGGAAGTGGAAATATAAGAGTAGGGAACCGCTCCGGAAACAAGTCTATCCATATTCAAAATGGTAAAAGTGTTACTATTCGGGGAAAAGTTGGCTCAGGAAACATCTCTATTCAGCCAATATAAATGAGTAAGCGCCATTCTAAGGTGAAAATTTCAGCACTTTAGAATGGCGCCAATTTCTATTCGGGCAATTCTTCTCTTTTTTGAATTTCCATTACCATTTCTTTTTCCTCCTTTTTTAACTGAAGGGATTTTACAATCCTTCCAGGCATGGGTTTCGCCAAAGAAACAAATAATAGGGTGACTGCATAAGCAATAGTAAATCCTGAGTTTTCATAAAACAATAAACCAAAAGCACTCAACAAACCCACCCAGAATAAATGCCAATACCTCAAAAAGGTTGCTCTTGCATAACCTTTTATTTTCTGACTCAGGTCTCCATTTGTTTTTCTTATGATTCTAATCCGATTGGTATAAGCAATTTGCTGCATGAGCAGCATGGCTGAAACCAAACC
Organism: Cyclobacterium sp. L-R; assembly: GCF_056859355.1. Lineage (NCBI taxonomy): Bacteria > Pseudomonadati > Bacteroidota > Cytophagia > Cytophagales > Cyclobacteriaceae > Cyclobacterium > Cyclobacterium sp. L-R. The sequence goes on from NZ_JBSXOH010000066.1 coordinate 19,233, forward strand.
AAGAAGAATAAAATTAAAAACTTCTGGAAGTTGCGGCAGATTGAATTCCAAATTACCACTATTTACATACAGGTATGCAAAAGAAAAAATGGGCAATGGAATTGCAATTAAAAGCAAGACATTTCGCTCTAATAAGCGAAAGTCCTTTTTCATCATTTTAATCTGATTTTCTGAATTCATTAGTCGATCTGAATCTTCACCTCCGAATTGGTCGGTTTTGCAGAGCAGCAAAGGACATACCCTTCCTTAATCTCATTTTCGCTTAATCCAGCATCTTCTTCCATTTTCACTTCACCAGAAAGTAATTTTCCTCGGCAAGCAGTACAAAGTCCACTCTGACAGGAATAAGGCATATTCAAACCCTCGTCTAAGCCTGCTTCCAAAATGGTTTTACCTGGTTCCACATCGAAAGTATACTCTTCTCCTTCCAATATTAATTTTATAGGCCTGTTTACGACTGCTCCAAGGTTTTCTTCCTCTGCGCTCTCCTCCTTCTCAAGGTAAAAGCTTTCTGAATGAATAAATTCCTTCTTAACATCCATATTACTCAATCCTTCCTGGGCTGTTTTCATCATCCCTTCTGGACCACATATAAAAAAGCGCTGATTTTCTAGAAAAGAATCAAAATGAGTAGTAAAGAACTCTGTGACTTTCTCTTGACTCAGTCTACCTTCAGCGCCTTCCCAACCTGGTTTAGGCTGAGTGAGGTTATGGGTAACAAAAAGCTTATCAGGGTATTTTTCCTCCAGGGCCTTTAATTCTTTATCAAAAATAATCATGTCCTGAGAACGACTACAATACAATAAGTGTACCGTCGACTTTGGTTCATTTACCAAAACAGATTTGATTATCCCCATGATGGGCGTGATACCACTTCCTCCTGCAAACATTCCATACTTCCTTTTATTATGAGAATGATAATCGGAAATAAAATTACCCAAAGGCTTCATTACTGTTACTCTTTTGCCGGGAACAAATGTGTCATTCACGAAATTAGACACAAGTCCTCCTTCAAGTCGTTTAACAGTGATTCCAGGGAAAGGATCTACAAAAGGTGAAGTTGATAGACTGTAAGACCTCCTCTCCTGTTTCCCATCAATCTCAACAATGAGGGTGAGAAATTGACCTGGAAGGTAATCCATAATTGGTTCCGGCTGGTCAAAATAGATGGTTACGGTATCCAAAGTTTCTTGGACAGTTTCTCTAATTCTTAAGGTGAAGTAATGATCATCATTTTCGAGATCATCTTTTTTCTTTTTAAAGAGTTTAAACAGCATTATAATAATAGGAATAGTTTGTACAGCAATTCACACAAAATTAACATACTCTTTTCCAATTACCTATTAGGAGAAAAAATACTTAGCAAACTTTAACTCAAAATACACAACTGACCTAGTATTCTAGGCTGAAAACATTTCTAAATCAGTCAATCCTTGCGCGTTTAGCGCCTCCATAATGGGTAATTGCCATATTCTCCAGACATCTTTTTTTTCTAAGCAGCCCACAAATTCCTAGCAGAAAACCTGAAATCAGATTGTATAATCAGCGTACAATTAGCAATGATAAACAAAAATCACTTTGCCAATCTTTTGTAAGCACACCAATCAGCGATGGCCTATTAAAAGAAAGGAAAAGAACATAATAATCAGCAGATTCACTATAGAACAGGCTTAAATTTTACAACTGTCTCAAGTCTTCTCAATTCTCATTTCCGTTATTTTTTTTACAATTTTCATCAACCGCTTGTAGCACTCTGGCATCTCATAACGTACTGGCATCAGAAGACTAAACAACTATAATATTATGAAAACACAAATCATTAATTTCAAGAACAAAACTTGGCAAATTGGAAAACACCTGATGGTGCTAATGCTTCTTCCCTTTACTTTTTCTTGTCTTGACGATGACGGGACAGGCAGCTTGCCAAACGAACCAACTGCCTATGTTTCGTTTTATAATGGAACCAATGAAGCATCCGATATCCAAATCGAGGTAGACAGCACAGTTTATGACCGGAAGGCATTTGATTTCGGTGAATTCATAGATTATTGGTACTTCTACACAGGAGAAAGGAACTTTTCTTTTGTAGATAGTGATTCAGATCAATCGCTTTTGGATACTGCTGTAAATTTAGGTGTTGAAAAGGCTTACTCTTTTTTCTTGACAGAAACAGGAGACGAATATACCACTCTATTTATAGAAGACAGTCTGGAAACACCTGTAAATGGTAAAGCTTTGATCAGGCTAGTACACCTATCCTCTGATGGTCCAGAAGTGAATTTATTTCAAAGGGACCATGAAGAGGCCATTTTGGAAAGCCTTTCTTTTCTGGAATCTACAGACTTCGTCAATGTTGACACTGGAGAAACAGACCTTATTCTTAAAGCCAGTTCGGATGACCAAAATGAAGTCGTACGTTTAAATGACATACACCTCAGAGAAGGTCGAATTTACACTGTTGTCATAAGGGGTAAATTGGGTGCAGAAAGCAATTCTGCGGATGCGATCCGTCTTCAATTGATTAGAAACTATCCCAACTATTAATTAACAATAACAATGTTTATTTTTTTTCCAAAACATGAAATAGCTATTCTGTTACATGTTCTGGGTTTAGGGGACTTCTGGAGGCAGAAGTCCCTTTTATTTTATATTATTTCAGCCTTGCCCTCGTCTTTTGAATAATAACAATTATTTTTGTGCCTCAATTGACTTAAAGACGAATCATGAAACTTAATCCACTTACCGCAATTTCTTCAATAGATGGCAGATACGCCTCAAAAACCAGCCCTTTGATGGCCTATTTTTCTGAATATGCATTAATTCGGTACAGGGTAAAAGTAGAGATTGAATATTTTATAGCTTTATGCGAACTACCACTTCCTCAGCTAAGTAGTGTAAAACCTGAGCAATTTGAAGAAATTAGGTCTATCGAAAAGAATTTTACCGAAGCTGATGCGCAAGCTATCAAAGACATTGAGAAAGTCACCAATCATGATGTGAAAGCTGTCGAGTATTTTTTAAAGGATAAATTTACCGATCTAGGTTTGGATGGTGTAGTAGAGTTTATCCATTTTGGTTTGACTTCTCAAGACATCAACAATACCGCTGTCCCTATGATGTACCGGGATGGTATAAATGATGTAGTACTCCCAGCATTGTTACAAGTTCAGGAAAAAATTAGCAATAGGGCCAAAGAATGGGATTCTGTTCCTATGTTAGCCAAAACGCATGGCCAACCAGCTTCACCTACCCGACTAGGGAAAGAATTTGAAGTTTTTGTTAGCCGCCTTACTGCTCAGTTAGAATTATTGAAGGACATACCTTTTGCCGCAAAATTTGGTGGAGCGACTGGAAACATGAATGCTCACCATGTAGCTTTCCCTGAAATTGATTGGAATACTTTTGCCAACAACTTGGTATCAAAAAAACTAGGCCTTAGCAGAAGCTACCCAACTACTCAAATCGAACATTACGATCATTTTGCTGCACACTTTGATGGCTTAAAACGAATCAATACCATACTTCTTGATTTTAGTAAAGACATTTGGCAATATGTTGCCATGAATTATTTCAAACAAAAGATAAAAGCTGGTGAGGTGGGTTCTTCTGCTATGCCTCATAAAGTAAATCCAATAGATTTTGAAAATGCAGAAGGCAACCTAGGTATAGCCAATGCTTTATTGGAACACCTATCTGCCAAGCTTCCTATCAGTCGCCTGCAAAGAGACCTAACTGATAGTACAGTTTTAAGGGTAATCGGAGTACCCCTGGCTCATATGCAAATTGCCTTTTTGTCCCTTGACAAAGGAATAGATAAACTGGAATTGAATCAGGCTGCTATAGAGAAAGATTTGGATGAAAACTGGGCAGTAGTGGCTGAAGCCATCCAAACAGTTCTAAGAAGAGAAGGCTTTCCTAAACCTTATGAGGCCCTTAAAGCGCTTACCAGAACTCACTCCAAGATCACGCAAGAGTCCATTAGCGAATTCATCGGAACGCTTAATGTTTCTCAGGAAATTAAAGCGGAATTAAAAAAGATAACTCCTTTTAATTATACCGGTCTTTAATTCAGTTGATTCTGTTGACTTAAATCCTGGCAATTTACTTTCAGCTTAGGATTTAAATATATTAGTCCAAAAAACAACAAACGGCTTGTTCTCTCTAGGAAAACAAGCCGTTTTTTTTTTAACCCGGATTATGTAATAGAATTCGTGATGAGTGTTGCAATCGCAAGAAAATCAGGCTGTTTGGAGATTTTAGCATAGCACCGCTATGGTGAAATTGAAAACAGCAACGAAGTGGCTGATTTTGAAGTGATTTCAGCACGTAATAGATTGTCTATTGCATATTTCGGGTTAAAATGATTCCAACTCCTAATAGTGGGAAAACCAGGGTTTTTATTACTAATAACCGAAAACTGGTTACGCCAGATCAATTACTATTTATGGAGGTTGCTTCTAAGTAAAAGTAACAATTTATCTTTGTCTCCCTTCTTTATGAGTTCATGACCAATTACAGCCACAGGTCCGGATTTACAACAATCCATACATTTAGACTTCACCAGTTTAAAATTACCTCTGAAATCATCCTCTTTAATGGTATTTTTTATGACTTCAGTGAAAGATTTCGCATCATTTTTCTTACAGTCCTTCCCATTACATACAAAAACAAATTTCCTTCTTGGTTTCATCGTTTCTTTCTTCTAACCTCCAAATGCCAATTGCAGTAATATACCACAAATATAAGCACCATAGGTACCCACACCATATCCTAAGACGGCCAGTAATACACCAACTGGTGCTAGTGCCGGATGAAAAGCTGAGGCTACTATCGGTGCAGAGGCAGCCCCGCCTACATTTGCCTGTGAACCAATGGCTACGTAAAAAAAAGGTGCTTTAATAATAAAGGCAACTATAAGCATAAATAAAATATGAAATGCCATCCAAATAATTCCAACAAGAAAAAATACAGGATTATCCAATACAGCTCCTAAGTCCATTTGCATACCTATGGTCGCAACCAAAACATAAAGCAATGCACTACCAATCCTGGATGCACCTACTCCTTCTAGTTTTCGCCAGCGCGTAAAGGACAACAGTAATCCACCAGTAGTAGCAAGAATAACCAACCAAAAGAAAGTAGAATCTAAAGAATAGGGTTTTAGTTCAGGGAAATTTTCTCCAATAAACCCACCCAAATAATCCCCAAAAAAGTGGGAACATCCCGTGATAAAAAACCCCAAACCCAAGATGGTCATGGTGTCTTGTAAACTGGGGATTTTAAGGTTGCTTTTTTGATGGGCCTCCACTTTTTCCTTAAGAGCGGTAATGGCAGAGGTGTCGGCTTTTAGAATTCTATCAAAAAAACCTGGCTTACCTGCCCAGTACAACAAAAATGCCATCCAAAGATTTGCGACAATAACATCTACGGCTATCATCTGACTGAAAAGTGTTGGACTAGCTCCAAAAAGCTCCAACATGGCCGTTTGATTAGCACTACCACCTATCCAACTTCCAGCTATGGTAGCAAGTCCTCTCCATGTTTCATCTGCACCTACCCCACCCAAAACTTCAGGGTAAAATTGTGCTACGATATATAAGGCTACTGGACCTCCTATTATGATCCCAAATGTTCCTGTCAAAAACATGATTAAAGCTTTTGGCCCTAATCTGGATATGCTTTTAAGGTCTATACTTAAGGTCAATAAAACCAGAGAAGTAGGCAATAGGTACCTGGAGGCCACAAAATAAAGCTGAGAGTCAGCACCTGAAATCAATCCTGTTGTATTAAACAAAGCGGGAATAAAATAACAAAGTAACACTACCGGTACTATCCGATATATTGCTTTAAAAAATGGATGCGCACTGGCAGAAGTGTAAAACACAAAACCAAGCACTCCCATCAAAAGTCCAAATACTACCGCGTCGTTTGTTATCAATGCACCTTCCACAATTATTCGATTTTCTTCAAAAGAGTTAAAAATTCACTTAATATCATGGCCGTAGCTCCCCAAACCACCTCTTTATTGATTTCATAATAAGGAGCCTGAATTTGCGTTCCACCTGCAAGATTCATTCCTTTTTTCTTTACAATGGCCTCATCTGTCAATTCATCAAACTTACAGATTACAAGTCGATCTACTTCTCTTTCATCAATTTGAAATACGGGAGGGAATGAGGAATAACCAATATATGGCCTTACAGAAAAATTACTTGGGGGAATGTAAAGGTCGGATAAGTTACCAAGGATTTGAATATGCTTTCTAGGCACTCCAATCTCTTCCTCCGTCTCTCTCAGCGCTGTTTCTCCCAAATCCGTGTCTCCCAAATCCTTTTTACCTCCCGGCAAGGCGATTTGTCCACTGTGCACTCCTTCATAGGTAGCTCTTTTAATAAAGGGAATAATAATGCTTTTATTATCCTCAGAAGGACAAAACAACATTAACACAGCCCCTTTTCTAGCATTTAAAATCTGCTGCTTATCAAAACGCTCCATTTCAAGAGGAATTGGAGCCATCCGCTCTTGAGCAGATCTGCCTGGTAAGGGGCCTTCCAGAACTTTTGTCAGCTTATTAACCAATTGAATAAAATCCATACCTGGTATTTATATATTAAAAAAAGGCCTGAATAATATTCAGGCCTTTTTTACTTATCAAACCTATTAAACCTATTGTGTTATATTCAGAAATGAATAAACTCAAACGAAATTAAGGAATAAATTTGCAATTCCAAAGGCTATTTATTTTGTCCTAATAAAATAATAACCTAATATCCACCTCAAAACAATGCCAATAAAAAAAGGGAATAGCCATTATGAATTCTGAACTTATAAACCGCATAGTAAAAACTATCTTAAATGGTTATGCTGCCTATATTGATGATTTTAATCAAATCACTCAACGAATCCCTGATAATTTTAAAGAAAGGAATTGGAAACAACTTCATGCCAATCATAGGGAAAGGTTGCGCTTATACAAAGACCACCTCAGGGATATCGTTTGTGACTGTGAGGAATTACTAAAGGACAAAAATGGAGACAGGTCGGTTTGGGAAAAGCTCCACAGTTCTTATCAGAAAGCTATATCAACAAATGAGGACAAGGAATTGGCAGGTACTTTTTTCAATTCCGTATTTAGAAAAGTGTTTCCTGGAAAGGTAATTGATGAGAAATTGATGTTTTACAATTTACAAGGAACTACCGATTCTGGGAAAATCGATGAATCCTTGTTCCGAAACTACCCTGCTCAAATTGACCTCCACCAAGCTTTCGATAATATTCTTGAAGATTTTTATTTTGGGGTTCCCTATTACCAGAGAGATAAGGACATTGACCATTTAGTAGACAGTGTAAAACAGGTGATCCTTAGTAGATATAAAGCTACCAAGGAAACGACCACACAGGTTCTAAGGGATGTTTTCTATCGCAACAAGGCTGCTTATTTAATTGGCCGGACTTATATGGGCAATAAATGGATGCCATTTATTATTCCTTTTCTACACAATGAAAAGGGAGTCTTCGCTGACACTTTGATTTTTGATCCGAATATTATGAGTGGAATATTCAGCTACACTAGGTCCTATTTCATGGCCCCTATAGCAATCCCAGCACAAACGGTAAACTTCCTTCAATCTGTCATTCAGCACAAAAGGCCTTATGAGTTGTACAATGCAATTGGCTTTAATAAACATGGAAAAACAGCTTTTTACAAGGATTTCACCAATCACCTTGCCCTAAGTACCGATCAATTTGTTCTAGCAGAAGGAATTAAAGGGATGGTCATGACTGTATTCACCCTTCCCTCCTACAATATCGTTTTTAAATTGATCAAGGATCATTTTGAACCTCCCAAAAACATGACCAGACAACAGGTTAAAGAAAAATACAAATTGGTGGGGCTACACGACAGGGTTGGGCGAATGGCGGACACCCATGAGTTTGAAAATTTCAGACTACCGCTAGATCGAATTGACCCTACCTTAATGAAAGAACTAAAAACAAATGTGAATTCCCTTTTGTCTATAGAAGGGGACACACTGGTAATAAAACACATGTACATCGAACGTAGGCTTCGCCCATTGAACATCTACTTAGAAGAATGTAGCTTGGAAGCCGCTAAGCATGCTGTTGATGATTATGCCAAAGCCATCTTACAAATGGCTCAGGCAAATATCTTCCCAGGTGACATGATGACAAAAAACTTTGGTGTTACTCGTCAAAACAGGGTGATTTTTTATGATTACGATGAAATTGAATTTCTAGATAAAATGAACTTTCGCGTCAAACCAAAACCTGAAACCTATGATCAGATTTACGCCTCCAAGCCCTGGTATGAGATTAATGAAAACGACGTGTTTCCCGAAGATTTTAAACGATTTATGATAGGTCGTCAGGATGTGAAAAGCTATTTTATCCAATCCAATCCTGAACTATTTGATCCCGGGTATTGGTCTGCCATTCAGGAGAAACTTAGAAAGGGTGAATTGATCCACGCCTTTCCTTATCCAGAATCCATGAGATTCAGACCCGATGAGCTGGTCTAAATCATTCATCTTTATACCAACTTGCATATTTGGGGTAATTGGAAGCTATTCTTATAATTGTTGCTTCCATTTCTTTCCCAGTATCCTTTACTTTCTTGGCCGGAATTCCTGCATATATGGAATTGTTTTCAACTATGGTGCCTGCGAGAACCACTGCTCCCGCGGCTATAACTGCACCTTCGCCTATGATCGCATCATCCATAACTATGGCCCCCATACCAATCATTACCCGGTCTTTTATAGTACAGCCGTGAACAATTGCATTGTGAGCAATGGAAACTTCTGAACCAATATTTACAGGGGACTTTTGATAAGAGCAATGAATAACCGCTCCATCTTGAACATTGGTATTGTTTCCAATCTTAATATAATGTACGTCTCCTCTGATTACAGCATTAAACCACACAGTACAGTTATCGCCCATTACTACATCCCCGGTAAGGGTTGCATTGTCTGCAAGCCAGCAGTCCTTTCCCCATTGAGGAGATTTGTCATTTACTTTTTTTACAAGTGCCATATTCCTATTATTATTTATTGCAGCTATTGTGCGTTTTGTAAAGGTTAAAAAGTGTTTAACCCAATGCCATTCCTAGTAGCTTTTTGATTTAATAGAGAAAGGACATAGCTGTTCTCCACTTTACAACTACTATTATCCCATCATTTTGTTGCAATTTCAACACCTTCTTCGAATTTCAAAGCAAAAAGCCACCATAGTTTAACATGAAATAGGCAATAGACCTACTTTTAGGTGATGAAATCACTTCCAAATTAAAAAACCTCACAATTTCATCTACACTTTTAGGTCACCTTTGTCAATATCCAAACATCCTGATTTTCTTAAGATTAGATTGTAAGACAGCTAAGCCAAGGAAATATTTAGGATTAATAGGGAATGTCCTTGAATCCTATTTAAAATATTTTAAATTTATTGAACTTTTTAATTTACATTTAGTTTAAGTGTATATACATATAATTTTGAAACCAATCTTAACTTATTTAAATCACTACACTATTATGAAAACAATTAAATTATCAGGTTTTTTACTTTCGGCAGCTTTACTCACTTTCTCATGTGGACAAAGCAGTAATACTGTTGAAACAACCGAAGCGCAAGAAGAAGCACAAGCAAGTGGTAAAACGCTTCAATTGGACACCAATGCAAGTACAGTAAACTGGAGAGGTTATAAGCCTACAGGTCAACACCATGGAATAATTCCTATTACAAAAGGTGAAATTTCTGTAGAAGGTGATGCAATTACTTCTGGAGAGTTCACTTTTGATGTTACCAAACTTGAAATTCACGATTTGGAAGCGGGAAGCGAAAATCACGGTAAATTGTCCAATCACCTACAGTCAGATGATTTTTTCGATGCTGCAAATCATCCTGAGGCAACTTTTGTGATCACAGAAGTTTCTCCCTATTCTTCAGGTGATAACATAGAAGATCAAGAACAATTTGAAACTGAAAACACACCAAAGAGTGAATCTGAATTGGCACCAGCTTCACCTACTCATTGGGTAAGTGGTAACCTAACCATCAGAGGAACAACCAAGAACATCAAATTTCCTGCTGCTGTATCTATGGCTAATGGAAAAGTTTCAGCTCAGGCAGGTTTCAATATTGACAGAACAGACTGGGGATTGTCTTATGGAGACGAAGCTACAGCTACAGACAAGGCTAAAGATAAATTTATTTACAACTCTGTAAGTGTGAGTTTTGATATCAAATCAATTTAATATTTTAAAAAATATTAAAATTTTATTAAAAAGGGGGATAGAAATATCTCCCTTTTTTCATGTCATTTACCTATTTTTGCAGGAATGTCATCCCTTGAAAACAAGCTCACCGTACACAAAACCTCAAAATGGATTCCTCAAATGTTGGAATGGGCCAATCTTAATTTTGGCTATTTTGGTTATTTCACTTCCAATGAGGTCAACTATCCTTCCGGAGGATTTGAGCATATTTTTTATGCTGGTTCACATGCGGTAAGCTTGGAAAGTATCAGTCAACTGCCTATTAGCAAGCCCAAAATAGGGATCTTAAGCTATGACCAAAAAAATAAATACGAGGATTTATACAGCAACAATAGGTCTGAAATAAACTGTCCGGACAGCTTATTCTTTAGTCCTGAATTGACCATTTATATTTCTTCTGAGGAGGTGACAATCCAATGCCAAAACCCAAAAGTTGTTCATACAGGCATTTTAAACACCAACATAGCTACAACTGCAGAAAGTAAGGGTAGCTGCATTTTACATTGCTCGCATGATCAAGAAAGTTACACAAACACCTTTAACAAAATCCAGGAACATATCCTCGCAGGAGATATCTATGAACTGAACTACTGCATGGATTTTCATGGTAAAGCTACTCATATAGCGCCAATAGACATCTTTCTAGACTTATGCGCCAATAGTCCAATGCCTTTTAGTGCATTGTTTAAGGCTGCAAATTTATATCTTTGCTGTGCCTCACCTGAAAGGTTTCTGAAGAAGAAAGGGCAAACGCTACTAACTCAGCCGATCAAAGGAACGACTAAAAGAGGCAATAGTATCCAAGAGGATGAGAAGTTAAGAAGAAACTTATCAGAAAGTGAGAAAGAGCGGGCAGAAAACCTGATGATCGTTGATTTAATGAGAAATGACCTAGCCAGAATGGCCATAACAGGTTCAATTTCAGTAAAAGAATTGTTTGGGATTTATTCATTTAGGCAAATCACCCAGATGATCTCTACCATCACCTGCCAATTACCTCCAAACACAAGTTTTGAAGAGATTCTGGCCAATACCTTCCCAATGGGAAGCATGACAGGGGCACCAAAAATCAAGTGCATGGAGATCATTGAGGCTTACGAAAATTTTAAAAGATCTTGGTTTTCAGGCAGTATAGGATACATCGATGAAAATGGAGATTTCGATTTTTGTGTAATTATTAGAAGCTTAATCATAGATAAAACTAAAAATTCCTTTTATTTTGGTGTCGGTAGTGCCATTACCATTGATGCTGATGCACGGGATGAGTACCAAGAGTGCCTTTTAAAAGCCTCTTCAATAATTAAAACTTTAGAAAATTCATATTCAATTATTAATAACCCAAACTAAATGTCGACACTGAAAAACATCCTACAATCCATAACTGATAAAAATCCCAACGAGGCAGAATTTCACCAAGCAGTAGAAGAAGTTTTTGAGAGCATACTCCCTGTACTTAAAGCCAATAATTTATACATAGATGCCAAACTTTTTGAAAGAATCTGTGAACCTGAAAGAATTATTTCTTTCCGTGTTTGCTGGACAGACGACCAAGGGAAGGTACAAATCAATAAAGGTTATAGGATACAAATGAACAGCGCATTGGGCCCTTATAAAGGAGGCTTGCGTTTTCACCCTAGTGTCAACCAGAGTATACTTAAATTTTTAGCATTTGAGCAGGTATTTAAAAATGCTTTAACAGGCTTACCTCTTGGCGCTGGAAAAGGGGGCGCTGATTTTAACCCTAAAGGAAAATCTGATGGAGAGGTAATGCGTTTTTGCCAGGCATGGATGATGGAAGCCTACCGCCATATTGGTCATTTTACTGATGTTCCTGCTGGTGACATTGGCGTAGGTGAAAGAGAAATCGGTTACCTTTTCGGAACCTATAAAAAAATTCAAAATGAATTCCAGGGAGTACTGACTGGAAAAGGAAAAGACTGGGGCGGTTCCTATTTAAGACCTGAAGCCACTGGTTATGGACTTATTCATTTTGCTCACTTCATGCTTACAGAAATCGATGAAAACTTAAATGGCAAAGTTTGCTTGGTATCTGGAGCTGGTAATGTTTCTCAATTTGCCATCGAAAAATTATTGCATGAAGGAGCCAAAGTAGTAGCGTTTTCTGATTCTACTGGATTTATCCATGATCCTGAGGGCATGACGGAAGAAAAGTTAGAATACTTAAAAAATGTAAAAAACGGACAGAGAAAGAGTATTTCTGCTTTTGCCGATCATTATGAATCAGCCACCTTTACTGCCGTAGGAAAGAAAAACCTTTGGTCTATTCCTGCAGATTGTGCCTTCCCATGTGCTACACAGAATGAATTGAATGAAAAAGACGCTAAGCTTCTTAAACAAAATGGTTTGATGCTTTTAGCTGAAGGTGCTAACATGCCATGTACACCAGATGCGATCGGCTATTTACAGAAAACAAAGGTATTGTACGGGCCTGGTAAGGCTTCTAATGCTGGTGGAGTGGCCGTTTCTGGACTGGAAATGACCCAAAACAGAATGGGCCGTTACTGGACTAAAAGCGATCTCGAAAAACAATTGAGAACCATCATGAAAGATATTCATGAAAAATGCCTAGAGACCATTAGCAAACATGAATTAGAAAAACAAGATTATCTTAATGCCGCCAATATCGGAGCATTTGAAAAAGTGGCCCGGGCCATGCATGCCCAAGGAACTGTATAAGACAAACCATGGAAAACAACCGGAAAATCATACATGTAGACATGGATGCATTTTTCGCATCGGTAGAACAATTAGATCATCCTGAATACAAAAACAAACCCCTAGCAGTTGGGGGAAACAAAGAACGGGGTGTGGTAGCTGCTGCCAGTTATGAAGCCAGAAAATATGGCGTAAGGTCAGCAATGTCCTCTAAACTGGCAGCACTAAAATGCCCCAACTTAATCTTTGTCCGACCAAGATTCGATAGGTATAAGGAAATCTCTCAGGTGATCAGGAAAATATTCCTTACCTACACCGACCTAGTAGAACCCCTGTCTCTGGATGAGGCTTTTCTGGATGTAACCACCAATCATTTCAACCTTCCTTCTGCTACCTTAATCGCTAAGGAAATACGACAAAAAATCAAAGAAGAAACGGGATTGAATGCCTCTGCAGGTATTTCTTATAATAAATTTTTAGCCAAAATAGCCTCTGACCTAAATAAACCCAATGGGCAGGCGGTTATTACACCTGCAAAAGCGGTGGAATTTCTGGAGAAATTACCAATTGAAAAATTTTTTGGTATTGGAAAAGTGATGGCTAAAAAAATGAATGCTCTAGGCATCTACAATGGACACGATTTAAAGGAGTATTCCTTACCATTTCTTACCAGTAGATTTGGAAAATCAGGCCTTCATTATTATAAAATTGTCAGGGGAATTCATGAAAGTGAAGTCAAACCCAACAGAATTCGGAAATCCTTAGGCGTAGAACAGACCTTTGAAAAAGACCTGATGCCTACCTCTGATATAAAAGCCACAATAAAAGAAAAGCTATTGCCTGAGTTTTACCGAAGGCTGGAACGCAATAAAGCCAATGGCAGAACACTAACCCTCAAAATAAAATACAACGATTTTACGCAACACACGAGAAGCAAAACACTATTGAGCCCAATCCTAAATACAAGCATGGAAAACATAGTGAATGAGCTTGTTGACCAGGAACCGTTGAATTTACCAGTGAGGTTATTAGGTGTCAGCCTATCCAATCTCACATCCAAAGACCAAGACAAGCCCTCGGGAGAACAACTTAAGATCGATTATTGAACCCGGATTATGTAATAGGATTTCTCCGCCCTGACATGGTCAGGGGTGAAGCCTGTCCCGTGTTTACGGGAAGTGTTGCAATCGCAAGAAAATCAGGCTGTTTGGAGATTTTAGCATAGCCAACGCTATGGTGAAATTGAAAACAACAACGATTGGCTGATTTTGAAGCGATTTCAGCACGTAATAGATTGTTTATTGCATATTTCGGGTTGAATTGGATGCTCAAAGTGATGACAATTCAATTCGGCATTAAAATTGCCAATAATCTTATGAACTAAACACGAAAACCATGACTACTGAAAAAAAATACCAGGAATTTGGCTTAAAATATGGAATTCCATTGGCCATTATTACCTCTACACTTGCCATGAAAAAATCCAGTGGACTAGGGAAATTAATCACCTTCTCCATTGTCACACCTGCAATGTTGGCCTATTTATACAGCTTAATTAAAACAAAGCAAATTCCTGATTCAGACCATTAAAAAGGGTAACCGATAGCAAAATTAAATATTAAATTATTCTTTCTCCATTCGCTATCCTGCACTTTAAATTCTTTTGCCCACCGTTCCCCTTCAGGCAAGTATGGACTCCTAAGGGGAGCGGCTAGATCAAACCTGACCACAAAGAATTCTATATCTACCCTTAGGCCGATTCCAGCTCCAACAGCCAATTCCCTGTACCAATCCCTACCAAACTTACCTCCAGGTAATGCCTCATTTTCATTTACCAACCAAACATTTCCTACATCCACAAAAGTTGCCCCTTTGAGGTAAGAGACAATGGGGAATCTGAATTCTAGATTTCCTTCGAGCCTAATGTCACCTGCTTGGTCAAAATAATTGCCTGTGGTTTCGTCATCAGGCTTAAATGAACCTGGACCGAGAGACCTTATTCGAAAGGCCCTTATGCTATTGGGCCCTCCCGAGAAAAACTGTTTTGCAAATGGGAGTGACACCGAGTTACCATAAGGTAGCCCTAGACCTCCAAAGAAGCGGAAAGCAAGTAACTTTTCTTCAGTAAATCTCCAGTAATACCTAAAATCAACATCTCCTTTATTGTATTGGGCATAATTAAAACCCAAAAACGTGTTTTGATCCTCACTACTCAATAATTTATTGGCCAGCCGAAGTCCTCCACCTGCCAGGTCGATATTGGCACCGAAATAAATGCTATGCTCCCTATACTTGTCCATTAACTTGTTAAAGGCAAAACTATAGGTAAGTCCAGCTATAAATTGATGTTCAAAACTTTGCCTTAAAAATGGATTATTGTCTAATATTTCCTCAAACTCGCTGGAGGTCTTGGACATGTCCACAAAGTTCAAAGCTATAGGTGTGATCTCATGGTATACAAAACGGTTGGCATTCCAAAAATAACCATAGGAAGCAGAAATAGTGTTTAATCTATAATACCCTCTTCTATCTTGGTACTCTGTCCCTAAACTGATCTTTGTTTTAGGTACTGAATAAGCAAATCTTTCTTTGATCGAAATTGGAAATACAACCCTGGGGAAAATTAAATCCCCCTTCAAACCTACTTCAAAAGCACTTAAACTTTCCCTTTGTCCAGAGGCGATCTGACTTTCATAGCCAATTTGTGCCGTAAGGTTGAAGGTTTCACCTCCATAAAACAGGTTTCTATTTCTATAATTAAGTAATAAGGCAGGACCAGCGAAATTGTTTGATTTGGAAACCCCTTGCAGTTCTGCTCTTAGGGATCTTTTATCCAGAGGAGTTAAATAGATATTGGCATCCAATTCCCCTTTACCCCCACTAAGTGTCGAATCTGTTTCTGTGTATCTTAAATTAACAAATCTATAATTCCCTATCCCTGTTAACCTACTGCTGGTAAGTTTGGTATCCTTTGCATTGAAAAGGCTGTCCTTTTCAATCAATATATATTGGTGAAGAAGTTCAGGTTTAAAAGACAGACCATTTTGAATAAATGCAATGTTCTTAATTTTAGTCGTATCTGTTTTCTCACCATATTCATCAGATGAATAATTGGGATAAACCCGAATGTTGTTGACTTGATAAGGCACAATTCCTTTTTCTGGTGCATTTTGCTTAAGCCTAAGAAAAAGGTCGTATTTCTTATTATCGTATTGATTTGTGTCTGCCTCAAAAATTAAAAAATCAGGGTTGAAATTATAATAACCTTCATTTTTAAGGCTTTCGTCTAACCTTATCCTTTCCTTCTTCATCATTTCTAAGGAGAAATAATCCCCTTCAGCAATTTCTGTTGAAGCGAGCAATTTCCTTATGCTTCGGTCAATTGGCAAACTGTCTTTGTCATAAGTATAGGTGGCCAATTGGTATGGTTGGGCCAAGTCTACAGAATAATTAATTGCTGCTTTTTTCGATTTTTGTTCCACCTGAGCACTTACCTCTGAAAAAAAGAATCCACCATTATCCAGCCTATTTAAAATCAGTTGCTGGGTTTTTTCCAGTTCAACACTGCTTAAATAAACGGGTTCCTCCCCGATTTTTTTATAGATAAACCGGTTAATAAAACCCGGATTTTCCTTTTGAACTTTATAATAACTCCATAAGCCAATACGCATGCCCAAAATTTTACTATTGGGCTCTGGTTTTAGCAAGCCTTCTAATTCAGTATTTACCTCCTTGAACCCTTTGACTGAAAAGTCTCTATTTATTTCCAAGTTAGCTCCCGTATATAACTTTTCGTCTTCCGGAATAAATTTTGATACACTGCACCCTACAAAAATCCAAACAGGCACAAGGAATACAAGTGTCTTTTTAAATCTGCTGTAATACAGTTTGAGCGAACATGTGTATTTTTTACTTCTCATTTCTCTCCTCTCCTGCTTTTGTTTCTGAGTCTCTTTCCTTTATTTTAGTTGTTATCCCTTTCCACAAATCCTCAAATTTATTAAACTCCCTATTATAAATTACTGAGAGCCCTGTTACAACCAGTTGACCATCTATAAAACTTTCAAACTGATTTTTTCTAAAACCTCTAATTCGGTAACGGCCATTCTCAGAAAGCAAATATTCCACGCTTACATTCCCCAAGAGAGAATTGCTAGAACTAGAAGAAGATGAGCCTCCTTCAATATCTATCTGACTCCCTACCTGTACAACCAAACGGTCATCAAGAAAGCGCTTACTCGCATTTACATTAAGTTGTGTTCTAGACTCTGGAGAACTCCCTTGGTAATCCTCGAAACTATCCAGCCCAACATCTAACTCCAAGCCTGAATCTCCCACAATACTATTCGTAAAAGTATTTAGCTGCCCTGAAAGTAGCTGACTTACACTAGACCTTGCCATGGCGGTGGTTCCCCCACTCCCAGAACTCTCCCCACTTGGGAAAAATCTATTCAATACCAATAGTGAAAAAACTTGACGATTTAATTCACCTTCCTGGTTATTCAATTGTTGTACTTGAGAATAAACAGCCCCACCTATAGCACCCCTTTGATCTTCGGGCATATCCATTCTGAAGGAAATTTCAGGCCTAAGTAATTCACCATCTATATTCAGGTAAACGATAAAAGGCAACTCCTGTCGGTATTTGGTCATCGTCTCCCGTGAACCCCCAGCTGCCGCTGCAGTCATCAGATCTGCGGCAGAGGTTTTGATGCGATAAATAGCCGTAATGTCCATATTGGCATCCATAGGATCTCCAGCCCACGCTATTGTACTTCCACTTTGAATTTCAAATTTCCTACTTACCAAATTATACAAACTCAGTTCATAATGTCCTTTGGAAAGCTCATAAATCCCAGTAAGTGTAACTCTTCCATTTGGATCCATATTAAGACGAAGATCTGCAGCTCCTTCGACCAAGAGGTTGTCCCCCGATCGCTCATCAACGACAATATTAAATACTGCCTCTTGGGAAATATTCAAAAGCACAGCCACCTTGTAGCCTGTATATCCGGTGTTGCTGGTTTCCTCCAGTCTTTTTGTTAAAATATCTTCTGGGTCCTTGCGATTTACAAATACCACCACCCCATTTCTTTCTACTATATCCAACTGACTTTCAGGAATTACAAAACTTATATTTGTTCCCTTGTCCACCCTTAGCTTGGCATCTATAATTGGTAAGTTTAGATCGCCTTTGATCGTCACATTGGCCCCTATGATGGCATCTCCATAAAACAAATCATTGTCTTCTTTGGTGGAATTCAACACCATAAAATTATCCGCAGTCAGGGAAAGGTCAAATTGTGGATTAATAAGGTCATCTGTTAATATTTCTCCATCAAGAACAAAGTTATTTCCTTGTTCATCTTTTATAGTTATTTGATCCAGAAAGACTCCTTGGTTATCTACCTTAATTTCATCATCAGCAATAGCAAATCTTGAATTCAAGGTTGCTATTGTAAATTCAGTCTCATTGAATGCCAGATTACCGGCATAGCGTGGATCGGTAGTACTCCCCTCCACCTTGAAATTCCCGGAGATGAAACCTTGCCCTCCACTAATTGCTCCATCAGAAAGTCCCTCCAGTATATTTAGTTCAAATTTATTCAAATCAAGATCTAGGTTTAATCTCGCTCCCAAAGGATCGGCAGTGAATTCACCTAATAAATCCAAGTTTATTCCTTTGTCTTTTACTTTTAAATCAAAATCATAATTCTTTTGGTCATTGCCTGTGGCGTTCAAAGATAAATTTCCTAAAGGCACTTCAAGCAACTCCATGTCCCTTACCGTAATCCCCGCTTGCAAACCCATGGCTTCAAATGGGTTTTCAATTTTAATTGATCCATTTACCAGGCCTGCAGCCAATATATCTTCAGGATTTAGCAAACTGGTAAATGTCCTCAACCTGAAATCATTAAAAGCAATGTCAAAGGCGTTTTCGTCCCGCTCATTACTAAATGATAAAAGTTGCTTTCCTCTTGAAAATTCAAATTCCTTAAAATCTAACCAATCTTCTCCTAAAGTAAAGGCGTTACCTTCCGGCACATCCCATTTCACCTTATTGAAAACCACACTATCAGGAGAAATGTGAAGACGCAATGAATCTTTATTTATCCCTAGGTCGAAATTAATATTAGCCAACACCTCGTCCTCATGAAGTGAATTAAAATTAACATAGAGCAGATTTTCAAGAACCTCACCAGTAAAATAGGTAGGTCCAACTACCAAAGGACCTGATGACAACCCCATAATACCAAAATCAAAGTTAAATTCTGAAGAATCACTTACCACATTAAGGTCTAAACTGTCCACTATAGAACCAGCATAAGAAATGTAGGGAAAACTAATTCTACCATTTAAGGTAGATTTTCCTTCATCAAAAGCCATCCTAATCGAGCCCTCTTCCATCCTTTCCAGTTCTGGCAATATCACCTGTTGTAATAGCAAGGTAGACGGAATAGTAAAATCCATTTCTACATTGACCGGCTTTTGTATTTCAGAAAGGTTTTGAGCTGCACTATCAAGAAAGTATCGATTAAAATGCCTGGAAACTCCTTCATACGTTTCGATAGGGCTTACATTGGAATGTAACTGACCAACCAAGAGATTGCTTTGAATATCCAAGCCTGTTGAATCTGGTAAAATTCTCAAGTTCAAGTTCATGTCTCCCATTGGATAGGCTTGATCTTCCAAGACTACCGTTCCCTCTACCAACTTGGATTGGAGTTCAAAATTTTCTGAATCCCCCGAAAAAGTAGCATCCATGGAAAATTTAGTCCGAATTTTTTGCGCTGTAAAGTTAAGCCCATACAAATCCGCTCCATTTAAATCCAAATCCATAGCTATATTGTAGTTGGCAGTATCTAGGGAAACCGCTGCCAACATCTTCAGATCCAAAAACTCGTCTTTATGAATTAAATGAATTTCTCCATCCCCATTCACAATTTCAGCGTCCAACTTTAGTCCTTTATAGTTGTGACCATTATAGCCTAAATTGGTAACGACCGATGCTAATTGCAGGTCTATTTTATCCAAAGGACCTGCATTACCTTTGGCGGACAATTCCATATCCAAGGGACCATAAGCTATCGAATCACCCAATATTTCACCCAAAGGCATTCCTTCGATCTTGGTGTTTAGATCATAATGATAAGTACCTTCTTTAGCTGTCAATTTAGCATCTACTTTTACGGAACCTTCATAGGCCTTGAGGAAAGACTCAAGACTGAACGCATTAAGTGACCCAATAGTAGCTAAAGATAGGTCAACTTGCTTGGGGTAATTAAAACCTAGACTGTCTTCAGGAACAAAGAGATTTAGGTCCTTTTCACTAGAAATAAAATTAAACTCCTCTACATTCCACGATACACGCTCTGTAACAAGCGGTTCGGAAACGAAACCAGAAAGTGATATCCGAGTAGAATTCCCCCATTTTGCAGAAAGCTTTTCTAAATTCAACTTGTCCATTTTTCCAGAGATAAGTAATGTTGCGTTAAGCTTATTCTTCGCAAATGTCTTTACATAAGTATTATTTTTAAGCCCTGGAGAGAAATAATAGGCATCTTGAATACCAAGATATACGGAATTGAGTGCCAAATCTAAAAATGCACTTTCTGGATTTTCTATAAAAGTAGCCAAACTAGGGTATTGTAGCTTTAACTTTCCTTTCAAACTGCTATTGCCAGTGGCTATAGTTAAATCGGCCAAGTCAAAAGATTCATTATCTAAATCAAATCGCCCTTGAAAGTTATCTAATCTGAAACCAGATTTTTCCTCAAACTCAAATTTATTTAGGGTCAGCCCAGCCTTTTCAGGCTTTAAAAACATATTATTGACCTCTATATCAAAGTTTTTTAAAGCAATATTATTTGGGTTGAACCCAGTGAATGACCCATTATCACCATTTACCTGATAATTTATTTTGTTGTTGGTCAGGTTTAAGCTTGATAATTCCACTTCCCATAGAGGCCAAGAAAAGAATGCTGTTGAATCCTTAGTTTCGGGACTGTTTTGTAGGTTGTCTAGTGTGCTTTTATAATTAATAAAGGAATCATGAAGAGAAAAGGTTTTTATTAACACCCTTTGCTTCTCAAGATTGGCTTCGGGCATTTCTAACAATAATTCACCTAAACTAGATTGCAAGTCCATGCCATCGGGCAAAGAAGTATAGTCGATTTTTATATTTTTTAATGAAAGCTCTTCCAGCACAAGTAGTGGCAAAGGAGTCTCACTGCTGGTAGAATCCTCACTTGGAGGAAAAGCTTTGGATTGATGGTAAGAAATGGCAGAGTTTTCCCACTGAAACTTGTTAACATGAAAATCCATTTTATTGAGATCCAAACTATTAATTTGGAGCAACAACTTACCAAGGCTAAGTTTCCCTTCCAATTCTAACATTTGATCTGAATAGTTCAAGTTCCAGTTTTCTAATTCTATTGGTCCCACACTGATATCAGGATAGCCACTATCCACATTGGAGGCCGTATCAATCGAAGCCGTGTCTAAACTTGTCTCTTGTCCAGAGAAGGCATCAATAAGATAATTGAAGTTAAAATTCCCTAAACTATCCCTACTGATATTCGCAGTAAGTCCCTCCCATTCAAGCCTTGATATACTGATCTGATTATTTTTTATGAAAGGAATTAGTTCTAAACCTGTCTCTAGTTGGTGACTGTAAATTAGCGTATCTCCTTTGGTATCTTCCAGATAAAGCCCTTCTAAATACAAGTTCCCACGAAAAGTCACAAACAGCCTATCAATGTTAACTTTAGTATTTGTTTTTTCTGCTACATATTTGGTAACCTTATTCACGATAATTTTCTGACCGAAAGGACTTCGGACGAATAGAATTAATAGAAGGACCAGTATGGTAAGACTGAGTAAAACCCATCCTCCTATTTTTAAAATTCTTTTACCTAAGGTTTGATTCAAAGCTGTGTTTTTTACTAAAAAAAGGAGTGGAAGAACCATCCACTCCTGTGTAAATTTGTTACAATAAGTGCGCTATAACTAATATCAATTATTATACCAACTCTATTAATGGGATCCCACTGATGAAGCCATGACGGCATTAATATCTACACCCAGGCCTTTTGCTATACGCATACCAAACTCTTCATCCATTCTAAACCAGTGACACAGTTGGCGATTGATAATAACTTCTCTTTTGGGTCCTGAAATTCCGCTCATAGCTCCAATGGTATTGTTGATGGTATTGTCTTGCTCTTCTTTGCTCATTACATCCCTAAACAAAGCTCTTGGCTGAGAATAGTGGTCATTGTCTCCAACTTTACTATTTCTGTCATACCAATCTGCAATTGTATCTTCAAGTTGTTCGGATGGTTCCTCATATTGCTTATCAACTACAATATCATCAAAACTGTTTGGCCAATAATTAGGTTTTTTACCTCCATTACCATCTACCCTCATCATTCCGTCTCTTTCATAATTATTTACAGCATAAGGACATCTATTTACAGGGATTTGTTCATAATTCCCACCCAATCTATACCTATGCGCATCGGGATAAGAAAGCAACCTACCTTGAAGCATTTTATCCGGACTATAACCAAGTCCATCCACTAAGTGTGCAGGAGCAAAGGCGGATTGTTCTACGTCTTGAAAATAATTGTCAGGATTTTTGTTCAATTCCAATACTCCCACGTCCACTAAGGGAAATTCAGAATGTGGCCAAACTTTGGTCAAATCAAATGGATTGAAATCTACTTTTTTGGCCTGATCCGTAGTCATTACCTGAATCTTCATGTTCCATTTAGGAAAATCTCCATTGTCTATTGCTTCCAAAAGGTCTCGCTGTGCAAAATCCAGGTCTTTAGATTTCATTTGTGCAGCCTCCTCATCAGTGAAATTTTTAATTCGTTGAGCTGTCTTAAAATGATACTTCACAAAAACTTTCTCATTCTTTGCATTGATCATTGAAAAAGTATGCGATCCATACCCATTCATATGCCGAAACCCTACCGGTGTACCTCTATCACTCATTAAGATCAATACCTGATGCAAAGATTCAGGTGTCAAAGACCAATAATCCCAAACCATTGTCGGTGATTTGCAATTGGTATATGGATCTCTTTTTTGGGTATGAATGAAATCAGAGAACTTTTTTGGGTCCTTTATAAAAAATACTGGTGTATTGTTTCCAACCAAATCCCAATTTCCATCTTCGGTGTAAAATTTAATAGCAAATCCTCTTGGATCTCTTTCGGTATCAGCCGATCCTTTTTCACCCCCAACCGTGGAAAACCGCATAAAGACTTTGGTTTTTTTTCCTATTTTATTAAAAACTTTAGCCCTTGTGTATTGGGAAATGTCTTCTGTGACGGTGAAAGTACCAAAAGCCCCAGATCCCTTGGCATGAACAATTCTTTCAGGAATTCTCTCTCTATTAAAATGAGCCATTTTTTCATGAAGAATATAATCTTCTAAAAGAATTGGACCTCTAGGTCCTACCGTCTTCGAATTCTCATTTTCCACATAAATCCTTCCGGATGCGGTGGTTAGTTTATTGTGCTTTTTTTCTTCTGACATGATGCTAGATGTATGTTTTTGTTTTTGTTTAACTTTTGATTCTATAAATATAGGTACAATAGGTCAATAGTTAAAATTGATTGTTTCTATAATATAATAGAAATAATCAATAACTATTGTCTAACTGTCCACACTGCTCATAAAAACTACATAAATAATTGTCCTTTACAAGTTTCTACCTTGAATCCAAAATTTTATGTAGTTAATGTCAGAATAATAGCCTGAACTACTGTCAATATGTCGGTATTTTACTAAATTTGCGATCTGAAATTATAGTCAGTCAATGGAAAATATTATAAAAGATATCGATATCATCAAGGTTGAGGAAGCAGAGAGCTGTGATTTTAAGGTGACTGCTGAGGAAAATACTGGCAAAACAAAGCGATTGTACATCGAAAGCTATGGTTGCCAAATGAATTTTTCTGATAGTGAGATTGTCGCTTCCATCATGAAAGAAACGGGATTTGATACCACTTCAGATTTCAATAACGCGGATGTAATTTTATTAAACACCTGTTCTATTAGAGAAAAGGCTGAAAATACTGTACGAAAAAGACTAAGTCAGTTCAATCAAATCAAGAAAGCCAAACCAGAATTAATGATCGGTGTCTTGGGCTGCATGGCAGAACGATTAAAAGAAAAGCTTTTAGAGGAAGAAAAGCTTGTGGATTTGGTAGTTGGACCTGATGCATATCGGGACCTACCTAACCTTGTCGGGCAGGCAGAAGATGGCCATAAAGGTGTAAATACATTTTTATCACGGGAGGAAACCTATGCGGACATATCTCCGGTACGCCTAAACTCCAACGGAGTAAGTGCCATGATCTCCATAATGAGAGGTTGTGACAATATGTGCTCTTTTTGCGTGGTTCCATTTACAAGGGGCAGGGAAAGAAGTCGCGATCCTTATTCTATAACCAAAGAAGCCAAAGAACTATTTGACCATGGCTATAGAGAAGTAACCTTATTGGGGCAAAATGTGGACAGCTATAAATGGTCTCCTGAGGAAAACAATAAAGCCCGGCTTAATAAAAAAGAGGCGGAAATAGCTGAAGTGGTCTATTTTTCAGATTTACTGGAAATGGTCGCTAAAGTAGATCCTAAACTTAGGATTCGATTTTCCACTTCCCATCCCAAAGACATTACAGATAAGGTCTTGGAAACAATGAAAGAATACGACAATATCTGTAAATACATCCATTTACCTGTTCAAAGTGGTAACAGCAGAATTCTGGAGATGATGAACAGGACTTATGACCGTGAATGGTACTTGAATCGAATTCAAAAGATCCGTGAAATACTGGGTGAGGATTGCGGGATTTCTTCGGACATGATCGCAGGATTCTGTACAGAGACAGAAGAAGAACATCAGGATACCCTAAGCATGATGGACATTGTTCAATATGATTTCTCTTATATGTTTTATTATTCTGAGCGTCCTGGCACCTTAGCAGAAAAGAAATACAAAGATGATATTCCGCTAGCCGTTAAAAAACGCAGGTTGCAGGAAATCATCGATAAACAAGGTCAACTTTCGCTTATAAGACACAAAAGAGAAGTTGGTCAAATACAGGAGGTTTTGGTAGAAGGATTGTCCAAAAGGTCCAAAGACCAATTGAAGGCAAAAAATTCAGCCAATAAGGTGGTAATAATACCTAAGGGCAATTTAAATATTGGAGATTATGTCACTGTGAAGATCACAGATTGTACGTCAGCGACGCTTTTTGGAGAAATTGTCAATTAAATAAAAAAACATGATCTCTATAAGCCCTTCGGAAATATTAAGCATCAAGCAAAGGTTTGGAATAATTGGCAACAGTCCTTTATTAAACCACGCCATCCAAGTGGCCATGCAGGCTGCTCCTACTGAAATGACGGTATTGGTTACAGGAGAAAGTGGCAGTGGTAAAGAATCATTTTCAAAAATAATTCATGCGCTTAGCAAACGTAAACACGGTAAATTTATCGCAATAAACTGCGGCGCAATACCTGAAGGAACGATAGATTCCGAACTTTTTGGTCATGAAAAAGGATCATTTACCGGAGCTCATGAGGCCAGGAAGGGGTATTTTGAAGTTACAGATGGCGGTTCACTGTTTCTGGATGAAATCGGAGAAATGCCTTTAGGCACCCAGGCCAGGCTATTGCGTGTGCTGGAAAATGGTGAGTTTATCAAAGTAGGCTCCTCAAAGGTTTTAAAAACTGATGTTAGGGTCATCGCTGCCACTAACGTTAACCTTTTGAAAGCCGTAGAAAAAGGGAAGTTTAGAGAAGACCTTTATTATCGATTAAATACAGTTCCCATATTTGTCCCACCATTAAGACAAAGAGAGGATGATGTGGCCTTATTATTTAGAAAATTCACAACTGATTTTTCTGAAAAATACCAGGTAAGACCAATTACGCTTACAGATGATGCAAGAAATTTGCTACTCAAATTTCCTTTTCCCGGAAATATCAGACAATTAAAGAATTTAGCAGAACAAATTTCGTTATTGGAGCAAGAAAGGGAGGTAGATGCTGAAACATTAATCAAATACTTACCAAAGGAAAAAAGCAGTTTGCCAGCATCTATACAAGGAAAAAACGACAAGGGAGATGCCTTTTCGGATTTTTCTGAAAGAGAAATCTTGTATAAGGTCTTATTCGACATGAAAAAGGACATGACGGATTTGAAAAAGCTTATCTTAGAGTCCTATCATTCGGGCGGTCTGGACCAAAACATCATGAAGAAGCACCAGAACCTTTTTGATGATATGGAATCGACCACACATTATGAGGACAACCCAAGCCCTTCGAAAAATTTACCTTTGGTATTGGAATCCTTAAGTGCCAAGAAAGAGTTAAAAGAAGACAATGAGATCTCAAGAAAAAATTACGAAGAGGACGTAATTGAAGATATTATTCACGAGGAGGATGACAATTCTCTTTCTTTGGAAAAAAAGGAAAAAGAACTGATTACCAAAGCATTAAAAAAACACCATAACAAGAGAAAATATGCTGCTATGGATTTGGGGATCTCTGAAAGAACGCTTTATAGGAAGATCAAGCAATATGACATTCAATAAAATAGGATTATGGTTACTAAGTTTAAGTCTAATAGTAGCCTCATGCAAAATTGAATACAGTTTTACAGGAACCACCCTTGATTACAATGTGACCAAAACCTTTTCGGTAGCCAATTTTTTCAATGATTCAGGAGGGGGCCCGGCCAACATGGGGCAATTATTCACTGAGGACTTGAAGGACTATTTTCAGCGGAATACCCAATTGGAGTTGATACAAAACAATGGTGACTTGCAGTTTCTTGGAGCCATAACCCGCTACACGATCACTCCCCAGGCAACTGTATCCAGCCCTAACAGTACACAACCCGACAGGGCAGGTCAAATGCGCATTACGATAGGCGTAGAAGTAGAGTTTATCAATTTGGCTAATGAAGAAGAGAATGCGAAAAAATCCTTTTCTTTTTTCCAAGATTATGACCCAAGAAGCACTACTTTACTGCAGGTAGAAACAGAATTGGTAGAAGTGATTTTTGAAAGTATCATTCAGGATATTTTCACATCTACTGTTGCCAATTGGTAAAAATTGTTAAATTTAAAAGAACAAATTTAAATATTAGCCCTGTGAACGCTCAAGCATTTTTAGAACTCATCAATAAAGCCGATAACCTTGACAATGCTGATTTAAAAAAAGCGTTGAAACTACAGGAAGAATTCCCTTATTTTTTGGTTCCAAAAGTACTTGCTGCAAAATATGAATGGGATAAAGCTTCAGGAGAATCCAAGACCTTACTTCATTGGGCTGCTGTAGTCAGTCCTGAAAGAAGACGATTAAAGCACTTGTTAACAGGCACAGCTCCTATAGTTCCTGTTTCCACGGAAGTAGAAAAAAACACTCCGGCACCAAGTCTAGAAAAAGAACTGGAAGACATTCCTGTTCAAAATAAGCTTGAGAATGAAATCAAGGCAAAAGAAACACCTGTGCCAACTGAAGGAGTAAATACTTCTGAACAAACGCTTACTGAAAACATTTCCAGACCTAAAAGAGATGAAATACTCAGGCGGTTGGAGGAAAATCTGAAAAAAATAAAAAAAACAACCTCGAACAATCAAAATAATTCTGAAAATCTAAAAAAAAAGGACACCCCAGAGGAGGGAAATGAAGAAGTAAATGCTTCAACGGATTCCCCTCGTAAAAAAGTCAAAAAGCCAGAAGCAAAAAAGGCCAAAAAAACCCAGCAAGAATTAATTGATAATTTCGAAGAAAAACCCATCCGTTTGACAAAAGAGAAAATGGATGAAACGGTAGAGCTTCCAGATTTGTCGGAGCAAAGCACCCATTTAAATCACACCATGCTGTCCGAATCATACGCCAAATTATTGGTCAAACAAAATAAAATAAATGAGGCAATAGAAATATATCAAAAATTAATATTGAAGTTTCCAAAGAAAAGGACTTACTTTGCAGATCAAATTGAGAAATTAAAAGAATAAAATAAATAACAAGCATGTTTGTAGTAATCATCAGTATCATTATCGTTTTGGCCGTCTTATTGATTTTGGTCATTCTAGGTCAAAATTCTAAAGGAGGTGCAGGAGCAGCTTTTGGTGGCAGTGCCTCACAAATCATGGGTGTAACTAAAACCGGTAATATTTTAGAGAAAGCTACTTGGGTTTTAGCCATTGCTATTCTGGCCTTGTCTTTGGGTTCTTCCGCATTTCATGAGAGCAGTAGTTCTTCAGGATTTTCTTCTCCAAATGTAGAAAATGCTCAAAAGCAAATTCTAACTCCTTCATCTGACAACGAATCTATTCTGCCTTCTGATGAAAATGCAGAAGAGGCTCCAGTAGAAGCCACACCAGATACTGAAGAGTAACAGCAAATAAAACACATAAAAAAAGGCCTGTTGAAAATCAACAGGCCTTTTTTATTTTAAATTTTAATATTATTTAAGTTAGTAAAGATTGAAGAAGCGCTGGAATATGATTAAATTGTCATTTTAAAATCCTTAAAAAAACAACAAAGTTTATATCTATGTTTGAAAATCATTTAAGTATGGAAGACTTAGGCGCAGACAAATGGCCTAATGTCATTTTATGGGCTGCTCCTGTGATGTTTCTGTTGGTGTTTATAGAATGGGGCATCAGCTTATATCAAAAAAAAGATACTTACGATAAAAAAGATTTCTTGGCTGCCTCTACAATTGGGCTCGTAAATGTAGGTATTAGTGCCTTAATTAAAGCCTTTACATTTGGTGTAGCACTGTTTTGCTGGAACATTGTTCCATGGAAAATCCCTGCTACCTGGTGGTCATTTATATTTTGTTTCTTCGCTATTGATCTTGCCAGGTATTGGGCACATAGGGTTACTCATGAACAACGATTTTGGTGGGCAACACACATTACACACCATAACTCCGCAAAATATAATTTTTCTGTTTCCTTTCGCTTAGGATGGACTCAGCATATAAAGATTATCTTTTTTGTACCGGTGATGTTAATGGGATTTAACCCATTCGTTTTCTTTATTTGTCATCAGGTAGCCGTATTGTATCAATTCTGGATCCACACCGAATACATCAAAAAGCTACCTAAGCCAATTGAATACTTCTTTGTAACTCCTTCCCATCATAGGGTTCACCACGGAAGCGACGCTCATTATTTAGATAAAAATTACGGTTCTACCTTCATTATTTGGGACAGGATTTTTGGAACATTTAAAGCCGAAGAAGAAAGACCTACATATGGTATTACCAAGCCGGTAACTTCCTACAACCCAATTTATTTGGTATTTCATGAATGGGCAGACATTGTAAAAGACATTAGAAAGGCCAAAGATGGCAAAGAGGTGTATCAGATTCTATTTGGAAAACCTGGAGATGAGGTCATTAAAAACCGCGAAATCAGGGAACAAATGGAAAAAGAAAACGCTAAACCAAAAGCGCCATCTACCACTAGCCCTACCCCTATATTGGTCTCGAATGAAAATTCGCTACTGAAAAAAGAAGACTAATCTTGGCTTATCCAATAGGGTCTTCCTATTGCAGGTTAAAATAAAATCATAATAAAAAAGGGGAGACTTGATCTCCCCTTTTTTATTAAACGGATATATTCCTTAGTAATAAACGCTTACTAATGGGCAACAAACTTTCCTGTAAGGGTACATCTTGTTTGGAATAAATGCGCCAGGTAGATGGATTGGGCAGATCTGTAAAGTTCTTGATCAGATCGAGTTTAATGCGGTTACAGGTATTGTTGAGGCTTTTCCTGAAGGCGGCAACAAACCATAACACTATCCCTCTATATTTATCCAGACTATTTTGAAAAAGGTCAATTTTGTAGCGATAAACCAAGATGTCCTTCGAGTTTCCATTGGACACTAAGGCATAGCCTTCTTTTTGGTAAAGAGCAGAAAGTCCAACAGGCTCTATTTCTAATTGATCCTCAATAAATTCATAAATGCTCTTTCCTTCCTCTATTTGTTTTTTGATTTGAGGTAAAGCATAGGAGATGATCTCCCCCATTTGTTTCATTACTTCATCCTCATTGGTTTTATCTTTATAAGTAATGGTTAACTTCTTCAAGTCCACCTTATCAACCTCTTTAGGAAACCCCGATTTCAACTCATTTCTTGTTTTATCAAGGTTTTCAAGTTTTTGATAGTGGTGAATAAGTTCAGCCAGCGGAGGATAAAGTTTTACGGATTTAAAATCCTTTTCAACATCTTGTAAATAGGCCAAAAGAAGGTATTTCTTATACTCGAAATCAACCCAGCCTTCAGAGATCCAATTATCCGATAGTTTTCCCATAATTTATCTTTTTAAATCATAAAGATAAAGTACGTAAATATGACATAATTACCAATTCTTCACAGTAAAATTGACAGGCTAACTAAATAATAGTCTGGTCTAACCTGTCAGTATTGAAGAATAAATAAGACTTTATGTCAGTAAAAATGTAAATATCACGATTGGCACAGAAAGTGTAAATAAGGATTTTGTATTACAGAAATCAAACTTTAAAAATAACTAAATCACATGTCTAAAGTTAACATCCAACCTCTAGCAGACAGGGTTTTGGTAGAACCCGCTGCCGCAGAAGAAAAAACGGCTTCAGGCCTTTATATCCCTGATACCGCCAAAGAAAAACCACAAAAAGGTACAGTAGTAGCTGTAGGTAATGGCAAAAAAGATGAGCCATTAACCGTAAAAGTAGGTGACACTGTTTTGTATGGTAAGTACGCTGGCACCGAGCTATCTGTGGAAGGTGCTGATTATTTGATCATGAGAGAAGCTGACATTTTCGCTATCTTATAATTAAAGATCCTATAATCAAGTTTAATTAATTAAAACTCAAAAAAGTTTAAAAAAATGGCTAAGGAATTATTTTTCAATACCGACGCAAGGGATCGCCTTAAAAAAGGAGTTGACGCCCTAGCTGATGCAGTAAAGGTAACATTAGGTCCAAAAGGCAGAAATGTAATTTTGGACAAAAAATTTGGCGCTCCAAGTATAACTAAAGATGGTGTAACTGTAGCTAAAGAAATTGAATTAGAAGACGCTATAGAAAACATGGGGGCTCAATTGGTAAAAGAAGTGGCTTCCAAAACTGCTGATGATGCTGGTGACGGTACTACCACAGCCACAGTATTGACCCAGTCAATTTTTTCTGTAGGTATTAAAAACGTAGCTGCAGGTGCCAACCCAATGGACCTTAAAAGAGGTATTGACAAAGCTGTAGAAGCTATCGTTGCAGAATTAAGAGCTGCATCTAAAGAAATCTCTACTTCTAAAGAAATCGCACAGGTAGGAACCATTTCTGCAAACAATGACGAGGAAATCGGCAAGATGATAGCTGACGCTATGCAGAAAGTAGGTAAAGACGGTGTTATCACTGTCGAGGAAGCAAAAGGTACTGAAACAGAAGTAAGAACTGTTGAAGGTATGCAATTTGACAGAGGATATCTTTCTCCGTACTTCACTACCAATACTGAGAAGATGGAAGCTGAATTGGAAAATCCTTACATTCTTATCTATGATAAGAAGATTTCTGCAATGAAAGAATTGCTTCCAGTTTTAGAACCAGTTGCTCAATCAGGCCGACCATTGTTGATCATCGCTGAAGATGTTGATGGAGAAGCGCTAGCTACATTGGTAGTGAACAAAATCAGAGGTGCACTGAAAGTTGCCGCTGTTAAAGCTCCAGGTTTCGGAGACAGAAGAAAAGCCATGTTAGAAGACATCGCTACGCTTACAGGTGGTACTGTTATTTCGGAAGAAAGAGGTTACAAGCTTGAGAATGTAACTGTAGATTACCTAGGTACTGCAGAGAAAATCAATATCGATAAAGACAACACTACCATCGTTAATGGTGCTGGTGAAAAAGCTTCAATCGAAGCTAGAATCAACGAGATCAAATCTCAGATAGAAAAAACTACTTCTGACTACGACCGTGAAAAACTTCAAGAAAGATTAGCTAAGCTATCTGGTGGAGTTGCTATCCTTTACATAGGTGCTGCCACTGAAGTAGAAATGAAAGAGAAAAAAGACAGAGTTGATGATGCACTTCATGCAACCAGAGCTGCTGTACAAGAAGGCGTAGTAGTAGGTGGTGGAGTTGCCCTAATCAGAGCTTCTGTAGCACTTGACAAACTTAAAGGTCTTAATGAAGATGAAGATACAGGTATCAACATCATCAAGCAGGCTGTTGAAGCTCCTTTGAGAACAATCGTTTCCAATTCAGGAGGAGAAGGTTCTGTAGTTATCAACAGAATCAAAGACTCTAAAGGAGATTATGGTTACAATGCTAGAACTGACAAATATGAAGACTTGTTCAAAGCTGGTGTAATTGATCCAACTAAAGTAACACGTCTTGCATTAGAGAATGCTGCATCAATCGCTGCCTTATTGCTTACTACTGAATGTGTAGTAGCTGACATTAAAGAAGAATCTCCTGCAGGCCCACCAATGGGTGGCGGAGGAATGGGTGGAATGATGTAATCCATTCGCATAAAACGCTGAAAAGGGAAGCCATAATGGCTTCCCTTTTTTTTATTCAATTTTATCCAGTTTTAGCTTTAAACATTTGATTATAGAATAAAACCATCTCCTAAGCAATTAAAAGTTGTTTCTTATAGTTCTACCTGAAACTTACAAGGGATTGCAATAGCAAAACCTAAAAGCCTGTCATCAAATGGCCTTATATTCTTGCGGTTACCTCATTTGGAGAATGAAATCGAGAAATTTTTCCGCATTGTTTTACTTTGACACATATCCTGATCCTGACTCATTAGTTGAAATTTAAATACATTCAAACCAGCAAAAATTTAAGACTTTATTTTAATAGTGGAATTATAATGTTAAATTTCAGTCGTAAGAGAACGAGAGAGAGAAAAGTTTTTATTTAAATATAAATGTATCCATTCGATTTAATTGTTTTAATTGATGATGACCCAATAAACAATCTGATCAATAAACGGTTAATCAACAAATTAAATTTATCACCTAAGACCATCGAATTTTTAGAGGCTGAGGTCGCATTACAATACCTGAAAGATCCAAACTTGGAAAAAAGGTTATTGATTCTTGTCGATATTAACATGCCTGTAATGAATGGTTGGGATTTTTTAAGCCAGTATCTGGAACTTGAAAATGGCAGGAACGATCGTATCATAATGCTATCAAGCTCTATTGACTTCCAGGATCGGCAAAAATCAAAAGAGTTTCCCTTTGTAAGTGGGTTTATTGAAAAACCACTCACCCACGAAAAATTAGAGTCGCTACTTTAAAGCTATTTATTTTCGCCCTCAGGTTAAAATGATAAACTGATTTACCTTCTGAAAGCTCTTCCCTAATTTTAACCCGAAAAATAACAATGTTCGAAAATCTTTTGCTTGCTGATGTATTTACAATTTCAGCATACCGCAGCAATTTACGATAAAGTTGTAGCTATCTATGCTGGCTTGAATTCCCATGGGAATGGTTGCAGTACCCCGTAGATCTGGATGTCCCTGGATACAACTTAGACTCAATGAACCAAATGTACTTTTGCATGCTCAATAGCCTCTGTGGAGTTTTTAATCCATACGATTTTATTACTGGGTAGCAATTTATTCAATTCCTCCTCTCTTATAGGATCTTTGGTTCCGACCTGCCTAATGTACACAGCCTCTATCCTATGTTTATACTTGCTAATTATTTCGGCATAAATTTCAGGATCATGCTGACCGCTGTCTCCTAAAAGAACAAAATTCAAGTTTGGATAAAAATCCATCAGAAAAGATATCTTTTCAACTTTATGCTTATGGCTGCCCCCTCCAGACTTCCAAATATTTTTCAAATCCATATGCCTATCTTTTAATAATATAGGACCTACCGGAATCTCCCTATATTTCAAAAAATCCTGGATCAGGTCAAAGAGATTCCAATCACTACTGGAAACATAAAATACTGGATACTGAGCATTTGCTGATAATAATCGGTAAAACTCACTTACTCCTGGAAGTGGTCTCCTTGTATAGGCATTTTTAGAGACGGACAACCAAAACTTTTCCTGAATATTGGTGGCCTTAGAAACAATGATGGTATCGTCTATATCTGAAATTATTCCATGTGGATAATTCTTTTGAAATCTCAAAATCTCTTTGGTTATAGATGGAACTTCTGGCTTAAGCCCCTCATCGGCCAACAATGAAAATTGGACTGTTTTTGTAGATTCAGAGGTTTTTTCATCTATGTCATACAGACCCTCAAAAACACCTTCTTCATCCGTGACCAATTGTTTATTAAGTCCAGCAATTCTCAATTCGACCTTCGCATCCGGAACACTGCTCCCAGCATACCTTCTTAAAGTTGCCAAAATATTATGCAAGGTATTGTGCTTATCTGAAGGCCTACTTTGTTTGTAAGCTTCGATCACCCTACCCTTAACAAAAAGGTGAGAAGAATTACCTAGCACCACAAAAACCTCAACACGCAAAAGATCAAGTTTTCCCAACTTTCTCTTAAGTATCGAAAAAAAATAACGGAACGGCCAAGTCAACCCTCTGAATAGATAAATCTGCTTCATATTATTTAAAAGTCCTCAAATCCTAGGCCAGCCGCAGATCTCACCTTTGAAAAGGCAATATTTAAGTCTACATAAAGGGAATTATTGACTAAATGGGAATCAAACAGACTCGTCTCTCTGGCATTGATTAAAAACAAGGAACTCTCCCCTAGTTCAAATTTAATTCTTTCTCCTTTCAATAAATTTTCCAGCCCTTTTACGTTTTGTGAAAATATTTTTAACTGCTGATCTAAAACTTGGTATTCATTGAAGAACTTCCTGAGCTTTGCACTCAATTGCTCGAATTTTAAATCTCTTTTATAATTTACATCTGCTATTTTTGTCTTTGTCAATCCCAGATCTCCTCTTTCCTTTCTTAATAACAAAGGAGTTGCCACCTGAATTCCGAATTTATAATTATTCTCTAAAAAACCAAGCTGCTGCATCCCTCCAAAGGTTTCTGTTAAAAAATTATATTTAAGCTTGATTTTAGGCTTTAGCTGCTCCGCCTTATACCTGCGCTCAACATCTAGGTAATCAAGGTCGTAATCAATTAAGCGCAATTCAGGATGGTCTAGTAAAGCCTCACTATAGAAGTCCTTATTTAATTCCTGAAATGGCAAACTAAAAAGCGGCTCAGGCACAGCTAAAGCTTCAAGATTTATAGGTCTTTCCTCTTCATCCCATAGGTAAACATTCAATTCCTGTGTACTTGAGAAAAACTCATAGCCTGCTTTTTGAAATTTAATACTTCTATTCAATACTTGGGTATAAGCTTCTACTGTATCGATGGCCGGAAGATCTCCTTGCTCAAAACGGCCTATCACCCCTTCAAACCTGACCTTTGCTAACCTTAACCCTTCCTCATGTACCTTCAAGTCTGCATAAGCCCCAGCCCATTTCCAATATGCAACAGTGGCTTCATAATAAAGGTTAATCAAACTAAGCCTCCTTTCTTCAATGGAGGCCAAATTGTAAATTTTCGCCTGTTGAAGTGCTGCCCTGCGTTTGTCAATCAACAAACCATTACCCACATTCACTGCTGCGCCTACAGCATAAAGTCCATTACTAGGAACATTTTGTTCTGGATTAAGGTAGGTTCCCCTATTATTTTCCACAATCCCTTGAAACTCTACCCCTCCTACTGTTGGAATTAGCACCCCTCCTTCACGTTTGTTATAATATTGCTTTTCCTGGTATTGCTTTTCATCAATACTACCATACAGATAGGGATCAAAGCCTCCTCTTGCTTTCCGAACTTCTTGCTTTCCAAACTCCAAATACAAGTCAGCTTGCTTTATTACCGGATGGTATTGTCGCACCCATATCATGAACTGGTCAAAAGTAAGGGGCTTATCCTGGGCGCTAAGCGGAGTCAGTACGAATGCAAATAATAGTCCAAGTAAACCAATGCTCTGTTTCATTTTGCTTGTTTTTTCATTTCCTTAGCCTCTTGAAGGGTATAATAATCTGGTGGGAACCCGTTCATTTGACGCCATATTTCGTACCAAACAGGAACATCGTTAAGCAATGCGATTCCATCTGCTCCTGCTCCAATTCTTAAAGCCTCAGGCCATGGTTCTTCATCTGGATCAGGAACTACCAATACCCTGTACTTATTATTAGTGCTAGTAAAGTTGTCAATGGCAATTACCTTTCCTCCAAACGTGCCATTTGACAATTCTGGCCACCCCGAAAACACAATCGCCGGCCAACCATCAAAAATGAATCTGATTTTACTGTCTATTTTAACTAATGGCAGATCTATTGGATCAACATAAATCTCTACTGCCAGGGAATAATTTTGAGGCATAATGCTTATTATTTCTGCACCCTCTTTAATGGTTTCACCTATCCCTACCTGTATGGCTTTTGTGATGTATCCCGACTGAGGAGCCAATACATAATACATGCCCGACCTTACGGTATAGTTGGTCAATTCATTCTTTAATTTATTGACACCAGCCTCAGCATCATATTGACCAGAAAGCGCCGAGAACCTTTCTGAATTAACTTTGGCCAATTTGTCCCTGAAATCATTATCAATGGCATTCAACTCTATAGTAGCAGATATGTATTCATTCCTGCTTCCAAGCAATTTATTCTCCGCACTCAATGCTTTTGCTTGGGCTTCCTGAAGTTTAATTTTCCTTGCTTCCAGATCAGTAAGAGATTTCAAGCCTTCCTCATACAGCTTTTCCATCCTTTGGAACTGCTTTTCGGCAACCATAAAGTTGACCTTTTCTGCTTCCAACATTATACTATCGGACAACACCTTTAAATTTGCTTGTTTTAGCTTATTTTGTGCCTGTTCTTTTCTCAATTTGTTATTTCTTTCTAAAGCAGAAAGTTGTTGTTCTTGAGCATTGATCTTTGCTTCATAGGATTTTACAGAAAGCTCCTTTGCATCTACTTGCAATTGTGTTCTATTGAGTAAATCAGGGTCCATATACTGTTCCTTAACTTCCGAGAGGTAAAGAATAGTGTCTCCTTTAGCCACAAAATCACCTTCTTGAACATACCACTGCTCAATTCTTCCAGGAATAATGGAATGTATGGTTTGTGGCCTGTGCTCAGGTTTTAGCGCTGTCAATGTACCTTTTGATCTGAAGTTTTGAGTCCATGGCAAGAAAAGAAAGACAAAACCAGCCATCAATAGATACAATAAAATCCTTATCCTTCTTCGGCTCTGATTGCTTGATACGGTCAACCGATAACTGTCAAAGGAATTGAGATCAATTAATTCTTTGATCGAATTTCTAGAAATGTTTAACATGGATTTAACGTTTATTCTGCTTGCTGTAATTTTTATAGCTAAGGTAATCACCTTTAAAAGCAATCTCCCCAGACTTCATGGCCACTATTTTATCCGCTCTTTGCAAAATTGAATCTTGAGTAGAAACCATTACCATGGTCCAGGGGCCTGAGAAAATAAAATCAAAAACCCTGTCAGATTCTTCCTTGTTCAGGTAATTAAGCTCTTCTTCAAGCAATAATAATTTTGGAGAGAAACACAGGCTTCTGGCCAAAATTATTTTACTTATTTGAGCGTTACTAAGATTTTTACCTTCTGGTAAAAGGGTAGTTTCAAGGTCATCTTTAAGTTTATATATGTATTCGTTCAATCCAACAACCTCTAAAACTTCTCTTAACATGCTCTCTGAAACACCCTCATTTCCCACAGTTATGTTCTCCCTAATTGTGCCATGAAAAACCGATTGTCTTGACAAACTATCACCTATTAAGGACCTTAATTTCTCCAAAGACAAGGTGTCGATGGGCAACTTATTGACAATTACATTACCTTGGAAATCTTCTATCAACCCGGCCATGATTTGTAAAAGGGTGCTTTTACCAGCGCCGCTTTCTCCAGTAATGATTATTTTTTCACCTCCTCTAATTTCCAAATCAATCTGATTCAATATAGGAGCAGCATTATCTCTAGAGTTATAAGTAACGTTTTTAAAAACATAGGACAAACCGGACATCTCTTCATTTAAAGCATTAACCTTACCTGAAGCTCTCTCCAGATCCATATCCATTATCAACCCTAATTTTTCGGTAGCAGTAAGCGTGTCATATACCGTTTCTAAGCTAAGTATGATTTTCTCAACAGAATTGATAATCAAAACTATGATTATTTCTGCTGCAACAAATTGACCTATACTGATCTCATTGTTCATTAACAATAAACTCCCTGCCACCAGAAGAATGACAACAATAAGCACCTTAAAGGCAATTAATACCTTAAACTGAAAAATCAGCACTGCAAAATGAGAATTTCTGAAAGTGACATATTTTTTCACCAATTGATCCACTCGATTGAAAGGCAATGGAGAATAACCTGACAGCTTAAATGTTTCTAATGTCCTGGCAATTTCTTCCAACCAATATGCTATTTCATATTTAGCAGAGGATTCTTTCAAACTAGTCTTCATTCCTTTTGGACTTGTAAACCTGAAAATCAAGTAAATGGTAAGAATCAAAACCAATGAGAAAATAATGAAAAACGGATGGTAAATGGCCAACAAAATCAACCCAAAAAAGACTTGCAAGGAAGCTGTACTAAAATCTATTAGTAATTTGGATAATCCTTTTTGCAAATTTATGGTATCGAAAAATCGATTGACCAATTCAGGAGCATATTCCCCCCTTAAAGACTCCATTTTTAACCTTGGAAGTCGATAAGCAAATTCAATTGCCGATTTACTAAATACACGTTGCTGTAATTTTTCGGATAAATAAAGCTGACTAACTTGTAGATAACCACCAAATATAACTCCTAGTGCCACAATGATTACAAGGATCACCCATGAGGTGGTAAGTCTTCCTCCCAAAATAAAATTTAGAATAGCCTGGATTCCTAGAGGTAGGGATAGGGAAACGAGACCATTGAGAACGGCATAAAAATATATGGCGTAAATCTCTCTTTTTTCACTCTTTAAAAGACTGAAAAAACGCTTTAGGGGCGTATTAATTAAACTTTCATCCATTTTTAAGAGAATTAAAAACCAAATTATAATAAAATTCAAGCTTAGGTTGACCTTTAAACTTATCCTCGATCAGATTTGGCATATGCTTGGAACAGTAGGTATTTAAAACAGAGGACCAGATCAATGTTGAGACAAATGCCTTGGGGAAGGGGTGATTGGGGTTTAATTCATTAAAGATCTGGATTAACCTTTCACTAAAATTATAAAACTGGTTAAAATACCCACTGCTATTTTCATTGTCCACATCCTTGGTCATAAAAGCCTTATTCGATTCTTCGGTAACAACCTTTCTGAGTAAACTAATGTTTAGATATAAATTTTCATTAAAGACCGGACCTTCAACCAGCAGTTTTATTGCCATTTTGATCTTTTCTTTCGGACTTTCCATATTGGCAGTACCATAGACCAAGTTGTGCTCAAGCCAGCCCCAATACCAATCAATATAGTAAAGCAATAGTTTGTGCTTGTTTTCAAAATACCTATAAATAGCTGCTTCAGTGCTATTTACCTGTAATGAAAGTCTTTTAAAATTAAAAGACTCCATTCCTAGCTCGTCTATTAAGGACAGGCTTTCTTCTAAAATTTTTTTTCCTAAATCTGAACTCAGAGGATCTTTAATGAAAATTCCCGGTTTGACTGGGATTATGGTATTGTTTAATATACGATGCATAATAAAGATATAGTAAATCTAACTCAACAATTAAACGAACTAATTAAAGGTAAGTTTTACTAACTATAAAAAAATATTACTTATTACCGAAGTACATCTGTCAGATTAACGATTTGGCGATCTCCTTTTTAAACCCCAAAAAGGCAATTAAACTTCATTTACCTGAAGCAATCACTTCCCTTGAGGAAAAATCAGGACAGGCTGAGAATGTCAGTAAACCCTATTGAACAATCCGGGTTAAAGGTGTCCTATTCCCAAAGCTAGCCCTTGCACCTTTTTTGAAAAAGCCTTATTTTGCGCGGAGTAATTTTGGGATTTCGTGAAAGTGAAAACTTTTCTACTCAAGCATTATTTTATCTATTTCTGTTATCTCTCACCCCTCAGAAGTCAAATAAAAGCCATTGTATGTTTACTTCAAAATGTGACGAACTGATCATTTCAGATTGGAAAATTGAGTACCTTTGACCATTATTCTTCCTTCAACTTTGGAATAATACTTAGTGTTGAATGGAAGGAGTTTGAGATGCAATCCTCTCTGGTTATGAATTAACTACTCTTAATGTGCTTTTTTTACTCGTATTGCTGTATGTAATTCCCCTATTTCTGATTGCGGTTTATAAAATCGTAGTCAAGGGCAAATGGGAATGGGTGATTTTCTTCTTTATTTTATATCTACCCTTCTATATTACAATCCTAAGTATTGTTTACCAGTCCACAGGCTCCGTTTTATTGGTTAATATCTTTCAATATTTAAAGGAGCTGATGCTTTTATTGGCTGGCATCTCCTGGCTGGTTTACCAAAGAAATGTATTTGAATACACGTTTAGAATTCAATTAATTGACAAGCTTTTTTTAGCATTTTACCTACTCTGCTTTGTATTTCTTATTGCTCCAATTGGTAGCGCCGATTTTATAACTAAAGCCATTTATTTTAAGAATGTGCTTATAATGGGACTTTTATACTTTTTCGGACGAAATACCACTCTGAAAGATGGTGAATACCGCAATTTATTTTTGATTTTAATATTCCTTTTTATTGCTGCATTTGGCGTAAATATTTTTGAAACATTAATTCAAACCCACTCTCAAAACCTTACTGGTTACGCATTGTATAATAGCGTTATTAATAATACAGAACCTTCAGGTAATTACGGGCTCACCTGGTCATTCGAAACCCAAACCACAGGGATGAGGTTGGCTTCCTTCTTTTCCAATCCGTTGGAATTGGCAAGTTCGTGCCTATTGGGATTTTCAGTTGGCCTTATTGGCTATCTTACCTCCAAACGAGAACAATCCTGGGTATTTATTCTTATGATGCTTGCAACGATTGGTAGCCTGTTTTTTGCTGCATCCAGGGCATCTTTTGCCTCCTTTTTTATTCAATTGTCTTTTATCGCCATCATCTTTAGATTGTATGGATTGATCAAAATAGGCATTGCACTCTTTGTGTCTTTGGTCTCATATATTATTTTCTTTGCTTCAGATGAGCTCTATTACTTTGTTATAGATACGCTAACTTTTGAAAATGCCTCCAGTTTAGGGCATGTTGTAGCATGGTTTGAGGCATTAGACCAGATGATAGTGGCTCCACTTGGCTCGGGTTTAGCCACGAGTGGAAATGCAAGTACCGTGACGGATGAGCTCAGAATTGGAGGAGAAAATCAGTTCTTAATTTTTGGAGTTCAACTTGGTGTATTAGGGATGCTACTTTATACAGCCATATTGGCTACTGGAATTTGGACGGCTGTCAAAACCTTTAAAATAGCTGATAACACACACTTAGCACGAATAGCATTTATAGGGGCCACTACTAAGGTGGGACTGCTTTTACCACTTTTTACCGCCAATGCAGAATTGTATGCATTCGTATCATGGATAAGTTGGTGGATGATAGGCTTAAGTGTAAAAACCTACATTTCCTGCTCCTTCAATCAAAACAGTATTGTTGAAAGTAATTCGTAATCAGAAGACAGCTATCAAAATAAATCGAAGCATTGGGTTTACATGAAAAATTGTGGCAAAAATCAAGGAATACACCTTATCCAAGTATTGTTAAGCGTTTAGTTATTCTCTATTTTTACCCTTATTAATAAATAAATTTAACTATAAATGATTCTTCATAAAGAATGTCCACTTTGTAATTCCACATCACTTTTAGGGTATGCCATTGATACCAAAAGAAGAGGGCCCCATATTTCCAGGGTTCAATGCAGCTCTTGTAAATTGGTTTTTGCCAACCCAATGGCTGACGCAGCTGAGTTAAATAGTTATTACAATGATTATTATGAAAAAGATCATTATATGGCTATGGATTATAAAAAGATAATACTGGATCAATATGAGTACTTTAAAACCATTAAGCCTGAGGACATTGGTAAGGAAACAAGACACCTCAAGATGCTAAAATCAAAATCTAAATTTTTGGATGTAGGTTGTGGTTTGGGTCTGGGATTGGCACAAGCAAATCAGTTAAATTGTGAACTATATGCTACGGAATTTGATGAAGGAGCATTGGAATTTGTTAAAAATCATTTTAAGATACAGACTTTTAAGGGTGACCTTTGGGGAGCCAACTATCCAGACAATTTTTTTGATTTTGTTCATATTTCACATGTTATCGAACATGTACTTGATCCAAGAGCTTATGTTCAAGAAATGTCAAGAATTTTAAAACCAGGAGGATTTTTAGCAATAGGAACTCCAGACATCTCCAGTTATCTATACAGGATGCACAGGTGGATTAATCTATTACAGTTGAAAGTTCCAGATGTCATCGATGGACTTGAACACACTTTTATTTTTCCAAAATCAGGACTCCGTTCTTTATGTATTCAAGAAGATCTGGAAGTAGTAGATCACTATACCTATTCTCTTGGGGAAAAAATAAGTAATCTTAGAAACTACAAAATGCCACTCTCAAAAAAACTCAATCGGTTGATTCAAAATGCTTTTCATATTAATCAATGGATTGTTTGCCAGAAAAAACCTTCAATCTGAAACAAGGGTTAGAAATTCTATTATGTGCTGAAATATCCAATCATTT
Organism: Cyclobacterium sp. L-R; assembly: GCF_056859355.1. Classification (NCBI taxonomy): domain Bacteria; kingdom Pseudomonadati; phylum Bacteroidota; class Cytophagia; order Cytophagales; family Cyclobacteriaceae; genus Cyclobacterium; species Cyclobacterium sp. L-R. The sequence goes on from NZ_JBSXOH010000066.1 coordinate 62,012, forward strand.
TTATTTTATTGTGTTTGCAACACATCCCCTGAAGAAAAATCAAAAATTCCTATTTCATAATCTGGGTTCAAATTATTAAACAGCACCAAGGAGGACGAGATAAAAATTGGATGAATTATCAGTCGGATGGAAGTTATTCCTTCCCTCCATCCGACTGATTACCCCTCATTTCAAAACCTATTGTAAGTTTTGGTTGTAGTTATTTCAAGTTTGGTTCATAGGATATCTTACCCATGCCATATAGATACAAGACTTTAGAATACCTTAACATAATAGGCAACAATGCTATATTAAAGAAAACGACGGACACGATGTAGACCATAAGGTCTGGATCATCAAAAACGTAATTCAGAACAATCATTACGTTGATAAACAAGGCAACCGAAAGGGCATAGCTAATGTACATTGCTCCGTAATAAAAGTCAGGTTCTGGTACAAGTTCTACACCACAATTAGGACAACATTGATTGATCTGGCTTAATTTTCTAAAACTAAAAACTGAAGCAGGGAAAAGATTTCCTTTTCTACATTTTGGACACTTGGCCTTCAAAATGGCTCCAGTCAAACTTCTTTGTTCATTCATGAATTTATTAATTAAAATTACCGGACTTCGTCCAAGTCATAATCTTTGCCTTTACCCCAACGCAAAAGCTCTTCGAGTTCATAATACTCCAAAGTGGCTAAATCTTTCATCTTAAAATTTTCTCTTCCGATTCTTTCCATAACCTCCAAGAACCTGATTTCCCCATAATTTACTAGCTTGTAAACACGGCCCACTCTTATATTGTCAATTGCTAATGGCATTCAAAAGTTATTTAAATAGGAAGATCATTATTCAAAATACGCTCGGCTTTCAGCCACGAAGAATTCAAAGTTAATTTGTTTTAAGTTCTAATTTTACTTGAAATCCAAAAGCTTTACCATTTCCACTTAAATTTTGGCAAAGAAATTATCAAATTACCTGTCCGTCATTTTTTTTTTAGAACTGAAGCAGAGTTATTTTATATCAATAACTTCAAATTCCCCGATAATCTATTAATTTTGCAACTCATAAAAAAATGCTTTAAAATGACCGGTACCAAAAAGTTTATTATTGATTTTGACAGCACTTTTACCAAAGTAGAGGCTTTGGATATTTTAGGTGAAATTAGCTTGAAGGATGATCCTTCGAAGGAAGAGAAGCTAAAATCAATAAAGGACATTACCGATCAAGGAATGGAGGGCAAACTCACTTTTAGAGAGAGTCTTATCCAACGGGTAGAGATTTTGAATGCCAACAAGGATCAAATCTCTGAATTGATTTCGGTTTTAATGAAAAAGGTGTCTGATTCCTTTACAAGGAATAAGGAATTTCTGCTTGAGAACAGGGAAGATATTTATATAATATCCAATGGTTTCAAGGATTTTGTAGTTCCTATTGTTACAAGCTTCGGGATCAAACCTGAAAATGTATTTGCAAATGAGTTTGAATACGATGAGTCTGGAAAGATTACGGGCTTCAATAAGAAGAATCCACTATCTCAAAATAATGGCAAACCAGATACAATAAAGAGGTTGAACTTGTCCGGAGACATTTATGTCATTGGTGATGGTTATACAGACTATGAGATCAAGGCATCAGGGGTAGCCAATAAGTTTTATGCTTTTACTGAAAACATTCATCGTCCTTCCGTTTCTTCAAAAGCGGATCACATTGCGCCAAGTTTGGACGAAATTTTATATGTGAACAAATTGAATAAAAAGTTTTCTTACCCAAAAAGTCGTATCAACGTTTTATTATTGGAAAATGTACATCCGATTGGCGTTGAACTTATGAAAGCGGAAGGTTACAATGTAGAAGTGATCAGCTCTGCGCTTTCAGAGGATGAGCTTGCAGAAAAAATAAAAAAGGTATCGGTACTAGGTATACGATCCAAAACGCAGGTTACCAAAAAGGTATTGGAAAATGCCAATAGATTGATTTCAATTGGCGCTTTTTGCATAGGAACCAATCAAATAGACTTGGAAACTTGTCAAGAGAAAGGAATAGCCGTGTTCAATGCACCATTTAGCAATACTCGATCAGTTGTAGAACTTGCTATTGCAGAAATAATCTTCCTAATGCGTGGAATGGTTGACAAAACAACCAGTATGCACCAGGGAAAATGGGACAAAAGCGCGAACGGTAGTTTTGAGATCAGAGGCAAAAAATTAGGCATAATAGGCTACGGTAATATTGGTTCTCAATTGTCTGTTTTAGCTGAGAATATGGGCTTGAATGTTTATTATTATGATGTAATAGAAAGACTAGCTTTAGGCAATGCGACAAAAGTAGATTCATTGGATGAATTACTTGAATCCTGTGATGTCATTTCCCTCCATGTAGATGGAAGAAAAGAGAATGAGCTTTTGATTGATAAAGAAAAGATAGCCAAAATGAAGAAAGGCGCCTATTTAATTAATTTAAGTAGAGGCCATGTGGTTGATGTAGCTGCACTTCGTGAAGCGTTGACTTCAGGTCATCTTGCTGGTGCAGGTATTGATGTGTTTCCAAAAGAACCAAAAAACAATTCAGAGCCATTCGAATCTGAATTAAAAGGTTTACCAAACACTATCCTTACACCACATATAGGAGGAAGCACCTTGGAGGCGCAGCAGAACATTGCTCAATTTGTTCCGGGAAAGATTATTGAATACATCAATACTGGTAATACTTACAATAGTGTGAATTTCCCTAACATCCAACTTCCATTTTTACATGATGCACACAGACTGATTCACATTCACTTGAATGAGCCAGGTATAATGGCAAGGATCAATAAAATTTTAGCTGATTACGACATCAATATTGTAGGGCAATATCTCAAAACAAACGAAAAAATCGGCTATGTAATTACAGATATTGACAAAGCTTATAGTAGCAAGGTTATAGATGAGCTGAAGGCAATAAATGGTACAATAAGATTCAGAGTACTGTATTAAGAAGAACAAAAAAATAAGGGGGCTGACAAGCAGTCCCCTTAAAATATGGCCCGAATCATGGAGTGTTACAAACCTCCGGTAAAACAAGATTTGAGCTGCACCTTTCTCGCAACCTTCCACTGTTATCCTGCACCTAAAAAGGTACGAGGTCTTCCAAATGGAAGATGAGGCCTGGTTTTGAAAATGTACTTCACTCGGTATATTAATCAATTGTGAAGTTTGAACATGTCGCTGACCCGAACCACAATGCAAATATACAATCAATATGAGGAAACCTCAAACCCCTTCTTCTTGTATTTAAAATTCACAAAGCAATATTGACAATACCAGAAACTTATTAATTCCTTTATATTTCACAACTGAACTACCTCAAAATCAAAGACTTTTACGTAATTACCCCCAAGGATTAGCAGGCTTAAGCCTAATCCTCAAATAAACTGATTTACATACAATTACATGAAGCAGTGAGAATGTAATTCTTTAAAAAGGATTAAAAAAAATAAATTTAAAATATCCTTTCCTCCCCTCTCAAAAAGAGAAACCAAAAAATTGTAATAAGAAATTATTTTACTAATTTAAAAATCGTAGGCACGTATAGCTTACAACGCACAAAAATGGTTAGACAGCTTTTACATAGAATCTTTAATTATTTTAAATAATGTATCAAATCAAAAAAATCATTGTTTGTCTTGATCAATCAGAGATGGACAAAACTCTGGTAAAATTTGCCACATTTATAGCAAAGAGCAACCAATCCAAGAAAATCTATTTTACAAATATCATTAGAAACCTTAGTATACCTAAAGATGTTTTGGCTGAGTTCCCAAACCTAATTGACAATATGGTTGAGGAGCGAAAAAGCCAAATGAAACAGGTCGTAAAAGAAAATCAAGATCCTGAGTTTAATATCAGTACTGCTTTCATCGTCAGAGAAGGACAACTTTCAAAAAAGGTACTCAAATTAGCCAATGAGAAATCGGCCGACTTAATACTTGTAGGTAAAAAGACAACTATTCCAGGCTCAGGAGTAATCACACAACGATTGGCAAGAAGAGCTTCTTGTTCTCTTCTAATTGTTCCAGAAAATAGTCAGCCGAAAGTTAAAAAAATTCTTGTTCCTAGTGATTTTTCAGATTATTCCAAAGATGCTCTTGAGGAAGCCATTGAAATCACTGAAAAAAACGATGGTAAATCCGAAATAGTTTGTCAGAATGTCTACTCGGTACCATCGGGATATCATTTTACAGGAAAATCATACGAGGAGTTTAGTGAAATCATGCTAATGCATGCTCAGGTAAACTACAAAAAATTCATTCGTAAAATTGACACCAAAGGGCATACGATTACACCGCTTTACACCAGAGATGAGGACGATGATCCAGTGGTAGACATCCTAAATAAGGCAAAAGAAATAGAGGCTAGCATTATCATCATCGGAGCTAAAGGAAGAACCGCAGCTACAGCTCTATTCATTGGCAGTTTGGCTGAACGTCTAATTCAAATCAATAATAAAGTCCCTCTATTGGTTACAAGACCTAAAGGTAAAAATGCAGGAATTATTGAATACATACTTGAAATTTAGGTTTTCACATACAAAAAAATATTGTTTAGGACTTTTTATGAATAATTCCTAACTTTATACTATTCCAATAATTGAATACATTATGAAACTAAAGTCATTATTCCTACTAATAATCGCTTTGTCTTTTTTTAACCTTGATGCCCAATCCCAGTTATTAAGAAAACTAAAAAAAGCAGCATCTGATGGGGTATCTAGAGCCGTAGAAAAAACCGTAGAGAAAGAAGTAGAAAAAGCAACTCAGAGGCAATTAGAAAAAACTTTTAGAAACCTTTACGGGGACGGTGATAACAATGGTGATTCCGAAAATGGGCAGGGATCTACTGACAATCCTTCTTATGATTTCAGTAAGGTGATGGGCTCAATCAACATGAATGTCGACACAGAAAGCGAATACAGCTTTTCAGGGGTGGCCATAATGGAAATCAAGAGTACAAATGAAAAAGGAAAAGAAGAAGATCCAGTGATATTCAATTCCTTTTTATCTGACAACCCCAATTATTATGGGATGGAATTTATTGATCCAGACCAAAAGAATAAAAATGAAAAATCCGTTATTATAATGGATCATAAAAATAAAGCTACCATTATATTGGTGGAAAATGACGAAGAAAAATCCAGCATGGCATTTGGAATGGACTGGGGAGGAATGATGGAGAACTATTCGGAAAGTACTGACAACAATCCAATTGAAAATGCCTCATTTGAAAAAACAGGCAATACCAAGGACATTCTAGGTTACACCTGCGAGGAATATAGTATGACTTCTGAGGATTCGGAAGGCAGCTATTGGATAAGCAAAGACCCTATAGAAGGGCTAGAAGGGTTTTGGAGTAAAAACAGTCCCTTTGTAACCAAAAAAATGAAGGAACAAAACAGTACTTTTTATGGCAGTTTTCCTGAAGGAAACATCATGGAAATGACCTTTAAAGACAAAAAGGAGGGTAATACCTCAGAAATGAAAATAGTAAAAATTGACAATTCTAAACCTACAAAATTTGATTTGGCAGACTTTCCAAACCCAATGAAGGCCGCTAATTAATTCTTTAAATTCAAACACGGAAATTGATCGTATCTATTATAGTAGCCAAAGCTACCAACAATGCCATAGGCCTAAAAGGCGATTTACCCTGGAGGCTTCCTGCAGACCTTAAACATTTTAAAAATGTAACTTCGGGTCATTATGTGATAATGGGGAGAAAAACCTTTGAATCCTTGAAAAACCCTCTTCCCGGCAGAACACACATTGTAATCAGCAGTAATACCAATTATAGGGTTCCTGAAGGTCATGAAGTAGTACATAGCTTGGAAGCAGGCTTGACCATAGCAAAACAGAAGAACCTTGATAAAATCTATATTTTAGGCGGAGCTGAAATTTACAAATTGGCTTTACCTTTTTGCCAAGAAATGATCATTACAGAAATAGAAGCAGAACCGGAAGCAGACACCTTTTTCCCGGATTTCAACCATCAGGACTGGACAATTACTGAAAAAAGCAGCCATTCCAAAGACACAAAAAACCCATTCAACTATTCGTTTGTCACCTATAAGAGAAAAGATGATGCTTAATGAGCGAATTTCATTAATTGAGTTATAAATTTCGCCCTTTATTAAACATTACTGATAGGAAACAATTAATTTTGAATTTACAAAAGGTTAAATCCGTGTCAAATGCATAAACCTGTTACAGCAGAAATCATATCCATAGGTGATGAATTACTTTATGGCCAAATCCTCGACACTAATAGCAAATGGTTGAGTGAAGAAATGGATAAAATTGGTGTTAGAGTCATACGAAAAACTACCATTGGAGATGATCCGGAGGCCATGATTCAAGCCTTTAAATTAGCATCAAAGAAAGCCGATATTATTTTGATGACAGGTGGCTTAGGACCTACCAAAGACGACCTAACCAAAAATGTATTGGCAGAATTTTTCAATTCATCAATGAAACTTTTTCCTGATGCACTTGAAGATGTCCGCCATTTTTTTGAAAGCAGGGGTCGTGAATTGTCCCCAACAAACCGAAGTCAGGCATACCTTCCTTCCAACTGCACCTATATTCAAAATGCAGTAGGAACAGCTCCAGGAATGTGGTTTGAAGAATATAAATCCGTATGGATGTCAATGCCAGGTGTGCCTCATGAGATGAAATACCTCATGGAAAACGCAGTAATACCTAAAATAAAAGAAAAATATAAACTACCTGTAATCTACCATAAGGTAATAAAAACCATTGGAATAGGTGAAAGTTGGTTGTCAGATATAATTTCTGAATGGGAGGAGCAACTACCTTCACACATACGTTTGGCTTATTTACCATCCTTGGGAGAGGTAAAACTTAGACTGACAGGGTTTGGTAATTCTTTTGATCTAATTGTAAAAGAAGTAGATGAGGAAATTGACAAATTGGAGCCATTAATTTCTAAGTACATTTATGGATTTAATACTGACACAATCGCTTCAGCAATAGGTCAAACCTTGATTCAAAATAATGAAAACATAGCTATAGCCGAAAGTTGTACAGGAGGCTATTTATCTCATGTGGTAACAAGTATACCGGGAGCAAGTAACTATTACAATGGAGGAATTATACCATATCACAATGCATTTAAGGAAAACTTGCTTGATGTAGACCCTGTTACCTTATCTACAAAAGGAGCAGTAAGCGAGGACACAGTAATTGAAATGAGCAAGCAAGTTAGGCTTAAATTTAAGTCTACTTATGGGCTTGCCACAAGTGGTGTCGCCGGCCCTGGAGGTGGAAGTAAGGAAAAACCCGTTGGTCTTGTTTGGATTGCTTGCCATGATGGTGAAAAATGCCTGACACGCAAGTTGCAGCTCACAAAAGACCGATTGATCAATATTCAGTTAACAAGCACGGCTTCTTTAAACTTATTGAGGGAGACAATATTACAGAATAGAAAATAAAATTTAGGGGTTTTCCTTTTGTAAACCAATTACTAAATTTTAGTTTTATAGCTAGGGAGATTTTAAAAATAAGCAAAAGCTATGGCAACAGTGGAAATGGTGATGCCCAAAATGGGAGAGAGCATTATGGAAGGCACTATTCTTTCATGGCTAAAAAAAGAAGGGGATCGAATAGATCAGGATGAATCGGTACTGGAAGTAGCTACTGACAAAGTAGACACTGAAGTTCCTGCTACCCACTCTGGCGTTTTAAAAACTATACTTGCCAAGGAAGGCGAAATAATTGAAGTAGGTAAACCTATCGCTATAATTGAGGTAAAACTCGAAGATATGGAGGAGATTAAAACTACTGATGATCTGGAAAAACCGGCCATTGACCTTGAAGAGAAAGAACTCTTGCAAGATGTACCTGAGTACACCTCACTAATTTTAGGAAAAGAATCCTATAGCGAGCCAGAAGAGTTAGAAGATAAAAGGTTTTATTCTCCATTGGTACAGAGCATCGCCAATCAGGAAAATGTAAGTTCTTCGGAACTGGCTGAAATAACTGGAACCGCAAAAGGCGGAAGGGTAACTAAAAAAGACATCTTGAACTACCTGGCAAAAAGGAATACTCCTCAGCCACCAGCCTTTTCAGATGGGAATGACGAAATCCTAGAGATGGATAGAATGCGGAAGATGATCGCCCAACGTATGTTGGATTCGAAAAACATTTCTGCGCATGTTACCTCCTTTGTGGAAGCTGATCTGACAAACATTGTATATTACCGAAACCGTATAAAAGACGAATTTCAGGCTAAAGAAGGAGAGAAAATAACCTTCACTCCATTCTTTGTCCAAGCCATAGCCAAGGCCCTGAGAGACTTCCCAATGATGAATATTTCCGTTGAAGGAGATAAAATCATAAAGAAAAAAAACATCAACATTGGGGTTGCCGTAGCCTTAGCAAATGGGAATTTAATCGTACCTGTTATTAAAAATGCTGATCAATTGTCTCTTTCTGGTCTCTCCAAAAAGATCAATGAATTAGCACTGAGAGCTAGAAACAACCGCTTGAGTGCTGAAGAACTAAAAGGAGGAACGTATACACTATCAAATATAGGCTCATTTGGAAACATTATGGGAACTCCCATAATTGTTCAACCACAAGTAGCTATTTTGGCAGTAGGTACCATTACTAAGAAACCTGCGGTTATAGAAACACCTACTGGTGATTTGATAGGTATTAGACATAAAATGATCTTATCACATTCATATGACCATAGGGTAGTTGATGGGGCACTTGGAGGAATGTTTGTTAAAAAGGTTGCTGATTACCTTGAATCATTTGATACGAAAACCCTTATTTGATTTGGTTTTCTTTTAGCAAGATGCAGTTTTTTATTCTCGCTACGATCTGATGAATCTTTACTGGCTTCGTTAGGTAATCATTCATACCTATGTTCATTGCCAGCTCGATGTCTTCCTTGAACACACTAGCGGATAAACCAACGATCATCATTTTTCTGCCATTAGGCATAGATCTGATGATTTTTGTTGCATCCATCCCATTCATTCTCGGCATTTGATTGTCCATAAATACCAAGTCATAACTTTTTTGCTCCACCGCACTAATGGCTTCAACACCATTTAACGCAACATCAGGATTATAACCCATCTGGGTTAAAAGCATTACCATAAATTTTAGATTTATGTCATTGTCTTCCACTAGCAATACATCTAGGGGATGCTTGTCCGCAAGATTCTCAATGGCTAGGTTCTCATTTTTCTGTGCCGTATTGCTTAATAAATTTAACTTTTGCTCACTAGCTTGGGAAATAAGGGCAAAAGTAAAGGTAGATCCTTGGTCAATTTCACTTTCAATATGCAATACCCCCCCCATTAACTCTATTAATTTACTAGCAATGGCAAGTCCCAGACCTGTACCTTTATAATCCCCATTTGAGGCCTGACTTGCCTGGGTAAAAGGCTTAATTAATTGAGGAATCTTGTCTTTAGATATGCCCACCCCATTGTCCTTAACAGTACATGTCAGGATTAAATTTTTGGTAAAAATTAACTCCCCACTAACAATAACATCAATACGTCCTCCTTTTTTTGAGAACTTCACTGCATTGCCTATAATATTAAAAAATATTTGAGCCAACTTGTCTTTGTCCAAGACAATCATAGCTGGCACACTTTTTTCAATTTTCAGGTTGATCACTAAATCTTTCTGAAGGGCCATCCCCGCAAAAACATTGATGATCTTATCCATTTCCATTGCAAAATCCATCGCAACTGGATCCAATTCCATTTTACCCGCTTCAATTTTGGAGTAATCAAGAATATCATTTACGATATTTAAAAGAGATTCCCCGGAATCTCCAATTATCGATAATAATTCATTTTGTTTTTTTGATAGCGGCGTTTTAAATAATAAACCTGTAATACCCAAAAGCCCATTTAAGGGAGTTCTGATTTCATGACTCATATTGGCCAAAAAGCTTGACTTTTCTCTATTTGCCAATTCAGCAGCCTCTTTTGCTTCACTTAGACCCCGCTCCCATAGTCTTTGTCCTGTAATGTCGCGCCCAACAGAAATCACTCTTTTTTCATCTAGTTTAAAGAACCTAACCTCAAAGTATCTCCTACCTACATCTAGTAGCAAATCGAGTTCCTCAGTTTGCATTTTTCCGGTTGAAATGACTTTATTAAATGCCCGCATTGCTTTTTCACCTGCCTCGCCTGTCAGAACCTCATCAATTTTCTTGCCCAGTGATTCTTTTGGGTTCACAATCAACAACTCCTCATGTTGGACATAATAATCAAGATACACTCCTTGGTTATTGTATATGAAAATAATATCAGGAAGGCTATTTAAAACAGAACGCAGTCTATTTTCGCTTATAATAAGTTCTTGATCAGCCTTATACTTTGCATTGATGTCAGTAAAAATCCCAACCGAACCTATATAATTTTTGTCTTCATTATAGATTAATTTCTCAAAAACCTTCGCCCTAATAGGACCTTCATCTTTCTTTTCGGAGGTGAACTCAAAAGAAAAAACTTCTTTTTTCCGCTCAATATGAAGACACCTTTTTTCCAGAAAATCAGCTTTATCTCCAAGGATAAAATCTTTAAGCTTCTGATTCACCAATTCATCGGGCTGATTACCTAAAACCTCTTTAACATTTTCACTGACTTGATAAATTACATCCTCTTTATTTTGGTAATAAATAAAACCTTTGGACTGTTGAAGTAATATCGTTTGCTGTTTTAAAAGTTGATTGAGGTGTTTGGATTTTTTCTCCAAAAACAGGTTGTTTTCATTGGTGATTTTGAAATATTTAATAATCAAAAAAATCACCAAAGTTAATAGCGCAAACAGTGCAATAAACAAATGGAAATAATTTCCAAAAATGGCAGAATCAATGGTGTTTTTTTCCTGGGCAAAAGCAAAGGCATATTTCCCTTTTAGATGCGTTAAGGTAAAAGGATATTGAACAAGGAGGAACTCCTGTGGGTCTGCATTGTATACATTTGAAATAAACGCTGAATAATCACCTCTAATCCCCTTATCAATTTCCTGAATAATGTTTTCATGAATTAATTCATCTTGAAAAAACATTTGCCCTTCCCCATTAATCTTAAAAAACCTGTCGTTCATGAAGACAAGTTTATCCGTATTGGATCCCAAAAAATAGTTATCCAACAACTGGTCGAAGTATTTAGAAATATTTAATTTTACAACTAGCTTAAAGTCCTCTTCACCTGAAATTACAATAATATCTTCACCATCATTAAGATCTTCAATCGAACTTGAATTAATTGAAGTAACCGACAGCTGATTGGGTTCATTAATTTTATAAACTTGTGCAAAATCATCTTTTTCAATAATTAGGCTATCTATCAAGTTCAGGTAATTATTCAACAACTCCCTAATATTTAACTCATTTAACTCTTTCGAAGCATCTTTATTTTCCCATCGCGCATTGATTTTTTGTGTATTGACAAAAAAGGCCAAGTCTTCATCAAGGTTTTGTAGGTTTGTCTGTGCTTCATTTGCAGCGTATTCTAGTTGCTTGTTTAAAAAAAAATTCCTGTTGTCTATTAAATTATTTGATATTGAATTATAAAAAAACACGGCTAAAGTAAGCGTTATCAAAACCGCTCCTCCACCGAGCCCAATCAACCACCAAAACCGCTTGGGTTTAAGCTGTCTTATTATTTTACTCTCCTGATATTTCCCTGTATTAGTCATGAATATCTACCAAATACCAATCCATAACATTCAATTTTCTACTGTACGCTTCAAAAGGCCTTCCTTGCAATTCAAACTTTTGATAATTTTCTTTCTCCAACAAAAATTTAGATGCCATTCTACGTACTTCCTTACTTTTGCTCTTGTAGAGATTAAAATCTTCCTTTCTGAAACTATCTGTATTAACCGTTTGTAGGTAGGTATGATTTTTTAGCGGAGGCATATTTAGTGCCTTTATTGCCTCTTCTCCCCCTGCAACTATGACACCTTGACTATCTATGATAACCAATTTTTTATCCGAATTCCTTAAGAATCTTCGCATTAGTTCCGACACGGTTATATCTAGGCCTAACACACCCTTTAGCTCGTCCTCATAATATACTGGCTGAATCAAAGAAAGAATCCACCCTCTTCCCATTGGATCAATATAAACTTCCTCAACCCAAACCGATTTCCTGGTGGGGTTTCTCAGTTCATCTCCCAAATAATAGAAATTAAACGAGGTAAAGTCCACATCTGGTTCGACAGTATTGAAAACATATGGCGGGTAAAGCCTACTAAAATTACTTGCTGAATTAAAATACACCTGACTTACCAAAGGTCTTTTATCAATGATTTCTTTAAATGCACTGTCCAATTTCTCAGTCCAATAAATTTCTCTTAAAGCTAGTTCCTTATTTTCCGTAGAGAGTGAAACGAAAACGGTACTTGCATCAATCTTATCACCAGATTGATGCAAGACACCATTTTGAACCTTTATATATTTATTTTTATCACCATTCTGAGCTAGTTCATTAATCCCCCCCTGTTCATATAGATAAGTCGATAATATTGCTAATTCTCTGATATCAGCTTCTAATGGCAAAAAATCAGCTTCAACAATTCGAATAATTGAATCTAATAATAATATATGATTATCAATTGGTGCCTTAACATCCGATTGACAAGAAGAAGATAACAAAAATATCAAAATGTTTACAAAAAATAAATACTTCATCTTTAAATAATTAAATTAAGACAAATTTAGAAATTTTTTGTAGCATTTTGAAGTGATTGGTGCATTTCATCAAACCTTTTTTTAACTTCCGTAAAAAAAGCACCCTCCATTAGGGAGTCCAAATCCTTTTCTTCCAGAACATCCATTGCCGGGATCTTGTAAGTCTGTTCTAAATTACCTAACTCAAACTTTAGTATAAATTTGTTATTCCATTCAAATAAACTGATTCTTATACCTTCTATATTACTTTCTCTAACTACCCTCATACAGGTTTCTTTATTTCGGTAGAATAGCTGATCTCTGATTTCAAACTTGAAGCAACGGAACAATATTTATCTACCGCCAGCTTAATAACCTTTTCAAACTCCAATTCGGTGGCGTCAGAAGAAGTGAGAATAAAATGCAAATGAATAGATTTATAAAAAGCAGGAGTTCCATCATTCCGAATTCCTTCTGCTTTGATCTCAAAATTATCAACCTGCTTTCGCTTCTTTTTCATCATCAATACAGCATCAACGGCAGAACATCCAGCTAAGCCAGAAAGTAATAATTCCATAGGTGATTGAAATTTCTTTTCAGCACCATCATACATGTCCATTTGAACCTTATTTCCTTCAGGATTAGTTGTTTCATATTCCCTATCAGCAATCATCCGAAGTGTAATTTCTTTCTTATTCATTAAAATTGTTTTATGGTTTTTACTCTTTGCTATTCAATTAAAATCAAAGCCCTAAATTGACAATATATTTTATTGCATATATTGTAATCACCTACCCATTAAACAAGGAGGTAATTAAAAGTGCAATTGCATTTTTTGGGTTAATAAGGCGAAATTAAGCAAGCTTAATCTTTTATTTAAGCATTATAACTTCAAGATTATAATTTTCGATCCTTTGGCAAGGGATTTACCTAATAATTAATAAAATTTAACGTCTAATCCTTAAAATAGATTGGTAAATCGAAGATTTCTTTACGATTATTCCTCAATTTTCATAAAAAATAAAATGAAAATGAAAAAATTTTCTCTATTCCCATTCCGAGAAAGCAATTCAAGTAAGAGTAGAACTTTAACATGGTAACAATCCTTTAAAATCAGCCTTATTTTTGTTATTTTCGCATTCTGCAAACTATTGAACCTCTATTGAGGAACCTGAGTAAAAATAATTTTTACCTTTCTTAAAAATTGTATTTTTTCCAGACATTTAATTTTGCCAAGCCTTTATTTAAAATTCAACAGCAATGAAGAACCATATAAACATTGTAAGCCCTGAGGAGGCAGTAAAATGTGTTAAGAGCAATCAAAGAGTATTTGTTCATGGAAGCGCCGCTACTCCTACAGTGTTACTGCATGCATTGGAAAAAAGGAAGAACGAGCTAAAAAACGTAGAGGTTGTTTCGATTACTACTCTGGGAGAAATGCCTTTAACGCATGAATCCTGTAAAGGCAGCTTTTATTTAAACTCTTTGTTTGTCTCACAGAACATAAGAAATGCAGTCAACAGTGACCAAGGTGGTTATGTACCAGTTTTCCTTAGTGAAATTGGCCGATTGTTTAGGCAAAACATCATGCCTTTAGATGTGGCCTTCATCAACGTATCTCCACCAGACCAACATGGTTATTGTTCCTTAGGTACTTCTGTAGATGTAGCAAGGCCAGCAGTGGACACTTCTCAAATTGTAATTGCTCAAATCAATAAACAAATGCCTAGAACAATGGGCGATGGACAAATTCATGTCAGCAAAATAAATGCTGCCATCCTAGTAGATGAGCCTCTACCAGAAGTAAACTACTCCAACAAACTCCAGGAAGCAGACTATAAAATCGGAAAATACATTGCAGAGTTAATCGATGACCGGTCTACCTTGCAATTGGGCATTGGAGGAATTCCAGACGCAGTATTAAAATCCCTCACTAGCCACAAGGATTTAGGTATCCATACAGAAATGTTTTCTGATGGTGTTATTGACTTATTAGAATCTGGTGCAATCACCAACAAATACAAAGTAAAACATCCAGGAAAAATTGTTTCGTCCTTCGTAATTGGAACAAAAAAGCTTTATGATAGTATCCATGACAACCCAGCCTATTCATTTCATGAAGCGGCCTACGTTAATGATACTGCCGTGATAAGAAAAAACCCAAAGGTAATCTCCATTAACTCTTGCCTGGAAATTGATTTAACTGGCCAGGTCTGTGCAGATTCCATAGGTAGTTACCAGTATTCAGGTGTAGGTGGTCAAATGGACTTCATTAGAGGTGCTGCACTATCAGATGGTGGTAAGCCAATAATGGCTTTGCGTGCGACCACCAATAAAGGCCAATCTAAAATTGTACCTTTCTTAAAACAGGGTGCAGGCGTGGTCACTACCAGGGCACATGTTCATTATGTAGTAACCGAATATGGAACAGCATACCTTTACGGGAAAAATCTATGTCAAAGAGCGCATGAATTAAAGAAAATTGCAGCTCCTCAACATCAGGAGGATTTGGATAGGGCAATCTTTGAAAGGTTTGGAAATTTTATTTATCCTCTCAGTTAAGGTGAATTTAACCGGGTATTCTAAAATGAGAAATGGACCTTCTTTCCGGTAATGAAACGATGAGTAGCAAAAACCACAAAATAAAACCTTTATAGACTAAGTTTTTATCAATAATTGCTAAAAATTAAATCGTTTGGCAAAGTTGGGTTTCTATCGCTTGAAATATAAAATGAAGTGAGACCCAGCTTCGGTCTTACTTTCCATTTTTAACATGCCCCCATTAAGGTCAAGAAATTGCTTTACAAGCAATATCCCCAAGCCTGTGCCTTTTTCATTGGCGGTCCCTACCTTAGAAGGCATCCGGGTGTAACTTCTGCTATTGATCAAATTATGGTAATGTTCATCAACACCAACACCTGAGTCCTCAATATGGCAAATCACATAAGACTCTTCAAGCACATAGTAAACTTTTATAATACCATGTTCAGGTGTGAATTTAATGGCATTCCCTATTAAATTTTGAAGGATAATCTTTAGCTGAACCCTATCAATCCTTATAAAAATCCTTTTATTTCCATTATGCTCCGCATTTAAAAATTTGGTCTTTATTTGAAAACTATAGCCTAATAACACCTCACTAACGACCTCAGCCAGATCAACATCTGACGGATTAGGCTCCAGACCATCCAATTGACTGTTCGCCCATTGCAAAAGTTCATTGAGCATAATTTCCGTATTTTCCACCTGCAATGTCAAAAGACCATAGGCTTCATTTTCATCATCCTCATTGAAATAACCTTTACCTTTCATTTCTAAAAGTTGCTTGATTGAGTTTATGGGAGATCGCAAATCATGAGATATAATACTTAACAGTTTGGTTTTAGCTAAATTAATTTCCGATAAATTTTTATTCTGTTGACCAATGTAATTTTTTTGTTTTTCAATGGCCCTGTTTTTCTTCTCCAAAGACTTATTGAATTTCTCCTTCAATCTTATTGTTTTTCTGAAAAAATAAACAGTGAAGCCAAGGAACAATATTAGGAGGGACAAAAAGACCAATAGCCTATTACGTTGTTTTAGTACCGCCTGATCTATTTCACTTTCTGCCTTCAATTTTTCATTTTCCGCTTGCGACAACTTAAGGTGAAGCCTTGCTATCTGCCTGCTTTTTTCTTCATTATAAAGACTGTCGGTATAAATTTGACTAAGCTCCAAAAACTCATAAGCCTTATCAAATTTCCCTTTCGCCTTATAAATGGCACTAAGCAATTCGGTGATCTTTTGCAAGTCCCAATTAGCACCATGAAACTCTGCAGTACTCAAAGCCTCTTTGCCTAAAACCAATGCTTCATCTAAGTCACCTGTTTCAAGTTTTAATTGAGCCAAACCGGTTAAAGCAAAAGTCTTTTCCCAATTGGTGAGCGAAGAACTGTCTTCAAGGACAAGCCTGTATTTTGACAAGGCATTATCAAATTCTCCCATTTCAAAATAAACCTGCGCCATCCTATTATTCACCATAGAGTTTAGGCCTTGTTTTGGGAAATTGACCAAAAACTCAAGTGCTATATCTAGATGAGACATGGCTTTTTCAAGCTCAAACAATTCATTATGAAGAATCCCCAAGTTAAAATGGTTTCTTGCCAACCTTACACTATCTCCATGTATGGTGTTAATCCCTATACATTCTTCAAATAAACCCTTGGCCAATTCAAACTCTCTTTCCACCATCAAAACAAGAGCCCTGCCATTCATTGCATACTCTTTTTGAGAGATAAAATCACCCTGAACCGCGTAATCAAAGGCCTCCAAAAATCGCCTAAGCGCGAGTTCGTAATCACCTGAGATGTAATAAACAGTACCTTCCTGATTGTTTATTCTTGCCATCAATTTCGGGTCTTCCACACCCTCAGCTAGCTCTCTAGCTTTTTTTATGTATGCAATAGCCAGTTCTTTTTGATCGTATTGAACAGCCTGCGATTCACTTAATAATGAGTCGATAGCCTGTAAATCAGCGCCGTAAAGACATCGAAAAGGCAATAAACAAATAAATAAAAAAAATAAGGTCTTGGGATAAGGCATAAAATAAAACCTGTCAAATAAACTTCAAACTACATCAACTGACATAAAAAGTAACCTTAGCTATTGATTAATTTCTCTGATTAAATCAAAGTTACTATAATAAAGGTAATCAAAACAACCATTAAAACATTTTCTTAATCACCTGTTTTTCCGCATAAAACCCACACAACCCGTGACGCCGTCACCAGAAAGAGTAGCGGATGATCAGATGTCATGATGAAAACGCCGAAGTGAAACAATGCAATAGCCGTGACCAGGCCGTTTGGGCCTGAACCAACAACTATTGCATTATAGGATTTCTCTACCATTTAATAATTTATTGCACCTTTTAATTTTTCGCAAGCTCTTCCAAAGCATTAACCAACCTGTCAAGATCAGTAGGACGAGTGTAAACATGTGGAGAAACCCGTACAACATTTATATTTTCATAACTAATGGGCGAGGTATGTATTTTATAGGTTTTTAGAAGTGTACTTTCCAGTACTCTCGGCGTCATTCCATCTATAGACACTCCAGCAATAGCACAACTATAGGCAGGCTTAAGCGATGTATGGATATTTACCCCTGGGATTTTTAATGCTCTTTCCGCCCAATAATTTTTCAAGTACCTTGCCCGTTCTTCTTTTCTCTTTTTCCCAATTCCGTTATGAAAATTGATAGCCTCACCTATCCCCTGCTCCAATGGAAAACTCCGGGTACCTAGCGTTTCAAATTTTCTAATGTCATCTCTCACAGGGTCTGCATCACACAATAAAGGCCAAACTTTAGCTATATGCTCCTTTTTTATCCACATCATTCCTGTCCCAATAGGTGCTGAAAGGTATTTATGCAGGCTAGTTCCAAAATAATCCGCCTCCAAATCAGGTATATTAAAGTCCAGCAAGCCAAAAGAATGCGCTCCATCAACTATTACTTCTATAGCTTTTTCATGGGCCATTTGGCAAATTTTCTTAACAGGCATTATCTGTCCCACCCAATTGATAACATGTGTCACGTGGATGATCTTTGTTTTTGAAGAAATGGCTTGCCTGTACATGTCAACGATGGTTTCGTCATCTTCGATTGGAAAATCAAAAGACAATTGCTTGTAAACGATGCCTTCTCTCAAAGCACGTTGTTTCCAGGCATTCATCATGTTGGGATAATCTTGAATGCTGCCTATTACTTCATCCCCCCTATTTAAGTCTAAACCATGTATTATGGTATTCAACGCCTCAGTGGCATTTCTATTGATAGCAATTTCTTCAGGATCACATCCACCCAACAGGGCTAGTTTCTCTCTTAAGGGCTCTCTGCCTTGATCAAGGATTCTCCACATATAATAAGACGGGGCCATATTGGCCATTTTATCATAACGGTCTACAGCATCCAAAACCAATTGCGGGCTAGGTGATACACCACCATTGTTGAGGTTCAAAACTGGAGAGGAACTTGCAGGGTAAGCCTGCTGTATCAAGGACCAATAATCCTCATTACTGGCTATTTCTGCTGGACTTAGGTCTTTATAAAGATTGGCTTTTTTTTCAAAATCTCCTGCATAAAGTTGATTAAACAGGCTTCCTGATGAAAATGCTCCGGCTAATACAATTGATTTTTTAAAAAAACTTCTTCTTTGTGGACTATTTTTCATGTTTTTCTTTTTATTCCGGGGTAATTTTATTTCCCGGAGATACTGGTTAATGCAAAATAGGTATCTGGGCAATTCAGGCATGCAAAATACTACAATTAATCCAAAAACGAAGGCAGTCCAGCCAACTGTATTAAACCCAAAAGCTTCCGCTTTGTAACTTGATTCAATTAGCTCTTTGTTCGTTTTTTAAGGAGGCAATGTACACCCAAAGGGCATAGCGCTTTTATGTAAGATAATAAAGAAGCATTAAACTGCTGAACTTTAATTTTTCACATCCAATTAACAAGCCTTTTTCACCAGCAAGCTGGTGAAAATATCAATTATAGCTCAGAGGAATTGCCTAGTGGTTGTTGTTGAAATAACCTGGCAAATTCAGTTACATTGGGGTAAACATTCATTTCATCAAAAACATCTTCGGGTGAAAAAAAACGAATCTCCTTACATTCATCTGTGGCCTGAAAATTCAAATTTTCTAAACTGGTCTCGTACATCACGTTGGCTATAAACACACCATTATGATTTTTGACAGTAAAAAAATAACAAGGCTGGGTTGAGGTATGTGTGATTTTCAATTTCATTTCTTCCCAAATCTCTCTTTGCAAGCCTTCTAGAGGAGTTTCTTCAAAATCCAACCCTCCTCCAGGTAATTCCCAGAAGCCATTGACCTCCCTCACAAGCAAAAAACGATTTTTTTGATCACGTATCAAAGCCTTTACACTTACCCGGTAAAAGCATTCAGGCACTTCTAGTTCCATCTTTTTTACCTTATTTATCCAACCAAGCTACCTTTTGAGCGGCATTATGTTCTTTACCAATAATATCTCTGTAGAGTTCAGGCCGACGTGCATTTCTATAGCGGTATCCTCCAGCTAGCTCTAGTTTCTCTTTGGTAAGGTTGGCGATGACAAAATCATTGTTAAGTTTTCGACATTCTCCAATGACATCCCCAAATGGATCTATGATCATGGAGCAACCATTCTTTAATTGATCATCATCCATACCTATTGGATTGGAAAAAACTACATAAATACCATTGTCATAGGCCCGGGCAGGCAACCACTTCATTAGCCAATCCCTTCCCTTCATACCGTCAAACTCAATCCTTAATGAGGTAGGATCTTTGGCTCTGTTTTTCCAAAGTTCAGGAGCTACAAATCCTGCACCAGGCCTGGTGGAAGGTGTGCACATAGTAACATGAGGCATGAAAATGATTTCGGCTCCCAAGAGGCAAGTCGCTCGTACATTCTCAATTATATTATTGTCATAGCAAATCAAAATCCCACATTTCCACCCTTTGTAATCAAAAACACAATAGTTAGAGCCAGGTTTAATGTTTGGATTAATAAATGGGTGTAATTTATGAAAATTGGCCTGAAGTCCATCGGCATCTACACAAACATAGGATTTGAAAATTTGCCCCTTATCATCCTTCTCAAAAAGACCCGCCAAAATCGTGATTTTATTCTTTTTCGCTATTTGTTTCAGTCGCTGGACACTAGGCCCGGCAGGAATGAATTCAGACAACTCCAACATTTGTTCCCTGTTCAATTTCCTAGCGAAGGAATAACCCGTAATCGAACACTCATGAAAAGCAATAACATCAGCACCTTCTACGGCTGCTTTCTTGCTTAAATCGTCTATAATGTCAAGGTTATAAGACTTGTCCCCACTTCTATTTTCGAATTGAGCTGTAGCTATTTTTATGTCCATATAAATTCTGTTTACAAGTTTTTTGGTAATCAATTTAACTAAACATTTCCTGTTCGGCTATTAAAAATAAACATTCATTCTAATAGAAATGACCATACCTTTTTCTCAGCGATCCTAAATCCAACTAAAGTCAAGTTTAAGCTTTATGCAAAGCCTCAAACCCTAAGATAATAGCTTTTTAACCCGGATTATGTAATAGGATTTCTCCGCCCTGACAAGGTCAGGGTTGATGCCTGTCCCGTGTTTACGGGAAGTGTTGCAATCGCAAGAAAATCAGACTGTTTGGAGATTTTAGCATAGCACCGCTATGGTGAAATTGAAAACAGCAACGAAGTGGCTGATTTTAAAGCGATTTCAGCACGGAATAGAATGTCCATTGCATATTTCGGGTTTAATAAGCGAGTATAGCAAAAACAGGTAAATGATCAGATGCATAGGTTTCTGGGATCACTTCATGATGGTTCACTGTAAATGCATTTTGTGGCTTAAAAAAAATAAAATCAATTGCCTTTGTGGGCTTATCTACTGGAATCGTTGGTGGGCACTCTCCAGCACAGGTTCTAGCGAAGGTTTTGTCTATAGAATTTATCGCTTCCGAGCCTATCACAGCATTAAAGTCTCCTGCAATAATTACAGGTATGCTTTCCTTTTCAAAATAGGCCGTCACTTCTTTTGCTTGTTGGGCAGAATTAGTAGCACTACTAAAATCAAGATGAGTGGACGCAAATTTTATTTTTTTATTGCCCGGCAAGGTAATTTGTACGCCTAAAATTGCTCTTGGCTCCGTTCCAACTTCGGCGGATAATTGGAGAAAAAAACTATCCTCTTTAGGAAATTTAGAAAGTATGGCATTTCCATATCCCCCTCCTTGAAATGGTATGGATTGCTTAAAATAATAATTTAAGCCCGTTAGCCTGGCTAGTTCTTTGGCCTGATTTAAGTCAATGCCAGAACGCCTGGAATTGACATCCACTTCCTGAAGTGCTACCAAATCCGGATCAGATGCCATTATCACTTTTGCAATGGCCTCCATATCAATAAAATTGGGTTTGGAAGGAGGATTGGCATGATGAATATTGTAAGCCATCACCTTCAAATTACGTTCCTGCTGTGCTACTACTCGAGTGGAAAATAACGAGGCCATAACAATGGTGCCTAAACAAAAACAAAGTGGTAGAAAAGATGAATTATTAAAAGAAATTTTCATAAAATAAATCTTAGTTTATTTAAATAAACGACTAACCAAAGTTACCATTTACTTGGTATTTTTAATTGATGTCTACAAGCAATTATTACCGTTAAAATTATTTACCTCCGACAACAAGCCCTAGTCAGATCATATCCACTTAACAAAATCAGGATATTGAAGATGTATCCTACTAAAGTTAAACTGGGGGAATTTTGATGAGATTAATCGATACAATAAGAGAGGAATGTAATTTGACCAACCTGCCATTTAATCAGTATTCTTCAAAACACAAAATCATAAAATTATAAACGCATATAAATAAAATTTTTAAATATATCGATCTTAAAATCAATTATATCACCGATTAATAGTGTTTAACCGTGTTTTCGAAATAAAAATTTCTTAAGCCACTCTACCTTAAATTATAAGCAGCCTTTTAATTTTAAAATTCCAACTTTCACATAATGAAAAATGCTATATAAATGATTTATTTTGATTATCGAATATTATGATGGACTTTTCCACGTGGACAATATAAAAATTACAAGGGCTTTTCTTAGGAAATACTTGTAATTTTCTTTAAAATCACCCTTTAATAGAATGAATTTCCCCTAATGAGTATTTCCGATTACAAAGATCCAGAAAGGGACGCAAATTGGTTGAAAGCTGTAAATGCTATTCAAACATTGGGCAGTATGCCTGATATAAATTTTGATGATGTAACCGAATTAGTTGCGGATACATGTCAAACACCAATTGCATTGGTGACGATTCTAGACAAAAATAGGATTTGGTTTAAATCGAAAATAGGGTTATCAAAAAGTGAATTATTACGCGAGGATAATGAAGGCTTTCATTTCCTCATAAAAACCGGGGTTTCAGAAATTGAAGACTTTTCGAAAGAGGATAATTATTCTGGTGGTAAACTTGAATTTGAAGGTAAACCCATTGCATTCTATCAAGGCTTTCCAATTCTCTCCGAAAATGGATTCCCTATAGGTTCATTGTGTGTAATGGACTTTAAACCTCGTAAACTTCAGATCAACCAAATAAAAACCCTGAGGGTATTGTCTGGGGAGGTTCAAAAAAGAATTGAATTAAGTTTAAAAAATCACGACCTTAACTTCTTCACCAAAAAAACAGGAAACGCACTTAAAAACGTCGGGGACATTGTTTTCTTAATCGATAGAAACTTTGCTATTACGGACTATTTCACAGCAAAAGACGAATATTTAAAATTTTCCCCTCATGTATTTATTAACAGGAAAATAAGTGACTTAGACTTTCCTCCAGAAACAAAGGTTTTGTTTGAGAAACTATTTAAATATGCTATAGAAACCGAAAAAATCCAACAAAAGGAATACAGCCTTGAAATCAATGGTAAAGTAGAATGGTTTGAGGTTAGTTTTGAAAAATTGTCTACTTCAGAAAATGAAGTGATCTGTATTGTTAACAATATAAGTCATCAAAAAAGCGAAGAGATAAAGGCTCAAGACAACATAAAAGAATACCGGGATTTCTTCGAAAACACCCAAGGGTTAATGGTAAAGCACGACTTAGAGGGAAATATTTTGCACATTAATAAGTCAGGAGTCAGGATATTAGAATACACAGTTGAGGAGCTTTTGACGATGAATATGTCAGACTTGGCCCAAAATCAAGACAACTATCTTGACTATTTAGTTAAAATAAAAACGAATAAAGCATTCAATGGAATCGTCAGACTCACTTCTAAGTTAGGTAATGTCGTTACATTTCAAATAAACAATGTATTGTTTGAACCATTATTTGGTAAGTCTTTTGTACTATGTAATGGTATAGACATCTCTCAAGCACTTAAGGCACATCAGGAATTGGAATCCGCCGCTGTTTCAATCAATAAGGAGAGGTCACTTTTAAGAACCATCATAGACAATATTCCAATAAACATTTACACCAAAAACATCGAATTTGAAAAAACGCTCATCAATAAAAAAGAGCTGGAATATCTAGGTCTTGAAGATGAATCAGAAGTTTTAGGGAAAAAAGATGAAGAATTATTTAACTCTGTAACGGCCAGAGAGTCTAGAACTGAAGATGAAATGGTGATAAAGAAAGGCCGGTCCATCATTAATAAGGAAGTCGTTCAAGTTCAAAAAAATGGAAATAAAAGGTATTGTTTAATCTCTAAATTACCTCTAAAAACAGAAAATGATGAAATAATTGGTATGGTCGGCATCACCAATGACATTAGCGAAAGAAAAAAGGCCGAAATGGCTTTATTAGAAAATGGGAAGCGGCTCAATGCCATTATTTCAAGCACCAATACGGGAACATGGGAATGGAACATGCAAACGAACCAAATCCTAGTCAACCAAAGGTTTTGGGAAATCATTGGTTATACCATTGATGAGCAAACCATCCTTTTTCAAAAAGACTGGGAAAAATTGTGCCACCCTGATGATTTAAAAGAAAAAGAGAATGGTCTAAATAAGCATTTTACTAAAAAAACAGATTTTCACCAGAGTGAAATAAGATTAAAACACAAGAATGGACACTGGGTGTGGGTTTTAGAAGTTGGTAAAGTTTTTTCCTGGGACCAAGAGGGAAATCCTACCCTTATGTACGGTACTTATCAAGATATAAGTGCAAGGAAAGAATTTGATACGCAGCTCAATGAAGCTAAAGAAAGTGCTGAAAATGCTAATAGGGCTAAATCCGACTTTTTGGCCAATATGAGTCACGAAATTAGAACGCCGCTAAACGGAGTTATAGGATTTTCAGACTTATTAATGAAAACACCACTGTCTGAAACCCAACTTCAATACATGAAGACAGTTTACCATTCTGCACATTCTTTGCTAGACTTAATAAATGACATACTGGACTTCTCAAAAATTGAAGCTGGGAAAATGGAATTGTCCATCGATAAGGTTGATATTTTTGAACTAGGTACGCAAGTAACAGACATTATCAATTACCAAGCTCATTCCAAAGGCTTAGAGTTAATTTTGAATCTTTCTCCACATCTACCAAGATTTATCTACGGAGATGATGTCCGGCTTCGTCAAGTGTTGGTAAATTTATTAACGAATGCAATAAAATTTACTGTAAAAGGAGAAGTTGAGTTAAAAGTGGAAATCCTTGATAAGGAGATTCAAACCAATTCACCTATGAAATTTAGGTTTTCTGTAAGGGATACTGGCATTGGCATCTCCCCAGATAAACAACATAAAATCTTTGATGCTTTTTCTCAGGAGGATGCAAGCACTACCAGGAAATTTGGAGGTACTGGACTAGGACTAACCATATCCAATAAGTTGTTAAACTTAATGGGAAGTGAACTTGAACTCAAAAGTGACCAGAATAAAGGCAGTCTTTTTTATTTTGATATTCACCTTAAAGCAGAGCAGGGTGAAGAAGAAAAACACCCTGAAAACTATGGACTAAAGAAAGTATTGGTTGTTGATGATAACCAAACAAATAGGTATTTGGTTAAAGAAATCCTAGAAGTAAAAAACATACAGTGTTTGGAAGCTAGCAATGGCTTGGAAGGTCTCAGCATTTTAGAAAAAGAATGGCCTCTAGATTTAATATTAATGGACTTGAGGATGCCGTTCTTAAATGGTATGGAGACAATAGGGAAGATACGTACTTTGAAAAATGAAACCATCGCTAAAGTGCCAATTGTTTTACTTTCCAGTTCTAGTGACAATGACCTTGACCTAAAGCAGCTTGCTTCTTTTAATGTCAAACACAGATTGATTAAACCAATTAAAAACCATCAAATGGTTCAAATATTTAGTAAGTTGAATAGCTCAGAAACTGAAGGAAAAACAAAAACTCAAGATATCGCAGAGTCGAACGACTTCCTATTGAACCAGGATTTCAGCGTCTTAATAGCCGAGGACAATCCGGTCAACATGAAGTTATCAAAGATAATTTTATCAAAAATAAGCCCTCGCATAAAAATAACAGAGGCAGAAAACGGCTTAATGGCTTACGAATATGTGATCAGCAATCATCCTGATCTTATCCTTATGGACATTCAGATGCCAATAATGAATGGTTACGAAACAGCCAAAGCCATTAGAACCATTGATCATGGCAGAGACATCCCTATCATTGCTTTGACAGCAGGTACTGTAAAAGGTGAAAGAGAAAGATGCATAGAGTCTGGCATGAATGATTATATCAGTAAACCACTGGTTCAGGGTCAACTAACAAAAAGAATTGTAAATCTACTGAAGACTCGAAACACAGAAGCTCCACAACATGAAAATGAGTCAATAAATAAATTTACCTACAAACCAGAGCATTTTGACAAAACCCATCTGTTAGATTTGTTTGATGGAGATAAGGAAATAGGCAGGGAGCTTTTAAAGGTGGCCCATGTAAATCTTGAAGAAAACAAGGCAATTCTGGACAAGGCCATTGACAAAAGGGATGCAGAAAAAATAGTAGAGGCCAGCCAGAAAATAAAAAACTCGGCCAGCACTTCAGGCTTTTTTATTCTTTTGCAGCTTACTGAAAAAATTGAAAAACAAAAGCAGGAGGAACAACTGGTTGATTTAGGTTTAAAAATTCAGGAAGAAATTAATTATTTATTAAAAAACATTGATTCATTGAAATTATAATAGCCTAAAATGGTCTCATAGGTGGATTGGTAAAAATAAAACACAGGTATTTTATTTTTACCAAGAAAAGGTAACCGTATTTTTTTTCTTACATTTGTTTTTCCTTTGAACAAAAACCACCTAAAAAAATAATATCATGCCGGAGACCAAAATTTTCTCAGGTTCGAACACGCCACTCTTGGCGCAAAGTATTGCCAAAGCTTATGGTCAGGCACTTGGAGACTTAACTTTAGCAAAATTTAGCGATGGAGAAATGTCCCCAAGTTACAACGAATCAATTAGAGGTTGCAATGTCTTTTTGGTACAATCTACGAACCCCTCAGCCGACAATTTATTGGAGCTATGTTTAATGATAGATGCGGCAAAAAGAGCCAGTGCTTACAAAGTATGCGCTGTTATCCCCTATTTCGGGTATGCAAGGCAAGATCGTAAAGACAGACCTAGGGTTAGCATAGCTGCCAAACTTATTGCCAATATGATCACCTCAGCAGGAGCTGATAGAATAATGACCTGTGACCTGCATGCTGGTCAAATTCAGGGATTCTTTGATATTCCTTTGGATCATTTGAATGGATCAGCTATCTTTGTGCCCTATTTGAAAAGTCTGGATTTAGGAAACCTGATTTTCGCTTCGCCAGATGTAGGAGGAGTAGGGAGAACCAGGGCTTATGCCAAGCATTTTGAAGTAGACATGGTCGTATGTGATAAGCACAGAAAAAGGGCCAATGAAGTGGCTTCTATGCAGTTGATAGGAGATGTAGAAGGGAAAGACGTAGTGATGATTGATGACTTGGTAGATACTGCGGGTACTATGTGCAAAGCCGCCCAAATCATAATGGACAAAGGCGCTTCATCAGTTAGAGCCATTGCTACCCACGGAGTATTATCTGGTAAGGCTTATGAAAACATTGATAACTCAGTTCTTTCTGAATTGGTCATTACTGATACCATTCCAGCTAGTCAGGAATCTTCTAAAATAAAAGTATTAACAGTAGCGCATCTATTTGCCAAAGCGATTCATGCAGTTACCGGAAATACTTCTATAAGTTCGCTATTTATTTAAGCATTCAATTTTATTATAACTAAACATAAATTATGAAATCAATTGAGATTATAGGGTTTAAAAGAGCAAATCTCGACAGAAGATCTCTTGACGCAATCCGTGACGAAGGAAATGTTCCTTGTGTAGTTTACGGACCAGGCATCAAAGAACAAATTCACTTCACTTCTCCTGCAATTCTATTCAGAGACTTGATTTACACACCAGAAGTTCACATGGTGGATCTTAATATCGAAGGTACTATTATTAAAGCCATCCTTAGAGAAGCACAATTTCACCCAGTAAGTGAAGTATTGCTTCATGCTGATTTTTTAGCATTCAGTGATGAAAAAGCCATTAAAATGGAAATTCCTGTTAGACCTTATGGTTCTTCTCCAGGTATTATCAAAGGTGGTAAACTTGAGATCAAAACCAGAACCCTTTTGGTAAAAGGATTGGCAAATGATCTTCCTGATGAAATTCCTTTTGATATTTCTACTCTTGAATTGGGTAAATCTGTAAAAGTAGCTGATTTGAGTGTTGAGAAATTTGAATTGCTTAACAGTCCAAATGTAACTATCGCTACCATAGGTATCCCTAGAGCATTGAGAGGCAAGAAAGGTGAAGAAGAGACAGAAAATTAATTTCTGACATCTTAAAATAAAATTATAATCCTGTTCTGATTTTCACGGAACAGGATTTTTTTTATATTCGCTTGAAAATAAAATGCTTTTAAAATAAGTTTTCAATGTTCCTATCTCTATTTCCATACCCATTTTAAGCTATTTTAGCCAAGAATAGGACCTTGGGGTAAGCTTGGCATATTTGCTAAAAAGTAAGATGGCCCATCAATCTTATATTTATGCCTACCTATTCCAATGATTTAACCCGAAATATGCAATAGCTATTCTATTACATAATCCGGGTTTAAAAAACTGAATTTTAACTAAAGAGCCTGTTATATACTTTATAACACTTTGTTTAGATAGTAGTATAAAGAGAAAGATGGGGATTAAGCAAGTTATTTATTCCCGAAGTTAACACCTGAAAAAGTCAAACCAAACGCATGAAATACCTTGTAGTAGGGTTAGGAAATATTGGCCCAGAGTACGAATTGACCCGACACAATGTTGGCTTTCTAATATTAGACAGACTGGCTGATGAAAATAAACTAAGCTGGGAAAGTGATCGGCTAGCCTTCACCTGTCTGCTAAAACACAAAGGCCGTCAAATTCATTTGATCAAACCTACCACTTATATGAACCTAAGTGGAAAAGCTGTAAACTACTGGATGAAAGCTTTAAAAATTCCAAAAGAGAATGTGCTTGTGGTGGTCGACGATTTAGCACTTCCATTTGGTAAACTTCGGTTGAAGCCCAAAGGCTCAAGTGCTGGCCATAACGGATTGAAGAACATTGAAGAACTGACAGGAGGGCAGAATTATTCTCGACTTAGGTTTGGAATTGGTGACGATTTCCCAAAAGGAAGACAGATAGATTATGTATTGGGAAGATGGTCACAAGAAGAAATCGACACCTTACCTATCTATATGGACAAAGCCATCGAAGTGATCACAGCTTTTAGCACTATTGGCCTAGAAAAAACCATGAACTTTTATAATAAATAAGAAGATGAAAAACATTAATCTGGGTATTCAAATCGTACCAAAAAGTAAAACACTTGACAGCTATCAATTGGTGGACAAAGCCATTGCAGTCATTGCCGCTTCAGGGGTACCTTACGAAGTCACACCATTTGAGACTGTCATGGAAGGTCCTGAAGATAAATTGATGGCAATAGCAAAGGAAGCCCAAGAAGCAGTTCTAAATGCTGGTGCTGAAGAAGTATTGGTTTACTATCGCATGCAAATACGTAAAGGAAAGGATGTAAGCATGGAGGAAAAAACACTCCCTCACAAACATTTATCCACGTCTAAAATCACTCCTTGGTAATTAAAAAAGCCTTTCATAATGAAAGGCTTTTTTAACCCGAAATATGCAATAGACATTCTATTACATAATCCGGGTTTAAGTTTTACTTGGTCCAATAATCCACTACGGTCACATCCTCTAAATGAGGACTTAAGACCTCCACAAAGGCTTTGTGTGCAGGGTGGGGCAAATAGATTTCTCTATCTTCTTCACTTTCAAAAGTAACAAAAAAGCAATGCGTCAAACCCTTATTAAGCCCTTCGGGACTATTGTTCGTTCCCCACTCAAAATCTTTAATCTCTGGGATTTTTCCCTGTAGGGCAATAAAAGCGTCCTCAACTCCCTTAATATCTGATGGACTTGCTTCCTCTTTAAAGGAAAATAAGACCACATGTCTTAACAAAGGCTTGTCAGCGCTTACAGTTTCTTTCATGTCTTTGGGTTCTTCTTTGGTTTCTTTAATTTCTTTAGGCTGGCAGCCAGCAACTAACAATAACACTACTGCAATTGAAAATAAACGTTTCATAGCGAGCTTTAGGGTTTAAGTGATTCCTCTTTCTAACTGTAAAGTAAAAGAAAAATAATAAAAATGGATGCTTGACACCAAAATAAGTTGAAATATAGACTAACCTATATTGGTTTTTAGCATAAATGGCACATATTAATGGAATTAAAATATTGAACCAAGACCTTAAAAAGTGTTATATATTTGAATTTTCTAAATAAAAAGAGTATAATTTAAATTAAATCATTTACATTTAACTTAGTTAAGACCGTAGAATTAGTATTGCAATTATCCGAGTATCAGAATAGGCCTATAGAGATAAGTAAACCTTTCGAATTTAACCTAAAATGTAATTTACTTTGAGACAATTGTTTCACTTTCTACAAATGCCTATATGTATTTGAGCATTGGCAAAAGGTTTTGTGATTGATAAACCTAAGTCTTTTACGAATGTTCCGAGAAAAAAATCATTTTTATGTGTAAAATAGGGCTTACTTATATAGTAGATGATGATCCACTGTATAATTTTGGTACAAAAAAAATTTTGGAAATAACTTCGTTTACCAATCAAGCTCTATTTTTTTCAAACGGAGAAGAGGCATGGGAAGATTTTCATCACAGAATCGCAACAAACGGGCCTTTGCCAGACGTAATCCTTACGGATATCAATATGCCCCTGATGAATGGCTGGGAATTATTGGATAAGATTGGAAGTGTTTCCTACGATCATCCCATAAAAATCTTCGTGATTTCTTCTTCCATTAATCAGGAAGAAATGGACAAAGCCAAAAAATACCATTATGTCAGTGATTATATTGTAAAACCACTAACACTGGATAAAGTAAAAAAACTTAAAGCCAAAATCCTAGAAGGACAGTATTGATTAAACTGTAGCTTGGTCCATTGCCATTTATTATTGGTGGCTCTTTCACAAACCATTGGTATTGATCGTCTAACTTTTCTTTTGGGAAAGGTTTATAGATTATTCATTCAACCTTGCTTTTTTCATCGCCTTGTAAACTTCCTCCATAATATTCGTACGTAAATTTAATTTATAGATGTTTCTGTTTTCCCTTGTAGGGTGAACTCTATTTGAGAGGAATACATAAACGATTTTATTTTCCGGATCAATCCAGGTATATGTACCTGTAAAACCAGAATGGCCAAAACTTTGCTCAGAGGTACTTGCCGCTGCATTGCCATTAGGATCTCCCGGCTTGTTCTGTCTGTCAAATCCCATTCCTCTGTAATTCCCCTCTTCACAATACACGCATTTGGAATATTCCTTCACCACGCCTGAGGCAATTAACTGCTCCCCTGCATACAAGCCATCGTAAAGATAAAGGTGCATCAACTTGGCCAGGTCATTGGAAGTGCCAAATAAACCTGCATGTCCACTGACTCCACCCAACATGGCCGCACCTTCATCATGGACCGTGCCATGTAAAAGTTGCTTCCGGAAGGCAGAATCATATTCTGTAGGAACTATTCGATCCATTTCAAAATTTAAATAAGGATTAAACGTGAGTGTTCCGGCCCCTAATGGCTTGTAAAGGTTTTCTTCAAGATAAGTATAAAATTTCTCCCCTGTAATCTCCTCCACTACCTTAGGCGCAAGAATAAATGACAAGTCACTATAAACATATCCCGGCTCAGCATTCAGAGGAGAGGAAAGTATCTCCTTATAAATTTTACTGTCATATTTACGATGTATAAACAACTTATCAGCCACTTTGATAGGAAAACGTCTGGAAGAATCCACCTTCATGGTATACCATTTGAACTTCCCGCTTTTTCTAACCGTGGACATCCAAAAAGGAATCCATGAACGCAGCCTTGCCTGGTGGGTTAAAATATCCCGGTAGACCAAATTCTCCTTATTGGTCCCTCTGGCTGCTTTCAAGTAATGGCCCAATGTCTGGTTTTCATCAAACTTGCCCTCTCCTTTTAAATGCATAAAAGCTGCCAAAGAGGTGCTGATTTTGGTAATGGATGCCAGGTCATACATATCATCCACCCTTACCTCTTGTAAAGAATCATAGGTATGGTAACCAAAAGCTTTGTGGTAAAATACTTTGCCATCCTTTGCCATTAACACCTGACCTCCAGGAATGGCCTTCATTTTGATGGCCGTCCGCATCATGGAATCTATTCCATCTAAATTCATAGAAGCCATGCCCACCCCTTCCGGCAAGGTATAAGCCAGTCTTATTCCTCCTTCAAGTTTCAATCCATCCCCTCTGTTAAAGGCATGGTTTATGGTCACAGGCAATTTCCCGCTTGCACCAATCCCTCCAAAGATCATTTGCGCTGTAAGGTCTTGGGTCAAGGGAGTTTCCTGGTAGGCGGCTATGACTCCAGCAGCATTCTCCAAGCCTTGAATTTTCCCCAAACTATATACATTACCAAAAACACTAACAATCACTGTATGCTGTTCAATAAGTGATCTCAGTAAAGTCACCATCTCAGGACTAATTCCAAAATCATTCCTGCCTTCTCTAATTCCCAAACCATGGATTCCTACCAGGATTACTTGGTGGTCAGAAAGACTTTCATTCAATGCATTTATATCTTCGATACTTCCCTCTTTAGGAAAAATAAAATGATCCATAGGACTATATCTATCAAGGTAATGCTGAAATTCAGTCCTTTGGTTTGCCCCTATGGACAAGCTTGCAATCTTTGTTTTTCCTAGCCCCTTGAGGGGTAACACATTCTCCTCGTTACGAAGCAGGGTAAGTGAAGCCTTTGTTAACTTCTCAGCTAAAAAATTGGCTTCTGAATTGTTTAAATCTGCGATTAAATGCTCCGTTTCAACCGGTTCCCACTTATCCAGACCAAGCCATGCTTTGGCTTTTAAAACTTTGAGCACTCTTTTGTCTATTTCTTGCTGACTAATTTCCCCTCGTCCAAGCGCTGCTTTTATTTCTGTAATTGCGGCAGGAACATTCATGGTATTTAACAACATGTCATTGCCTGCTACCAATGCTTTGGCATCCACTTTCCCCGGAGGGTAATATTTTGCCACAGCCTGCATATTAAGAGCATCGGTGAAAATAAGCCCCTTATAGCCCATCTCATTTTTCAATAAGTCTGTAACGATAGGTTTGGACAAACTGGAAGGACTGTTTTCTGCACTATCAAGAACAGGTATCTCCATATGGGCGACCATTATGCTCCCCAATCCCTGGTCCATCAATTTTTGAAAAGGATACAATTCTAAATCTTTTAGGCGTCTTTTAGAAAAGTTAAGCACGGGAAGCCCATAATGCGAATCAACATTGGTATCTCCATGACCGGGAAAATGCTTGGCAGAAGCCAGAACTCCATTGTCCTGCATGCCTTTCATATAGGCCAGGGATTTGCTGGTCACATTTTCTTTTTCCTCACCAAAGGAGCGAAATCCAATCACTGGATTATTGGCATTGTTATTCACATCCACTACTGGTGCAAAATTCACATTAATCCCAGCCCTTTTGGCTTGCCTTGCCACCTCTGCGCCCATATCATAAATAAGCTTTTCGTCATCCACTCCACCTAAAGCCATCTGATAAGGGAAACGCACAGTGCTGTCCAACCTCATTTTCAGCCCCCACTCCCCATCAAGGCTTATCATTAATGGCACTTTAGAAAGTTGTTGAAATTGATTGATCATATGTGCTTGACGAACTGGGCCTCCCTGAAAAAAGATAATTCCTCCCACACCATATTTCTCCACCAATCCTGCAATGGAATCTACATGTACCTTGTCCTTATTGGAGTAAGCAGGAATCATGATCAACTGCGCAATGCGTTCCTCTGGAGTCAATGTAGACAAAACCGAATCCGCCCAATGATCGTATTTCCCATCCAAAAATGGTGGTGCTTGCGCAAAGAGGGAAATATAATTAAGGGTTAGCAAAAGTAAAGTCAGCAATCCCATTTTTGCTAAATCAAGTAACGAATGGTTGGGGCTCCTCCTGCCTAAAGCATTTCTGGTACTCTTAAAATTATCGGTCATACTTTCAAACAAATCAATTTCGGTTGAAAGATACCACTTTTGTTGCATCTCATTAAAATGATTTAAAGAAAATGCCTATCATTGGGTATAAAAATTTATTTTAAAAAGAGAACCATGAGTCCACTGCTCGTTTTTGGTGTAATCGCCATCTATTTTGCACTATTGTTATTGATTAGTTACCTCACATCACTGAAATCTGACAGCCAAACTTTTTATACAGGAAACAGAGAATCACCTTGGTTTTTAGTGGCATTTGGCATGGTAGGAGCCGCCTTATCAGGCGTTACTTTTATATCAGTTCCCGGCGAAGTAGGCAATACCCAATGGGCCTACCTGCAATTTGTGATGGGCAATATGGTGGGCTACGCTGTTATTGGATTGGTGCTAATACCACTGTTTTACAAGTTGCATTTAATTTCTATTTATGAATACCTGAAAACTAGGTTTGGACCTAAAGCCTATGTTTCCGGCGCAAGCATTTTTCTTATTTCTCAAACCATTGGTGCTTCGTTTAGGCTTTTTCTTGCCGCTACTGTTCTACAAATAGCATTTTTCGATGCCTTTGGCATTCCTTTTTACGGTTCTATACTGACCACCATGGTCTTGATCTGGCTCTATACTTACAAAAGCGGTATCAAAACCATCGTATGGACAGACACATTGCAAACCCTCTTTTTGCTTTTAGCAGTCTTCATTACCATAGTCGTAATCGGAAACCAACTTGGAGTGAGTGGTGGTGAATTGCTTGCTATAGTTAATAAAAGCGACCTTTCTTCCATTTTCGTTTGGGAAGGCAATACAAGTCAGAATTTCTTTAAAATGTTTGCAGGAGGTATTTTCATTACCATTGCGATGAATGGGCTGGACCAAAATATCATGCAGAAGAACCTAACCTGTCGCAATCAAAAAGACGCCCAGAAAAACATCTTATGGTTCTCCATTACCTTTTTCTTATCCAACCTTTTATTTCTGGGTTTGGGGGTACTGCTTTACCATTATGCTGAAATAAACGGCATAGCTATACCCAAAGCCACCGACGAGTTATTTCCTTACCTGGCCCTGAATCACTTTGGAACCTTGACGGGCGTAGTTTTCTTACTAGGGATTACGGCTGCGGCCTTCTCAAGTGCCGACTCCGCTTTGACAGCCTTGACTACCTCTTTCTGCATAGATATAGTCAAATTACCCGAGCGAAAAAACATCAATCAGGATAAAACCAGACGATGGATCCATATTGGCTTTACTTTCCTGGTGTTTTTAACCATTGTGGTATTCAATGAGGTGAATGACAGAAGTGTGGTAAGTGCGGTATTTAAAGCTGCAGGATTTACCTATGGTCCTTTGCTTGGCCTATTTGCTTTTGGACTGAGCAATAAAATGGCCGTCAGAGACAAGTTTGTCCCTTATATTTGTCTTTTAAGCCCTTTCCTCTCTTTTATACTCGACTGGAATTCCGCCGACTGGTTCGATGGTTTTCAATTTGGCTTTGAAATATTACTCGTAAATGCGGCTATCACCTACATCGGCTTACTCCTTTCAAGCAAAGGAGCTACATCAGCGTAAAAGAGTAAAAGGCAACATAAATAAGGCAAATATCATAGAAAGGGTAAGGGTTACCCCAAATCCAAGCAAACGGAAAGGCAATAATATCAACCAAATTAGCGGGTAGAGCAATAAAACAATTATGGCAAGGGGCCAGCAAAGCACCAACAAAATGGCCCAAAGTATCATTCCGGTAAATATTCTCATGGATAAAATTGAATCTTTGAAAAGAATAAAGACCAATTAAGTGCCAAAAACCAAATAGGGCCTTGAACATCAATTCAAGGCCCTTAATAAATTAAAGATGCTTTTCTTGCTACGGTTCCGTACAGAATTGTGTCCGAAAATGTACGGAAAAGTACTTTCTTTTCACTTGAAATTATTGCGTCCTTTTACCAGTCTTTTTTCCAGATCGGCCCTCCTTTGTATACCTCTCCCACAGGATACCTTGGGGAAGGAATCACCATCGTCTCCATTAGCCTATCGATTTTTTTCACCAGTTCAGGATGATCATTGGCCAAGTTATGCTGTTCGGAAATATCCCTAGCTAGGTCATAGATTTCTATTGCTTGGCCCTTCCCTCTTCTGATTCCTTTCCAATTTCCAATCCTAACAGCCTGATCATACCTTTGTCGGGTATGTCCAAAATCCCAGTAGAGCACACGGTTATTTTCAGTAAGGACTTTCCCTTTCAAGGCATCAACTACAGAGATACCATCGATATTTTCAGGTATAGGCGCATTGGCCAAACCGGCAAAGGTGGGCAACATGTCCTGAAAGCCTATCAGCGCATCAGATTGTTGACCTGCAGGAATGACGCCTGGCCATGAGGCGATAAAAGGAACCCTTATTCCTCCCTCGTACATGTCCCGCTTGTACCCTTTTAATTGTCCATTGGTTTTGAATCCTTTCCATGTATTGCTATGTCCTCCATTGTCTGAAGTGAAAATAATTAGGGTGTTTTCTCTAATCCCCAATTCATCTATGAGTTTAACGATTTTGCCCACATCTTTATCAAGACGGTAAATCATGGCTGCATATTTTTTAGCGGCTTCGGGCCAGTCTTTGTCCGTATAAGGATAGGTGGAAGGGACCGTAACACCGTGTTCATCTTCTTCGAGGGCTGAAAAATGAGGAAGGGTATAGGCAGAATAGAAAAAGAAAGGGGTTTTACTATTTTCACGGATAAAGTTTAAAGTGCCATTCGTGAGAACATCATGGCTGTAATTGTTTCTTAGAATGGGATTATCCGGCAATAGAATCTTTCTATCGTCATGATCCAGGTAACTGGGGTAATAATAATGGGCATGGTCCTGATTTAAATAACCTGTCCAGGTATCAAATCCCTTATTGGTGGCTCGGCCTTCCGTTTGGGCATCCCCCAAAGACCACTTCCCTACTCCTCCTGTTCTATATCCTGCCTCCTTTAACACCTGAGCCAAGGTGACATCTCCCTCCTTTAAATAAGTAGGATAATGCGGCACATTGTCTCTGGCCACTGTATGCCCATTGTGCAAGCCGGTCATAAGTACAGATCTGGAGGAGGTACAAACTGGCCCACCGGCATAAGCTTGACTAAACATCATGCCCTCACTGGCCAAGGCATCTATATTTGGTGTTTGGATCAATTGCTGACCATAAGCACCTAAATCACCATATCCTAAATCATCGGCCATGATAAAAATAATATTAGGCCTATCTCCATTATTGATTTGCTGTGCGGTAACAGTTTGGAAGCCTATCGATAAAATCAATAGTCCCAACCCCATGATTTTCTTTAGTAAATGCATCAGTTTTAGTCTTTTAAAAGAATAGTTTTATTTCCACCCTCAATACCTCAACGGGTTCCACTGCTAGTTCAAAGACAATATACCAATTCAGCTTGGATCATTGGTGGAGCGATTGTCTAATTCTCTCCGTAAATTTTATTAACCAATTGAAACACGGTATCCTTAAATACCCATAAAACCAAAATATCCCCCTCTCAAAGCATTATAACATAAAAAAAATGGGGGTTTTTAAATCTAACCTCAACAAAACCAATTTTCTCTACGTCTTGGGTAAAACGAAAGATAAAAGCCATGAAAAACCCATTTACACTACTACTTATAGCCCTAATTTTTATTGTTTCCTGTGTGGAAGATCCTCTACTTTCTGCTTCCGACACAGGTCCTTTGCCTGTTGGCTCATGGAGCAATGTCTCCTATAATGAAACTGGGATGACTTTGGAAAAAGTAAATAAATTGCAGGACAACACTTATGGCTATCGTTTTCTTGGTGATGGCACTTTTATTCACCGTGCCAACAGCGGCTTTTGTGGCACTCCTCCTATTGTCACAAGTGATTTTGAAGGCAGCTGGACCAAAGACGGTGACATTCTAAATATTCAAGGTACTTTCTGGGGTGGAGAAACAGTAGAGGAATGGCAAATAATCTCTTCCGACAATAATGTCCTGACCATCAAAGTGCTTAAGAATGAACTAAAGATGGAGGAGTAAATTCCTAATAGGTGGTTCTAACAGGCAGGCTATTGGTTAGGTCTATATTTATTTTAGATCGAATTTTTAATGAAAGTTACCCTGAAGCAGAACAACTCAATGCTGATTTAAATGAACGTTTTAAAAATTACACTCCCTCTTTTCAGTTAATTTTTAACCCGAATTATGCAATAGACCTTCTATTACATAATCCGGGTTCAACTCAGGATTTAAGAATTACAACTATTATTTTTTGGATACCCACCCTCTACCATTGCTATGATTAGCTATTGGTAGAATATTTTTTTTAGGGTATATTCAAGCCTCGTTTTCTTCCTTATCATAATTTATGTCGGGAATTTACAATCAAACCATTTTTAATATTGAATTGATCTTAAAAGTCAAGAACCTAAGCCCCCCATGAAAATACAACTGCAGCCAATAAAGGTATTGTTTACAATTTGTTCCTTGTTTTTCTCTCTTGTTTTCGTGGCCCACGCGCAAAAAGATGGGCTAATTCACATTTGGCCTGGCAACGTACCAGGAGAGACGGCCCCCAAACAGCCTGCGGTAGTCACAGACAACAATAGTGGTGGAGTTACTCGGCTGACAGATGTCACCGATCCTACTTTAAAGGTATTCTTACCAGATGAAAATGTGAATAATGGAGCAGCCGTTATTGTTTGTCCTGGAGGAGGTTATAAAATCTTGGCCATCGATAAGGAAGGATATGAAGTGGCCGAATGGTTGAATACCTTGGGTTACACTGCCTTTGTACTGGAATACCAAGTACCGCAAAAACAAGATGGCGCTTTGAATGATATACAGCGTGCCATACGCATAGTTAGAAGTGGGGCAAGTGACTGGAAATTAGACCCTTACAAAATTGGTGTAATTGGGTTCTCTGCAGGCGGAAGTTTGGCTGCACGAGCAGGCACAAGGTACGATGAGGAAACCTATACACCTCAAGATGCCAAGGATAAAGTGTCATCAAAGCCTAATTTTGCCATGTTGATCTACCCTGCTTATCTGGACAAAGGAGAAAACAGAAGCCTAACCCCTGAATTGAAAGTAGACGAAAACACTCCTCCAATGTTTCTTTTTGCAACAGCTGATGACACGCATGCCAACAGTGCACTAGTGATGGCGACCGCATTGCGAGACAACAAAGTACCTGTTTCCTTGCACTTACTACCCAAAGGCGGACATGGGTATGGACTAAGGGATGGCAACCCAGCCGGAGAATCCTGGCCAGCATTGGCTGAAACCTGGCTTAAAGGGATAGTAAAATAATCTAAAATCAAGGACTGTTAAATATAGAAAATGTCTTGGATATTTTTCTGAGAGAGCATTTGAAGCCATTACAAATGGCCGGTACAGAATGTTTTCTAAAGTACATTTTTGATTAATATTAAGGTGTAATTGCAAATCACACCCAGCTGCGGTAGCTGAGCGAAGTCCATCAGTGGCTGAGTTAAGTTGGTGCCAATCCTGTAATTGATGTGCACTCATATAAATCAAGCAGTTAGTCAAAGTAAAAAAACCAAAAGAAGTAACAGCTTCTAAGATAAAGTTTGCTTGGGAATTATTTACTGTAACAATTGTCACCACTTTAATGAGGTAACCCTTCTACCTTAGTACAGACAAATAAAGCTTAGCTGCGGGTCCTGTTTGGTGGTAATTAATGATTACATCAAAAACGAAATACTATAAAATGGTAAATAAAGAAGTTAAAACAACTAAGAACCCTATTAATAATTGGCTTTTGGTAGGGATTATGTGTGCCTGGTTGGGATTGGCACCCTTTTTCCCAGAGCCGCATATTTGGGGCAAACTCAAATGGATAGCAGGTGGTGCCCATGGCATGCAATTAATCGATTGGGGAGATTTTTTAATGCATGGCTTCCCCTGGATTTTACTGGGCCGACTTGTTTTCCTTAAGTTTAAACCTAAGACAGTAAGGGCTTGATAGGGTGGTCTTAAGATGATTTTTTAAAGTTTTATAAGATTGATAAGGAGTTGTATTTTATTGAGGATTTTGCTGAAAAAGGGTTTGAGACAGGCCATTGCAAATGGCCTGAATGAGATGATTTTCTAACGTTGTTTTTATTTTAAAGTAAGGTGTAGTCAAAAAACTACACCTACTTCTGGTCCATATCAAAATCCGGCTCCAGAGGGTATCGTCAATTTCAATCGGGTATAGGGGCTGAAATATAGGTCACATTGGTGTATTTCCCTTCCGTCACGGGAATTATTTCATTGTTGAAAGGATTTACGAGTTCAAATTCAAAGACACCACTAACCCTTTTACTTGATAAATCGGAACTTGAAATCAAAGAATATCCAGTTTCCTCTCCATCCCAGCTTGTCATAAAAAATGTCTGGTCTACATGTATCAATGTCCCTATGGTAGCGAGGTTTATAGGTGTATTTTTGAGGAAATCCACGTAGACTTTTTCACCTATATGTGAAAAGTTGGTCCCATAAGGTTCATCGTCATTGATTGTTACTATCAGTGTTTTTCCTGATGCATCGGTGGCCCTTACGTCGAATCTTTTACCTGTGTCATCTCCTACCAAGGTATTTTCAAAAGAAACTGCTGTAAATGTCTCTCCACCAATTTTACACGTTAGCGTACCTATATTGGCCTCTGGTTCCTCCTCTTCAGAACAGGAAGTGAATAGAAATGCAGTCAAAATAGCCACTGCTGACAATTGAAATAATAAGCTTGTTTTCATTCTGTTTTTATTTATTTAGTTTATGTAAATGCTGTATTTTTAAACCGAGAATGGTTTTGTATAACTCTGTTATTTGTGGTGAATTTTGGTCTGGGTTATCTCCTGTACCAACCTTGAGAGGCAGGCTTGAAGTTGTACAAAAAAATTTTAATTTTTCGCTAGTCCACTGCAAAGCAAATTCACTTGATCATTATTTACCCTGTTTGCTCAGACCTTACAAAGGAGATGTCACCCCTTCTTCTCAAACAAAAAATTCGCTCTACGATTGCGTTATACCGATTCCGACCCATTTTTAAAAAACCTTTCCGACCCCTACTAATTCTTTCTTTTTCGAAAGATAAGGGTTTATTTATTAAAAAAAACACCCCAATAGTGTATTTTTTAAGCTAATCTTTAGAAATAGAACAATAATTCCAAACCAATATTGAAATTCTATCCGCTACCAAGAAAGATGCTTTATAATTTTCTGAATTACTGGCTTTACCAAAGAAAGGCAATTGAGCGAGGCCTAATCCTGTCGACCACTGATTGAAGTAAAAGTCTTTTGGCGGCTGAGCAGAGATCAGTTTGGCAACCTATCCAAACCTAAACCAGGCGGTAGTCAAAATTTTAAGCTTTCGTTTACTAAGAAGTGGTTTAGAATGCCATTGCAAATGGAATAAAAAGGTTCATGACTTAAAAGAAGTTAGGAATATCCATTTTTCCCATTTTCAGGCTTCCACCGAAAAGTAGTTTCAAAAATTTTGCCACTGGTATTTTGTGCAAATAGGAAAATATTTAAAAATGTAAATAGTAAAACTAAATAGGACTTATCAAATTTCATGGATCTGCTTTTTCTCTCATTAAATGCCTCAGGTAATATACTGAAATACTTCTAAAAAACTATCACCATAAAGTACAATTTGTTTAAGGGGAAAGGATAAATAACCATTAATTAAACTTTTCCTTGGTTTGAATTTGAGTTGAAGGTCAAGCGTTTTAGCTTTCGGAACACTAGATTGGTTGCCGGCAATTAAATAAAAATAAGCTGCCCTGTTTACCCGAATTACTGCGCTGTCAAGAATCTCGACAATATTTTATCTGCTTTCCATCTAATATCTAGCATCGAATTTAGTTGCCCATAGCAAATGGGCATTTTAGAATAGTTTTCTAAATTTCGATAAAGTGGATAGAAAGGTGCAATTGTAAATTACACCTGGGTAGGAATTCAAAAAAATCAACTCAGGTAGACGAATGTAGTGCAATAAACAAATTATTGAAAAAGTTTATTGCAGAAACGAGTGAAACAGTTCCATAAATTTCTATCTGTAAAAGAACATAGATCCTTACTTTAGCCAACACTAAGCCTATTTTCTCAACCGGAAAAATTCTTTCCAAGGTTGAGATTTGGTGGTAGAATTACTAATTCCACCGCCAATGTAAGCAGTGCCATCAGTTATAAAGGCAAATCCTTCGTGTTTGCTAAAATGGCCATATCTATAGAAGCTTACCCAACTATCTGATAGAGGGTCATATTCCCAAACATAGGCATCTCTATCCGTAAGGTATCCCTTTCCATTCAGCGAAAAACTCAAATCTCTGTGGTAAGCATCTGGAAGATCGGCCATCTGCTCCCATCGATCCTCACTGGGGCTGTACCTCCAGAAATCGTGATGACCGTTAGATAAATCTCCACCTGCTAGGTAAGCTTGGTTATTAATAACAAAAGTTGAAGGCCTCCTGACTCCTAATGAAGGGATTGTAATATCTTTGAGTCGAACCCAAGTATTCGTCTCAATGTCATATCGGTAGAAATCCTTATAATAGGTTGTACTTCCGAAACTAGAAATCTTGCCCGCACCCAGATAAACGTGATTTCCGATACAGAACATAGCACTAACGTATCTTTTATATCCGGGAAAATCCTTCAATTCTCTCCATTGCTTACTCACAGGGTCAAATTCCCAAAAATTATTTTTTTCAGTAGTTAAGTAGACATATCCCTTTTTCTCATTGTTGGAACTTGACCCATTGTACTCTGAAGCAAATGGCAAATCACTTTTGGTCCAAGCTTCGCTATTCGGATCAAATTCCCAAAGATTTCTATCTCTACTGTCATAGGAGATGGACAAAACATACCCGTTGTCAGGAAAGGAGAAAGTTCCAATGCCTCTATAAAAATAAAAAGATAATGAATTACTGATCATTACCCATTTGTCAGTTATACAAATATCTCTGTCCGTCTCAACAATCACATCCGAAACCTGTACTTTTATTTTGGATTTACTCTTGGGAAAGGGGCCGTGGGGAACCTTCAATTGTAGATTTTTCTTATCTCCACCTATAATTTCCGCCTTAGTATCCCCGAAAAACACGTTGTTTTTATTAAAATTGGGATGAAAGTTATCACCTTTGATATCAATTTGGGTATCAGAGTCTGCGCATGCCGGAAATTCAAAAATTTCAGGCGGTAGCAGGGAGAATAATTGCTCGGATATTACTTCCTGTACTTGACTCTTTATTTTAATTACGGTAGTGCCCACCTGAAGATCATCGGGAACGACAAATTTTATTTCATCTCTGGTACTTGAGATAGAGATGGCTTTGATATCCCCAAGCCAAACTTCGTTTTGAGTAGGAATAGTATCAAAATGAGCGCCTTGAACCGTGATAATATCCCTAAATGTGGCGCTTTCAGGAGTAATT
The DNA here is from genome assembly GCF_056859355.1 of Cyclobacterium sp. L-R. NCBI lineage: Bacteria > Pseudomonadati > Bacteroidota > Cytophagia > Cytophagales > Cyclobacteriaceae > Cyclobacterium > Cyclobacterium sp. L-R. Next base: position 105,345 of record NZ_JBSXOH010000066.1, read on the forward strand.
TTTTGAATTTCAGGAGTATGAAGTTCGAAGGATGTATCAGTAGACTTATCTAAAACTGTTACCGTTAATTGCATTTTATCAGTTGGCAGGTTTGCAGGTACTTTCACATAAATAGCAGTATCCACTACATAATAAGTTTCTGAATAGGTGTCCCCAAATTTCACCTGAGTATAGGAACGGTTGGTGCCAAAATTCTTACCATATATAATAATTTCTTCTCCAAGGTGCCCTTTTTCAGGATTTATCCGATCAATTTCCGGGGGAACACTCCCATTAGAATAAAATGGCTTAATATCGTCAAATTGATAGTCATCGTCAACGGTTATATAGGCTCCGAAATAGTAAATTTCAGCGCCTTTCAAGCCCACTGTCAAATCATGTGTAAAGGTTCCTGATTCAATGGGCCTACCTAAGGACAACCTATTGTTATAAGGCGATATTAAAAGAGAGTCTTGCCCATAAATGAAACCATGATCTGTAATGCGTTCTGGACCTGTTAAAAGTCCGCTGAAAGTGGCCCCACCTATTTCTTTGACGGCTACAACCCCAGTTTCTATCGTAGGTTCAGAAGGTAGCGTTGGTTCTTCTTCACTACAACTATAGAATAAAGAAATACAAGAGATTAGCAAAGCGATTTTTACGAAATTGAGCGATTTCATGCTAAAAAAATTTTGCTTTTTACCGAGAATTCGAGTTTCCATTCTTTGTCTGGAAGAATTGTTTAATTATTATTTGACAGCAATGCTGGTAAGTGCCCATTTACCCGATCCGGGCTGGGTTGGATTTGAGGAATGGTTTAGAATAAAATATTCGGTACTTTGGGCATTAAAAAAACCGAAGCGTGTATGGGATTTTAGTAATTGAAAATTTCCATTTGAATTATCAACTAAAAAATTTGGCAAAGGTGTCTCTTCTAATAATTGAAAATTGGAGTCGAATATAGCCAGCATATCCTGTTTATTCCCAACCTTATGGATTCCGTAGATTCTGCTGATTTTGGGAGAATGGTTGATGGTTAAAAAATAATCGCCTGATGAGGTCTTACCCAGATAGGTAAAGTCAAATAAATTATCCTCGGATATCCTAAATACATTGCCGGTTCTTGCGAAGAAATGGTTTCCGGATTCAGGTATCCAAATATCACCCCCAATCTTATAACCAGGATGATACGGTGCCTTAGATGTAAGTTCAGCTATGCCGTTAGAGATGTCTAATTTATATACATTGTCAATATTCACCCCAAAAACATATTTTTCCGATGGGTGTAAGGAAAGTTTAGTTTTTTCGTCTATGGAAACACCAAATGACCACTGGCCTTGATTGTTATCCAAATTTAAATTATAAAGCGACCCTCCATGTTGATATCCGGCAGGGTTAATGTAAATATAGTTGTCTGGTCCTGCTACAAGATCAAACATCTCAAAAGGGAGGCCCGTTTGTTTCAGGACTTTTTCTTGTTCCAAATCGACCACGGAAACTGCTGCTATATGTCCTACCACAGCATGCCTGCCGTCCGGATGAAGTGATACTGCAGTTGCCGGAATACCTAACTCCACTGACTTTATTGTTTGGTTTGAGCCATCAATTAGTAACAGTGAATTGTTATTTGATGCCGCTACTATTTTATCCAGAGCATTGCTATACTCCGCATCCACTATCCCTACATCCAACAACCATTTTTGCTCCGTGTATGAAATAATTTCAACGTATAATTGTTTAAATATTTCCTTGTCTGTTTGGAGGTAAATTGTTGATGGAAAAACGCCTTCCGGTAATTCTTCTTTGAATACAGTTATTTTCGGATTAATGGATTCTCCTGGAGCCAGTATTCCATTAAAGGGAGAAATCATGTAATAATCGGTTGTGGTGGACACATTCCATTCTAGCGGGACATTTCCTGTATTTATAATTTCAAATTCCCCAGAACTCTCCAAGTGATTTATAAAAACAGTCGTTTTAGATAGATCCATGCCCGGTATAGGCTCGATATCATCTTCGTCAAGTTGGCATCCAAAGACGATTATAAGCAATCCAAAAAATTGGCAGCCAAAAAAAAGGTGGTTCCTCCACATATGGGCTATAAAAATGATCGGTTGGTAATAATATAAAAACTTTTTTCTACAGTTCACAAATATAATCAACTTATTATTTAATTTCGCAAACGATAAATTAATATTTTTGTATGCGTATAGGACGTAGTTTTTTGATTGTCCAACTGGTTTTTGCCTTTTTATTTTCTATAAGTTGTACTGAAGATTTAGAAGAGACGCCGACTTTTCAGGGTCATATTTTTGGGTATGTTACATCTTCAGGAGTCGGCTTGCAAGGTGTACAGGTCTCCGTTCAGTCTGGGAATATGGAACACCAGGCAACCACAAATGCATTTGGAAGATACCAGATCAAAAACTTGGATGGAGGTGACTATACAATAAATTTTTCCAAAGAAAATTATATCGGGCGTTCGGAAAAAATCAGTGTTTCAGGAAGTATTATAAACGAGAAGAGCGTTTCCCTAGAAGCTGGCAACGTAGAAATTTCTGTTTCAAATGAGGTGATTAATGCTTCCGTGGTTAACGGCGAAATTAAACTTTCTGTGGAATCCAATGCTATTTGGACTGCAACATCAGTCGATACATGGCTAAGTGTATCGGAAGATAGTAAAATTGGGATAGGTACTATTCTAGTAAAATGGGATAGTAATGAGGAAGGGCCGGAAAATCGAACAGGTCAAATCAAAATTTTGGCTGGCAATGTGGAGAAAGTGATTGAGGTCTTTCAAGCACTTCCTTCCAGAATTTTAAGCGTCGAGGGAATAGTTGGTGAAAGCCTATCTGAAACCAAAAGTCGCGTTCAAATCCAATTTAACGGAGAGGTAAATATTAAACGAATCACCTCTATATTTACAGGTTGCTTAGGCGAAGTGTCCGAAGCCTCCTACAATACTGAGGGGGATTTAGCCACCTTTATTTATGGCTGTGGCAGATTAGGATTCTCCTATCCTTTTCACATTGAGTGGGAAGATCAATATGGAAATTTATTTATTGATGAATTCCGCGCTGAGTTTTTTTCCAAGTCCTTGCAATTGAATGGGATGATTGCCAGCAGGTTTAATGTCCCGGATGAGGACAGCCAATGGGTACTTACCCAAAGCCCCGATAAAATTTATAAGATTGACCTGTCTACCTTAACCATTCTCAAGGAGTTTCCTTGGACCCCTTCAAGCCAATACAATAGTATCATCACATTAAATCCATATAACCAACTATTATACGTGGGGGGAAGATCTGAAATAGCGGTAGTGGATCCCAATTCCGGAATAGTTATGGAAAGACTTGCCTTACCTAGCGTGCCATTAAGACCAGAAAATGACTATAGAGTAGTGGAAATGGCGTTCAAAAACGATGGCATGGGCATCTTTACATGTTATATAGCCGGTACTAGTGGATCAGAATGGTTTATGATTGATTCAACCGATGACAACCGAATTTTTTCCCATCCGCAAAATGGATACGGCGAAGACAAATACCACAATGTCAGATCACTAGAGGCAAGCCCTGACCAAAACAGCCTATATTTTTATGCTAGAGGACATTTCACCTACGGCTTAATGAAACTCGGACAGAATGGGAGCCCTTTAATCACTGTCAAGGCCTTAACAGGAATGGCATCCTTCAATCAAGTGCTATATAATAGAGTTGAGGATATCATTGTTTTGGTACATCAATCTGATATTAGTGTGTTGGTTAATAATAATTACCTTGATTGGGGCCATAAGGCTAAAATTCTTTCCGCCGATTTTGCCTATAATGGAGTTTCCGATACTCATTTTTATGGGATTGAGGAATATGGTGATTTATTTTTATTTGACTTTACCACAGGGGAAATCGTAAAAAGATTCCCTAGTTTTGGAGCGATCTGGAGAAATATAACGGTTACATTGGATGGGAAATACCTTATTGCACAAAAAGATCAAATTGATTCCAATGCACCGGCAAATAAAATCACTTCATACCTGGTTCGGTTTCCCACTACACAATTAAGATAGATTGGGCAAATAGAGTCGGTTTGCAACCTCCGTTTACGCAGCGATTACAGCAAACCAGCTAACATATTTTGAACAACATGTCTTTGATTCATATCAACGACTTCACGACACACCTACATGTAAGTGCCTGATTCCCTATAAATAGAACGATTATTAATTATATTTATAATATAAATCTTCCTTTCACTCTTTAATCCTTTCATACTCAAACTCTATTTTACTCCTTACAACACCTTCTTCAGGATTGTCTTCCAATGAATCTATTTCAAAAAGTTGAAAATAAAATTTATCCCTTCCCCTATATTTTTCTGGGACTGGAAGTGTAAATATGCCATCATTAGAAATACTTTCTCCAATAGTTTTAATTTCTCCATTATGATCTTGTATCCCCATAGAAACACAACTACATCAAAGTACTGGTTAAGGCTTTTGACATTAAAATTATAATTGGATTCCATTATTTCATATTGGATTAAATGATCTATTACTTCTCCCTCGAGGCTATAAGAAAGGAAATCAATTAAAACATCTTCCTCATAATATGCTTTCATTTTTAAGTTCCCTTGCTCATAATATGAATAAAAATCACCATTCAAGTTTCCATTGTAATAGGTCATTTTAGATTTTATCTTTCCGAACGGATAATAATTAACATTGGCACCATGCAATTCGTTGTTCTTAAAACTGGATGATTGAAAAACTCTTCCATTTTCATCATAGTATTTAACATTTCCATTTTTTACCCCACCTGGGTTTAATGGCACAATAAACCCACTAGAGGAGGAAGAAAGCGTGATGGATTAACTACACTTAGGCAAGGGCACCCTATCCTTTCAACTAAATTATTAGAAAAATATCATATTATTTTATTTTAGTTAAATTCCATACCATTGTCTTAAATTACCTGAAATAATATGAATGAAACTATAATAGTGATTAAAAGTGAATTGGAAGAGTTACAATACTCTAAGGATGCCATTTTGGATATGATGAATTTGCTAAAGAAAGCTATTGAACTATCAAAGGCAGAAAATCCAGATAGGAGAAATAATCCATTTCTAAATGATCTAATACAAACCAAAGAAAAAGAATTGAGTGAATTATTGGATGAAGGTATATCAGAAAAAGAAAGAGAAAGAAGATTTGAAAATGCTAAATCGCACTTTATGGCAGATTTAATTGAAAATTTACGTAAATACCAATAATCCACTTCAATCAAGCCTTTTTAATGCAGCGATTTTTAGCACTAGCTTATAAATCTTTTTCAGGTCTTTCTACTATCATTTTGAGCAGTTTCTTGGTAATCCTTTTTTTTGAAATCTCGAAACAGTATTCATCCCCCAATGTGGCCATGTCGTAATGCACGATTTCTGCAGTAAGTTAAGTTCTCCAAGATAAACCCCTGTAATCTTTTCACGAAAACACATCACCCAGCCTACCACTTGGGGTATTAAAAAATACGGAATTCCTATATTGCTCATATGACAAGCCTTCCTCACAACTAATAATAGTTTATCTCCACAGGGATTACAAATGAATACTGAACGTTTAAAGAACAAACCTTGAAACAGTTTCAATGCCATTTTTGAGCCTTAGCTTAATAGTGTTCGGAATTTTAAACTTTCGTTTATTAAGATCTGCTTTAGTATACCATTGTAAATGGCTAAAATAGGATTACGATTTTCAAGAAGGTTATAAATAAAAGGGTGTATTGGATACTACACCCAGGGAGGGGAAACCAATAATCATAATTAAGGATCAATTGACAAGGATATTTCACTATAAACTAGACCATAAGTTGCTAAACATCTAATTGTTTCAAGACATATTGATGCTTAGCTGTAATTATTCTTCTCAACCTTATCTAAATTTAAGAAAAACTATAATGTTTTCAACAAAATAAAGTTTAAGTTTTACAAAAAAATTTAGAGAAAGATTCCTTTTAAATTATGTGTCTTTTTTTTTGATTTTCATTGATGATTTTTTTCCGGATGATTTGCTACTAAAATGAGCGCATGAACCAAGACCGGGTTTTCACTATAAGAGCTTAGGGCATTTTTTTTAAAATATTTTCTGGATTTTGTATTTTATAACTACGGTAAGACAAATCAAGCCCTACTTAAAGCTTTTAAAGAAAAGGATAAATTGATGCATTCTGTTTCTCCGGAAATACTTCCCCGGAAAAAACATCTCGAAATTATTTTATCTCCTTTCCATCTAATACCTAGGGTCGGTTTTAGTTGGCCATTGCAAATGGCCATTTTAGAATGGTTTCCTAAATTTCATTAAGATGGATAGAAAGATGTAATTGCAAATTACACCTAGGTGGGTTGGCATCCTCCCCTTACACAGCGATAGCGGTAGACCTACTATCATCTTTTACATAACCTGTTTTTAATCCACATCAAGGAATACACGACACACCTACAAGCAGTCTGAGCAGCCCAGTAGGATAAGCTATTGCCATTTCTCAGGATCTTCCCGAGTGCCTAAAACGGCTAAAACAATCACTTTCTTACCTTCTACAAGAAAATAAATGGCCTACGGAAAATGTTTTATCAAAGAAAATCGAATAATGTTGTACCTAACCTGATAATTAAGTGGGTTCCTAGTAATCAAATCCAGCTTTTCTTCAACCTCATCCAAAAATCGTAATCCTAAACCTTGCTGCTTTTTCTCGTACCATTGTGCAGACCTTAAAATGTCAAGTTCTGCTTCTGGCTTAATGATACAAGTAAATTTCATAGCTGACTTTTAATTCGGGCTTTTACTTCCTCCCAGCTAGATCCTGTTGATGGGTTAGTCTTATGTGCTGTTATTCTTTCATCTAATATTTTTTTATGTTTATCACACAGCTCATAATTCTCTTCTTTCATGTCTGCCTGTACCATGGCATACATTAAGTTAATAAAGCGATCATCCGCTTTATTAATGTATTCATGTAGTAATTCTCTGATTTGTGCTGCTCCCATGATTATTTCCTTTTCCACAAAATAACGATTATTTAACATTTTTAGGTTCATTTTAATTAATGATATTGATTCAGCGACTTTCTCTGGTCTTGCATGCTTACTCTTTTGAAGCGTTCTGTTATGGCAATGCTGTTGTGGCTGACGTACTTCAATCAATAATATTCCTTTGCCCGATCCGAAGGCCGATGGGTAAGCTTCTGACGCGGAATAAATTTTTATACCTGGAGTATTTCCTTCGTAAAGAGTTGACCAGGTCGCTGTCCAATTCTTTGATGTCCGGACTTCTAGGAATCACAAATAATCTTTTTCAATCAAGTCTAATTTTTATCATAAAAGTATAAATAATCTTCAGGTCTTTCCACTATCCTTTTGAGCAGTTTATTGTTGTTAAACTTATTGAAATCTCGAAACAGTATTCATCCCACAGTGTGTCGATCTAGCTATGCTCGATTTCTCGATTAAGTTAAGTTTTTCCAGGATAATGTCCCTGTAATCCTTTCTTGAAAAAACATCCGCCCAGTCCACCCATCGGACTGTTAAAAAATCGACATTTCCCGATCGCTGATTTGATAAGCCTTTCTCATAACTAAAAATAGGTTTTCTACACAGGCATTACTTATAATACTTTACAATTTGAGGACAAAGATTTGATCAGTTTGGGTGCCATTTTCGAGCCTTAGACCTATAGTGGTCAGAATTTTAAACTTTTGTTTCCTAAGAAGTACTTTAGTAAGCCATTGTAAATGGCCTTAAAGGGTTCACGACTTTAAAGGAGGTTAGGAATACTTGGGTGCAGTGGATATTACACCTAGTGGATGAATTATGTCGCCATATTGGTCTCTTGCCCTTTTAACCCATTTTTAACGTTTTGGCGTGTCAAATCTTATGGGCGTGCGCATAGCAATTGAAATGTTTTCACCGTCCTTTTGGGCAGGTGTCCATTGATGGGGGTAATCCCTAACTACCCGTAGGGCTTCTTCGGCCAGGGAGGCATAGACTTGTTCTGGATTCATAATTTCTGGATTTACGATGTTCCCCTCTTTATCCAACCAAAAGTAAATGTAGACCGTGCCACCCTTTCCCCTGTACAAGGCATTCAGAGGAAATTCCAAATTCTCAGCCAAATAATTATTCCAACCCACCATCCCTCCGTATGGGGTAGGCATAACTCCTTCAAGAGCAGCTGGAGGAGCTGTAGGATTTCCCTTCTCATCAAAAAATTCGACTTTTTCTTCTTCCCCTGACTTGGATACCCTCCTTGATTTCACAATACCATTGGGATAAAAACCAATTTCAAATTCATATGCCAAAACAAAATCCTTTTCCCTATAAGATTTTACGTTGCCCAATGAATCATATAAAAATGTTTTGCTCAGGGTTTCTTCCTTTTCCTCATCAAAATAAACAGTTTTCTTACTATAAATACTGTGGTCCAGGGTATATATCCCTGCCACCAGGCTGTCTTGATTTTCAAAAGATTGCTGATAATATTTTGCCTGGTATTTTGTGGTATCCGAAATAGGAAACTGGAACCTGTTTAAATAGCTAAATTCCTGGACCTAGGCATCGAGTGTCAACACCAGACCCAAGGTAAAAACAGAAAATATAAACGATCTAATTAAAAAACATATCATGTGCTTAAATTTATGTTTTAATAGATTAACGGTATAAAAATACTAAATTATACCTAAAAACCAACTTTATTAAAGACAAATCGGTTTACAACCAATCATTAATCACGATAAGCTTCCTGTTAGTTATCCAACACGGATACATGGAATTAGGGTGAACAAATCTGATAGGATTGTTTCGTGCGTAACTAAATGGACTAATGACTTGATAGAGTCGTTTGAAGAGATTTTTAAAGTCTATTGAGATGGATTACCGGATCCTGAGAGGAGCCGAAGAGGTAGGTATTTAGGATACGCTAACCCATGGCTTCGGCTCCGCTCAGCCACCGGTAGGATACTCCTTTGAGAACAGGTTAATATCACACCCTTACTAAAGATCGTATCCAAATGATTTCCATAAAACTGTAAACTTTTTTCAGGACGGGACACAATGCCAAACAAAAAAACTTAAGCAGTTTTATTAGCGATTTTTTTTCTTTTTCTCTTGAAAAAATTGAAGTTGATATTCCTGATCCTACTAAAGGGTGACAAACTATAATAGGTGACAATCAAAAAAATAACCCCTACCAATATGAATAGGTGCCCCCCCAACCCTGACATCTTCAATGTCCGACTATTTACTCCATAAGCTACCAACCCTTTTACAATCATTGCTCCCCCCATTAGAATAAACAATACGGAAACTGCCAAAGGGAAAATATATAGGCTGTTACTTTTCTTGGCCATCTCTCTCCTTATTTATTTTTCTTAGCGAACCTTTAAGTACCTCAATCCTTCATAAAAGACTTTTTTTACCTCCTTTTCTAGACTGTCTGCCCAAGCTGGATTGTTCTCGCCTCTGTAACTTGCAAATAATGCAAGTATATAGCCATGGGCTTCTGGGGAAAGCGGACTTGGACCCTTTTCAATATTCCACCCACTACTTAAATCCCCTGACCAAGTTTTCATTTTAGCAACCGAACTGTTCGCATTGAAAACTCCAAGGCCAAAAAACAAAAGCACCAGTTCCAGTATAACATCATCATCCGCATACTCCTTATCTTCCCTCCTTAATTTTAACCGAATGAGTTCAAACGCAATGGACACCACCAAACAACAGAAATCTTTTATATATCTGCTGTTAATCAATATCTCGGCACTTCCGTCAGAATATTCAGTGAATTTACTGGACGCAAACTCACCTCCATCCTCAGAAACCATCATAACTCCTGAGTCCAGAAAAACATCCCCTGTTTCATTGAATAATCCTAACTCAACTTGCCTTAAATCTACTTCCAGTATATCCCCCAGTTTCTGAAACAGTAGCTGGGTATAAAGCTCATCTCCTCTAAATACCTTACCCGTTATCTCTATGGGATTACTATAAATCTTTGAATTCAAAACAAACTCTTCTCCAAATTCCTGGATTAGATGAAAAAACCCGTTATCCAGCACAACCCTGTCTGGGTTTCTTATAGGACACTTGGGTTTATTCTTAAAAAGATTAATTACCTGCTCTAACCACATTGTTCCTCCTATTCTCTGTCTCATCAGGCTTTTGCCTTTTTAACATGTTCTCTATTATCCCCAATGGCGATGAGCCTGACAATACCTTAGAAAGCCCAATTTTCATTCTTTGCTCTTCATTTGGAAGCTGCCCAAACTCCTCAGGGGACAATCCTCCCCTCGCTCTTTCCATGACGCTATTTTCCCATTGTTCCTGTAGTCCCATGAGCTCCTGTGTCGTATTGTAATCATCCACAAAATAGTCCGCGCCAATGGAAACCTCAAACTTACCGACCTCATCAAATGATTCAATCTTTGTTATTGTCTTAGCATCATCTAGGATCTGGACAGTTAATTTGGCAGCATTGCCCCAAAGGTTTCCAAAGGTATGTGTATTGTCGAAATTTTCAGGTGGCCCTGCAGCAGGAGATGTCAAACCGTACATATTTTTCCCTTTCCCTCTACTCGTATGGAATTTTTGTATCTTTACAAGCGCCCCTTCACTTCTGCCAATTGTCGCAATACCAGAATTATGCATTTTTGCCGTCCGGTACAAAACCTTTTTAAGGTTTGACACATTGGCTACTCTTGGAGAATTTCTTAAAGCAGGCCCTGTCCCACCTGAGCAACATGGCATCATCCCATCCGGATCAATAAACCTTATAGGGTTATCAAACGCATAATTGTAGGGCGAATGTCTTGTCATTTGGTCTGCCATAGGATCCACAACTCCCCATCTTCCTATCACCGGATTCCCGATATGCGGGACAGGCTATACATCCTCGCCCCATAATCATAATACTCCAGCCCTTCGTCCTCGATCAGCTCTTTCCCATTATACAAATACTTATTCTCCTTGACACCACCATTCTGATACCCTAGCCCATTCAACTCCAAACCCCAAGGATTCCCGATACGCTATCGGGAAAGGCTATACGGTGTTTCCTGAATGGGGGGAGGTGGTACTAATTACCGTAAAGTCATCGAACCAGAGTTTCGTTGACCACGAGAGGCAATCTAACCTGAAAACAGTTTTTTAACTCCAAAAAAATAAATTACAGATAAAAAGCCTATGAAGATTAAAGATATAACCATGCCTGTCTTTTCCTTTCTTATTTCAAGAGGAAGCCTAGTAATATAACTTAAATGGGGAAAATTTGAATTATAACTAACTTCTATTGTGCTGTCAGCAGAAACCTGAAAATTCTCTTTATAATAAGTTTGAGCTACCTCTAATTTTTTATGAAACTCCATATCTCCAACATTATAGGAATAACGAATGCTTAAACTGTTCTCATCAGCACCATTTTCTAAAATTTCGTAATTCGTAGTCGTAGCCTTTCTAAAGCTAAATATTTCTAAAATTTCATTGTATCCTATTAACTTAAAAACTGAACTCAAAAGCATGCCACACCAAAAAAATACGCCTATTAAATAGACTATTTTTACTAACCTTTTAATCATCATTTTTTTGCTATTCTTGTATAACTTTAATTATCGATTCGGTAGTCATTGCACTTCCAGCAGAAATTTTGGTTATATTTGAGTTGGTAGCTTTAGTTGCATTAGCCATTCCATTTTTCATAGTTTCCGTTACCACATCAACATTAGCATTTATTACAGCTTGAGATTGCCCGGTTGAAGCTCCTATTTGTCTGATTGTTTTTGCTGTTTCCTCAATACTTTCACCCATGGTAGTTTTTAAAAAAAGAAGAGGTAGATGTTTCGACCATTTTCATAGTTTTACCAACAACACCCCCTAGCCCCCCTCCGATTGCTCCGGTTACAGCCCCTTCAATGGCTTTGCCTGCAAAGTCTTTAGTTCTGATATTCTTAGCTGCATTCAAAACACTTTCCCCCTTGTTATATCCTGCAACTACTTGCCCGGCAGCATCTCCTGCTATGCCCCCTGCAGCCCCGCCAACTGCACCACCAGCTGCACCTGCCAATACTACTACACCTAAAGTCCCCCCAGACGCAACAGTGGCACCCACAACTAGGTCAACTGTAGCCCCAGCAATAGCTCCTGAAACGGCTCCCTCGGTTGCTCCGGCTAAAACGTCGCCTCCCTTTTTATAAGCATTATAGGCACCAGCAACCCCTCCTACGACTGTTCCTACTATGGTTCCTATGAACCTTCCATCTGGGTCAATATATTTAATTGGATTATTTGCTACATAATTATACGCCGAGAGATCGAAATAAACCTCCGCTAAAGGATCCACCACTCCCCATCTTCCTATCACCGGGTCATACATCCTCGCCCCATAGTCGTATAGGTTGAGGTTCAGGTCAGAGATCAGTTCCTTCTCGTTATAGAGGTACTTATTTTCATTGACACCACCATTCTGATACCCTAGCCCAGTCAACTCAAGCCCCCAAGGGTCATAATGGGTTTCCTGGATCACAATTGAGGGGGTACGAGAAATACTAAAATCATCAAACCAAACGTCCTCAGCGGTTTCATTTACCAAGACGGTTTCCATGTATCCGTCTTGTGAAATATACAATTTTTCTTCTAAAATCTCATGCTGATTGGCCCCGGTAAGTCTTTTGTGAAACAATAGTGATATAGAAAACTACTTAACCACCTAATAGCTATTACAGAAATTTAACCATATAGTGGTCAAAATTTTAAACTTTATTTTACCAATTTGTGCTTTAGCATGCCATTGCAAATGGCTTAAATAGGATTACGATTTTCAAGGAGGTTTTGAATAAAAAGGTGTAGTGGACGACACCTAGCTTGGGGACTTGCCGGGCTTTTGGTAAATATCAAACAGATTAAAGCCTGTAATTGAGGAAAACAAAACTGCCAATACCAAATGTCCAAACTCCCAATACTATAAAGAATGTCATCCAACCAGATCCATTTTTTATATTCTTAGGGAGATTTTCAAACTCTTTAAAATATTCAAGATATCTATCTTCACGAAATGAAAATAAATAAGCAAAACCGTATGAAAAAATGGCCATAGCCGCAAAGTGAGCTAATGTTAGATTGAACTCTGTCCTTAAATAACCGGAAACAAAATTTACAATTCCAAAAGTCAACAGAAAGAACAACACCATATAATGGCCTCCTGACAATATACTACTTATCCCAACTTCTCGGTTGTCAAGTGCTTTAACGACTTCCTTTTCAGGATTGATAACCCCTCTTTTCTTATAACTTTCCCTAACCTTCTTGTTTTTTAAAAACAATAATACTGGATAGGTAAAGAACTTTTGAGTTCTTTTTTCAAACCTAAAAAGATTGTAAAAAACAATATTTGATAACCAAACCATTTTTTCTAATTTCTGTAATGGATCTCTTTTACTATTGCTCCTGCCGCCTCTGAGCCAATCCACCCACCGGCAACACCTCCAATTAGGGCTTCTTGCTGATTTATTAATTACCTGATAACCAGCGTAATAATTAACAAAAACATAACACAAAAACCCCGAATTTAGCTGTTTAAAGCTTTTTTCGGGGTTTTCTTTTTTGTATTTTAAGGTTGCAGAATAAA
>NZ_JBSXOH010000067.1:0-107587 GCF_056859355.1 Cyclobacterium sp. L-R
GTTGCTGTTTTCAATTTCACCATAGCGGTGCTATGCTAAAATCTCCAAACAGCCTGATTTTCTTGCGATTGCAACACTTCCCATAAACACGGGACAGGCTATCACCCCTGACTATTGTCAGGACGGAGAAATCCTATTACATAATCCGGGTTTAATTAAATCAGATATAGGCAATGGTGGATAATAAAGGCCTTATATTATTAATAGATCTATAGCTGATCCAACTCTACAGGCAATTTCCATCCTTTTCTGTACTCGTGCCGGATGTATTCTTTGGCTGCGGACAAAGCTTTGGTTTCCAAGTATTTACTTTCAAAAACAGGCCTGCCATTTCTCATTGAGAAATGATTGCTTTCGATTACTTTTAACTCATCACCAGCTGTAATATTGGTAAACTGCATGGATGGACCATCCCATTGAAGGGTTTTATTAAGGCTTTGTAAACGAATAGCTAGAACCCCTAGAAGAACCATCTCATTAAATGGGCCTGCATAGGCAAAATTGGATGTGCTTTGAACCCTGGATTCAGGGGACTCTTTACAAGCCCTGATCCAGTCTTGTTCATGAGGGCCATCTTTATACCCTTTGGCATTGGGTATTCTTCTTAATCTGGAGCTAACTTTTGGCTCTCTTCCTGAAAGCAATCTTTTACCAACTCCTCCTGAACCACAGAACAAGGTGTCTTTAGTCCCTACAAAAATACATCCACCAAGTCTGTCTTCCATAAGGTCAATTCCATCAGGCAATAGGTCTGGTCTAAATGGTAGCAAGCCTCCATCATACCAATAAACATCTACTTCTGGTAGATTAAAACCACTAATCGATGGCCTTTCTGGAAAATGAAACTTTACTTGCTCAGATTGTGGTGCACTTTCAGTGTTAATAGGAGAGGAGTTGCCTTCGATTTGGTCTGGGTAGCCAAGGTTCAATGAAGCATAAACAGGGTCCAAAACATGGCAAGCCATGTCTCCAAAAGCTCCGGTGCCAAATTCCCACCAACCTCGCCAATTCCAAGGGGTATAAATTTCATGGTAAGGGCGGTAAGTTGCAGGGCCTAAAAACAAATCCCAGTACAATGTTTTCGGAGGAGTCATTGCTTCCGAAGGTCTTTCCAGACCTTGAGGCCAAATTGGGCGGTTGGTCCAGGTATGCACTTCTTTTACTTCACCTATTTCCCCATTCTGAATCCATTCGATAAGCTCCTTGGCATCTATTCCCGAATTTCCCTGGTTTCCCATTTGAGTGGCAACTGGATGGATTTCTGCCAATCGGGTAAGCAGTCGAGATTCGTAAATGGAGTGTGTTAATGGTTTTTGACAATAAACATGTTTGTCCATGATCAATGCTGTGGCCGCTACAATGGCATGGGTATGGTCTGGGGTAGCCACCATTACCGCATCAATATCTTTACCCATTTCATCAAACATTTTCCTCCAATCATAGTATTTTTTTGCTTTGGGGAAATCAGCAAAACATGGTTTGGAATAAGACCAGTCCGTATCACAAAGTGCCACAATGTTTTCAGATTTCATGGCATTCAAGTTGGGTCTTCCTTTGCCTCCTATCCCCACTCCAGCTATATTCAATTTGTCGCTTGGAGCCTTGTGTCCTAGGCCGCTAATGACATGAGAGGGGACTATATAGAAACTTGCAGCACTTGCTGTAGCTTGTTTGACAAATTTTCTTCTGCTATTGTCTTTCATGGTGGTATTGAGGTTTGGTGGGCTATTGTTAATTATGTCTAACCAGAATTCATCAAGGTTGCTTAAACCCGAAATATGCAATAGACAATCTATTACGTGCTGAAATCGCTTCAAAATACCCAATCGTTTCTGTTTTCAATTTCACCATAACGGTGCTATGCTAAAATATCCAAACAGTCCGATTTTCTTGCGATTGCAACACTTCCCGTAAACACGGGACAGGCATCACCCCTGACCTTGTCAGGGCGGAGAAATCCTATTACATAATCCGAGTTAAAGGATATAGACTTCTTTGGATTTAATTCTGTCAAGTGTTGCCTGGTTCAGGTTTAATGACTTCTACACAAGAAACCCAGTGTTTGGCTTTAACGCCAGTGAAATGGTCTATTTGGTGACGGCAAGAAAAGCCGCATGCAGCTACGGATACATTTTCTGGAAGTTTTCTTACAGAAGGGAATAGGATTTCCTCTCCGATTTTTTTCGACAATTCGTAATGCTCCTTTTCGTAGCCGAAGGATCCAGCCATCCCACAACATCCCGAGGGTATTTCATTAAATTCCTCCGTTTTGCCTAAGGTTTGCTTCATCGCTTGTGTTCCATATAGTGCTTTTTGATGGCAATGTCCATGGACATGTAATTTACCCTCTTTGGCTTTTAGCTTTATGTTTAGGGTACCCTTGGTCATTTCATGGTTTAAGAAGACATCGATCATTAGTATGTTTTCTTTTAATTTTTTGGCCAATTCTTCGTCAGGTAGTAAGTCTGGGAAATCATCATTCAAGGCAGAGGCACAGCTTGGTTCGCATACCACTACTTTAATCCCTTGGTCTATATATTTAACCAATTCTTGGATGGTAACCTGTCCGGCTTCTTTTGCTTCTCTTAAAAATCCATGGGAGATTTTAGGGCGTTGGCAACAACCTACATTGGCCATTATCACTTCATATCCGCAGTCATTTAGGAGTTTTACTGCATCTTTTCCGATTTCAGGTTCATGATAATTCAAATAGGTGTCTGCAAAAAGCACCACCTTTTGATCAGCCTTTAATAGGTTGATCTCATTTTTGTGGAACCATTTATAAAATGGTTCTTTTGCATACCCAGGAAGGGTTCGCCGTTTATCAAAACCAGCAATTCTTTCTAAACCGGATTTAAATGCAGTGGTGGATTGAATCTTGTTAATGGTTGAGGAAAGTGTACCCGCAAATCGTCTGGCCACTTTTGGCGCATCCCTAATCATTTTATCCCTTATTGAAGGGACATGTTTGTCAAAATACAATTGCTGGACTTCACTTTTCATTTTAGCCATGTCCACATTGCTCGGACACTCAGATTTACATGCTTTGCAACTTAAACATAGGCTTAAAGTTTCCTGGAGTCTTGCACTTGTTAATCCCTCTTCGTCCAGTTGACCAGACATGGCCATTCTCAAAGCATTGGCCCTACCTCGGGTAGAATGCTCTTCATCTCTTGTGGCTTTAAAACTTGGGCACATGGTACCACCCAGTAACTTTCGACACTCACCAACCCCTGTGCACATGTGCACTGATTCTTGAAAACTTTGTTCTGATTTGTATAGAAACTCGGTATCTACAGGTTTATCCTTATATTCTGCCCCATAGCGAAGGTTTTCTGAAATGGATTGGTTGGATATTATTTTCCCTGGATTCATTAGGTTTTCAGGGTCAAATAATTTTTTAATTTGAATAAAGGCCTGATAAAGTTCTTTCCCAAAAAATCTTTCATTGAAAGGGCTCCTAACAAGCCCATCACCATGTTCACCACTCCAAGAGCCTCCATATTCCATCACTAGGTTAAAAGTGTCTTCAGCAATCCTTTCCAGCCTTTTTACATCCACTTCTTGTCTGAGGTCAAGAATTGGCCGGACATGAATGACGCCAACACTCACATGGGCATACATGGCTACTTCAGTATTGTGTTTTTTACAAATTTGAAGGGTTCTATCAATATAATCTTTTAAGTACTTCGTTGGGATACCGGCATCTTCTATAAAAGCGAGGGGTTTCTTTTTGCCTTTGATTCCTAGCATCAGCCCCAATCCCTTTTTTCTAACTACCCATACATCCTCATATTCTTCACCCTGAGGGAAAAGAGGAAAGGCATAACCCAAGCCTTTTTCCTGTAGGTCTTTAACCATTGCCATGGGCCTATCCAAAACATCTTTTAAGCTATCTCCATAAAACTCTACTATTAATATAGCCTCTGGATTACCGCTTATAAAATGACAATGCCTTCGAGTGGTGAGGTTTTCCCTACTTAAGTCTACGACTATTTTGTCCAATATTTCCACAGCAGAAGGCTTGAACTCCAAAATTGGGGTGATGGCACCCACTGCGTCAAGCAATGCGTCAAAGTGAACTACGCATACTGATTTGAATTTTGGTAGAGGTGCTAGATTGAGCTTTAATTCAAGTGTGGTAGCCAAAGTGCCTTCACTTCCCGTGATTAATTTGCATAGATTCCAATGGCCGGTATGAATATATTCATCCAAATTATATCCACCTACCCGTCGCATAACCTTTGGAAACTTAGTCTCAATTAATCCTTTGTTGTTCTTTATTATTTTTGTGAAGGAATTGTAAATTTCTCCTTCTCGATCTGTTTGATTGGCTACAGTTGTTAGTTCTTCCGGTGTCTTGTTATGTAAATCCAATAAGGTACCATCGGATAGAAGTACTTTGGCCTCCAAAACATGATCCACCGTTTTACCATAAATAATGCTTTTAGTTCCAGAGGAGTTATTCCCAACCATTCCTCCAACATTTGCTCTACTGGAGGTAGCAGGATCAATTGGGAAATGAAGACCTAAAGGTGCGAGTTCTTCGTTTAGCACATCCCGAACCTTACCTGGTTGAACCCTCACCCAGGCTTCTTTCTGGTTTATTTCGAGGGTTTTATTCATGTATTTTGAAAAATCAAGAACTATGGAAGACCCTACAGTCTGTCCTGCCAAGCTTGTCCCACCACCACGAGGTAAAATGGAAACCTTATTTTTCCTTGCCCAGGAGATGGCTTTCCGAACATCTGCATCATCCTTCGGTAGGACAATAGCTATAGGAGTGATTTGATAAATGCTGGCATCGGTAGCGTACAATCCCAAGGAATAGGCATCTTTTAATACATCTCCTTTTATTAAAGAGGCAAGTTCACCTGTATTTTCAACAGAATTATTTAATGGCATGAATGAAATGGGTTTATAGTCAATCTAGTCAAATATATTATTTTTTACCGAAACAGAACAATAACAAATATTTAATTGCATAATGCTATACCTTTTGACATAAAAATTGTTTGAAGTTGATAAGACATATCGTATTTTACGATTTATTCATTATTCTATAGGACCAATAGGTCTCAAAACAGTTATACACTATGGATCAAAATAATAAAAATCGCCGATCATTTTTGAAATCTACCGGAACAGCTATTGTGGCCGGATCAGTATTGCCCTTTGGTTTCAATATCAGAGAAGGATTTGCGGCTCAGAAGTCCACCCTTAAGGTAGGCCTAATAGGTTGTGGTGGAAGAGGAACTGGAGCAGCCGCACAAGCACTAAAAGCGGATAAGGATGCAGAGCTAACTTGCATGGGAGATATTTTCGAGGATTACCTTGAAGAATCTTACCAGTCCTTAAAGAAAATGAACGCTGAACAGGTTAAAGTTGATGATGAGCATAAGTTTGTAGGCTTTGATGCTATACAGAGAGTGCTTGAATCTGACGTTGATGTTGTCATATTGACGACTCCACCAGCTTTTAGGCCAGCCCACTTTAAAGCAGCTGTAGAGGCCGGTAAGCATGTTTTTTGTGAAAAACCTGTAGCTGTAGATGCTCCTGGTGTAAGAAGTGTCTTGGAATCTGCCAGGTTGGCAAAAGAAAAAGGATTGTCTGTAGTATCAGGCTTTACATTTAGGTATGATTTTCCTAAAAGGGCTTTGTTTGAAAGAATCAGAAATGGAGAAATTGGAGACATTACCAATGTATTCACGGCAAGAAATGGTGGCGGTTTATGGTATAAAGAACGTCAGGAGAGCTGGACAGAGATGGAGTACCAATTGAGAAACTGGTATTATTACAACTGGTTGTCTGGAGATTATATTGTGGAGATGATGGTACATAGCCTTGACTTAATGTCTTGGGCATTCAATGATCGATTACCAATTAGGGTAATGGGAACTGGTGGAAGACAAGCAAGGACTGAAGAGAAATGGGGGAATATTTACGATCATTTCTCTGTTGAATATGAATATGAAAACAATCTAAAGGGTGTGCACTTTAGCAGACAGATGAAAGGATGCTCAAACACCAATAAAGTAGATATTACTGGTACAGAGGGTTTTGCTACAGTAGATGTAGGTAAAAGAGTTCATGCCACTATGGGTGAGGAACGTTGGGACTATGATGGGCCATCAAACAACCCTTACGAAACCCAACACGAAGAACTTTTTGCTTCCATCAGAGCTGGTGAAGGAAAGAATGAAGGTGAGTTAATGGCAAACAGTACCATGCTAGCGATTATTGGCCGAATGGTTGGATACAGTGGTCAGACAATGACCTGGGAAGAGGCCATGAAAAGTGAGGTTAAACTGGGACCTGCAGCTGCAGATTACCGATGGGATTTGGTGGTTGATGTACCACAGGTGCCGATTCCTGGAATTACTAAAGATGTATAAAGCTTAATTTTATAAAAGATTTTATAATGAGGACAATATATAAGTGTTTGACTGCATTATTCCTTTTCGGAATGTTTTCAGAAGCAGCAATTGCACAAGAAAAGCTGTTTAAATTTGGGACCGAACAAGACCTAAGCGCTTTAGTACAAGGTAAAAAAAGCAAGGGCAAACCAATCAATTGGATTGATGTCAATACCGGTAAGGATACCTGGAGGTTTGATGGCGATGAATTGGTTTGCGAAGGATTGCCAATTGGCGTTATCCGTTCAGAAAATCAATACGAAAATTTCATCATGTATGTGGAATGGAAACACATGTCAGATGGAGGGAATTCCGGAACCTTTGTTTGGTCAGACGCTACTCCAGGACCAAATGACCTACCGAATGGCCTGGAAGTTCAAATGCTTGAGCTGGATTGGGTAAACCAACATAAAAATGACAAGGGCGAGTTGCCTCCAATTGCTTATGTTCATGGGGAATTATTTGGTGTCGGTGGTGTAGAAACGGTACCGGACACGCCAAGAGGAACCCGTAGTAAATCCATAGAAAACCGTTGCTTAGGTAAAGGACAGTGGAATACTTATGTAGTCGTAGCAGTGGATGGTGTTGTTAAACTTTCCGTTAATGGAAAATTTGTAAATGGAATCAGTAAGGCCTCACAGAAAAAGGGATATATCTGCCTTGAATCAGAAGGAGCACCGATTCATTTCAGAAACCTTACCGTAACAGAATTACCAGCAGGAGTTACCTCTCCAGAGCAAATAGCCCCTTTATTACCTAATCCTTAATTTTAATATAAAATGGTTAGTGATTTATCAAAAGTTCATGAATTGCTGTCGGATCTTTTTGAATGGCCAAAAAGTGAAAAAGACTGGGATCAATATCGATTAACTGAGGATCAAATAGCATTTTTCCATACCAATGGTTATTTGCCTAATATCAAATTATTGGATCATTGGCAGGTGGCTCAGTTAAACAAAGAGCTTGAAAGTTTAACGAATCCGAATCAGCCTGGTATGGAATTGTTTTATGATTTCGCGTCAAATGAATCTTCAAACCCTGAAACAGTGCTTTTTCACTCTTTGGGGCATTGGCGAATTAAAGAAGGGTTTCACGATATTTTGTGGAACCCTGCATTTGTCATGGCAGCCAGTCAGTTGCTAGGGGATAATTCTGTACGTTTCTGGCATGACCAGTTGTTTTGCAAACCTGCGAAGCATGGGGGAGTTGTAGCCTGGCATCAGGATTACTCCTATTGGACCCGTTCAGTGCCTATGCAACATTTGACCTGCTGGGTGGGCTTGGATGATGTGGATATTGATAATGGTTGTTTGTATTATGTGCCTAAAAGTCACGAGTGGGGATTGTTGGATAAGCCAGAATTGGCTGGTGACATGGAGGGTCTAATGGAGTATCTTACTGAGGACCAAAAAAAGGAATTCAAACCTGTTCCAATAGAAATGGAAAGAGGTTATGGTTCTTTCCATCATCCTCTAATGGTTCATGGTTCTTATGAAAATAAGTCCGAAAGATCCAGAAGGGCATTTGTATTAAATGTCTTTGCCGATGGAACAAAATCAAATACAGAGAAAGAACTATTGAAAGGCGTTCCAATTTTTGCTCCTGGAGAGAAATTAGATGGACAGTTTTTCCCATTATTATTCGATAGAAGTCAAATAGGATAAATTCTTGTTATTCATGCAAAAAAAGAAAAGTAATAAGAATATATTATTGGTAGGACTTTCTATAATTATTCTACTTTTTGTATTCTGGGCTGCACTTCAAATGTGGGGAGACTCATCAAATGAAGTGCCAGGTATAACTGTTCCTGAAGGTTTTGTAATAGAAGAGGCAGTTAAGCCTGGTCTAATCAAATATCCAATGTTTGCTGTTTTTGATGATCAGGGTAATCTGTTTGTTATGGAATCAAGTGGACATACTGATGGAACGGATGAAATTCTGGAAGCTCCAAATTTTCAAATTTTGCGATTGACAGATGCTGATGGGGACGGCATATTTGATCAAAAGACCATATATGCTGATAAAATTCCCTTTCCAATGGGTGGTGCGTACGTAGATGGAAGTCTAATTGTTACTGCCTCACCTGATTTGGTTAAGTATACCGACCATGATGGGGACGGTGTAGCTGAGGATAAAGAAGTGCTAATAACTGGTTGGACTCTGCATCACAATGCGGCCATTCTAAGTGGTCCATTTATGGGCCCCGACGGATATTTGTACATGGCTGATGCAAGGCGTGGCTTTAATATTCAAAGTAAAGAATTTATCAATTTTAAAGGTAAGGGCGCCAGAATTTGGCGCTGCTTGCCGAATGGATCACAATTGCAGAGTTTTGCAGGAGGTGGTTTTGATAATTCTATTGAATTGGCCTTTACTCCAACTGGAGATGTAATGGGTACTATGACTTATTTTACAGATCCTCAAGGCGGTTATAGAGATGCACTTATGCATTGGGTAGAAGATGGTGTCTATCCGAAATACAATCCTGTCATAAATGAAGATAATATGGTTCGGACAGGAGACCTTATGCCTGTAATGCATAAAATGGCCAGGGTATCTCCGGCCGGCTTGATGCGCTACGATGGTGAGCAATGGGGGGACGAATATTTTGGAAATTTATTTCATGCTGAATTCAACACAGGCAGGATTGTAAGGACTGTACTCACTCCTAAGGGTGCAACATATGGGGCAGAAAGTCATCATTTTATGACAGCTGGTCTTGCGGATTTCCATCCTACGGATGTGCTTCAAGAACCTAATGGGGATTTGTTGGTAGTTAATACAGGAGGTTGGTTTATTTCAGGTTGCCCTTTGAGTAGGACAGCAAAGCCTGAGGTTTCAGGTGGAATTTTCAGGATCAGGAATACAAAAAAATCAAAAACAGATGATGATCCCTGGGGAAACGGCATCTCTTGGGAAAGCCTTACTGTTCCACAGCTTGTAAGTTTATTGGATGATCCAAGGGCTAAGGTTTCTCATAGGGCAGGTGAATACCTGTTAAAGGAACCCTTAGTTGCTATTCCTTACTTGGTGAAATTATTAGAAACTCATCCGGATGAAGCTGTAAGAGTTAAATCCGTATTCTTGCTATTCAGAACCCAGAATCCCAGGGCATGGAATCAATTAAGCGTTGGATTAAAAGACAAAAGTGACCAGGTAAAAATTGCAACGGCTAGGGTTTTGGGAATGGCAGAAGTTATTTCAGCAAAAGATCAATTGATAAGCTTATTGAAAAATCAGAGTAACCTTGCTTTAGCCAGACAAGTGGCTGTCGCCCTTGGACAAATTGGAGACTCTCAGGCAAGCAAGCCATTGATTCAACTATTAAATGAGCATCCATACGATCGGTTTTTAGAGCATGCTGTTATTTATGCTTTGATCCAAATGGAAAACGAAAGTGAATTGTTGGCCGAAATTCAGAATGAAAAATTTAATAAGGCAGCCTTAATTGCCCTTGATCAAAAACAAAAAGGATCACTTAACGAAAAGGTAATTGAACCTTACCTTAATTCATCCGATAGCACTGTAAGAGGAACTGCCCTGTGGGTTTTGAAGAATCACCCTGATTGGGAAAATGCTTTTACAAGTTATTTGAAATATTATTTCACCCAGGGTGATGGGCTTATTAAAGAACTTACAAGTGTTTTACCGGCTTTTGTGAATGCGATTACTGTACAGGCTTTTTTATCCCAACAGTTGGAAATTGAAGATTATTCTGCAGAGGAAAAGTTTCAGATCTTAAATTTACTGGAAGACAATCCTCCGAAAGTGGTTTCAGTTAAGTTGAAAAACAGTTTATTAGGACTGTTGGATACCGATGATGAACGTATTCAGAAGGCAGTGATCCATTTGGCGGTACAATTAAAGGCCAATGACTTTATTGGTAAATTTAAAAGTATGTTGGCAGGTAATCAGAACAACGCTGCTTTAAAATTAGCCATTTATGAAGCTTTAGCCACAATGGACGAACCCATTGCCAAAGCTGATTTTGAATGGATAGGCAATCAATTGCTAGTAAAAGGCCAACAACCACTTCATGGTACTTCTCTAAATATCCTTAGAAATTTGACTTTAACTGCAGATGAGCAATCCTGGCTTCTTGACAATGTCTTTCATAAAGCTGCCAATGGAGATATTCCCTATTTGTTAGAATTGTATGAGGGGATTACTGATGCCAATTTACTAGGTTCTTTGGAAATGAAATTATTGGAGCGCAAAGAAGTTTGGGATAATTTGTCTACGGATCAATTGGCTGCTGTATTTGAGGAAAGTTCAACTGGAAAGGTTATTTTAGATAGTCTTAAGGTAAAGCAGGAGGGTCGTCTTGCGCAATTGGAAGAAATGGCGACTGCTTTGGTTAAAGGTGATGTTGACAGAGGAAGAGCAATCTTCTTTGGAAAAGGTGCTTGTAGTACTTGTCATGCTGTGGCTGGTGAAGGACAAACCTTTGGCCCTGACCTGACCAATATCGGAGAAATTAGATCTAAACACGATATATTAGAAGCCATGCTTGTCCCAGGGGCAAGTTTTGCAAGGGAATACGAGACGGTCTCTTTACAAACCAAGTCCAGTAATTATTTGGGGATAGTGAAAAATTATGAAAATGGTAGGTATGAGTTGGCAATAGGACCAGGAAGTACAGTGCAAATAGAAGAGGAGGAAATTATTGAATTGAAAGAAGCCAATCAATCCTTGATGCCTGCTGGTTTATTATCAAACTTAAATAATCAGGAAATCAGTGATTTAATGCACTATCTTGAATCCTTGCCAGATGGTATTTATACCAGAGATAATTAAAACATTCAATTTCAACCAATTATAAAACGCAATTATGCTTAGAAAGTCAGGTTTCTGTTTAGTATTGTTTTTCGCGCTTAGTATGGCAAATTTTTCTGCCATGGCCCAAAGTTTTCCTATTGAGCTACCGGCAAGCTGGAAAAAAGGCGAAGCAATTCAATTATTCAATGGTGAAAATTTAGAATACTGGTATACCTTTATTAAGGATCGTGGGAGAGACGAAGATCCAAAAAATGTATTTCAGGTTGCAGATGGATTATTGACGATTAGCGGAGAAGAATGGGGATGCATTACTACCAACAACCCTTATGATAATTATATTTTGAAAACCTCTTTTCGATGGGAAGGAGAAACATATGGAGATAGAAAGGAAAAGGCCAGAGATAGTGGGCTATTAATTCACTCTAAAGGTGAAGATGGTGGATACAGTGGCATTTGGATGCATGGTATTGAAGTACAGATCATCGAAGGTGGAACAGGCGATTTCTTAGCGGTAGGAGATGGAACTGAAACCTTCGGCTTAAGTGCTCCCGTAGCAAAAGAATTACAAGGTAGTTCACATCTTTATGAACCAGGAGGAGATCTTGTTCGAATCAATAAGGGAAGAATCAACTGGTATGGAAGGTCTCCTAAATGGACAGATACCATAGGCTTCAGGGGAAAGAAAGAAGTAGAGAAAAAAGTTGGAAAGTGGAATGATCTGGAAGTTCAGACTTGGGAAGGCAATATAGCGGTCTTTTTGAACGGTAAGTTGGTAAACTTTGCAACAAAGGTTCAGCCTGAATTTGGTAGAATCCAAGTTCAATCAGAAGGGGCTACCATACAATTTAAAGAAATTACCCTTTTTCCATTGATTAAGTAAAGGCTTGATTATAGATTCAAAAACATTCACAACAATAACAGCTAATTTTAACAAATAAAATAGATACCATGACCCAAAAATCAATTAAAGTATTAGTAGTAGGATGTGGCAATATGGGTGCCTCCCATGCACTGGCTTATCACCAGTTGGATGGCTATGAAATCGTAGGCCTTGTGTCCGGAGGTAAAACCAAGGAAGTACTGAATGAAAAAATCGGTGGTGGTTATGCATTGTATGATGACTTTTATAAAGCCATGGATGCAACCAAACCTGATGCAGTAAGCATATCCACTTATCCTGACACACATGAAACATTTGCAATTGAAGCAATAGAGCGTGGCTGCCACGTATTTGTGGAGAAACCACTTGCGGATACTGTAGAAGGAGCAAGGCGTGTAGTAAATGCAGCTACTAAACACAATAAAAAGCTTGTTGTAGGCTATATTCTAAGACACCATCCTTCTTGGGAGAATTTTATCTCTGTTAGCCATAAGTTAGGCAAACCTTTGGTGATGAGAATGAACCTCAATCAACAAAGTGAAGATAAGATGTGGACCCTTCATAGGAATTTAATGAAGAGCTTAAGTCCTATAGTCGATTGTGGAGTACATTATATTGATGTGATGTGTCAAATGACACGTTCCAAACCTGTACAGGTTTATGCAATCGGGGCAAGACTAACTGAAGAAATACCTGACGGAAACTACAATTATGGTAACCTTCAAATCAGGTTTGAAGATGGATCTGTTGGATGGTATGAAGCTGGTTGGGGTCCTATGGTCAGTGAAACAGCTTTTTTCATAAAAGATGTTTTTGGCCCTAAAGGTTCTGTGTCCATAGTAGCCAAAGAGGCGGGTGGATCAGGTAAATCGGACAGTATAGAAGCACATACAAAAACTGAGTCACTTCTTTATCACAGATCTGAACTTGATGAGAATGAAAAATTTGCTCATGAAGACGAGTGGATTGACCTAACCGATGAACCTGATCACAATGGTTTATGTAAACGTGAGCAGGAATATTTCTTGAAAGCCATCAATGAGGATATCGACTTGACTGACCATATGGAAGATGCTGTAAACAGCTTAAGAATAGCTTTTGCATGTGATGAATCTGTAAGAACAGGAAAAGTTGTACAATTATAAAATCAATCAATAGAGTAAAGGCTGGCTAAATAATAGCCAGCCTTTTTATCATTTAATCTATCAATATGTCGAGAGAATTTGATCCTAAAACTTTTCCTATAGGTGTTATTGGATTGGGAATGATGGGTAGTAGTATTGCAGTTTGTATGTTAATCGCCGGTCATCCGGTGACGGGCGTTGAATTGGTAGAAGGTGCCCTTGAGGATGCGAAACTTCGGATTAAAGGGCATTTTAAATTGGCTGAGGAGAAAGGGCTATTAAATGGTCCAACTGAGGATTACCTTAAAAATCTTCATGTGTCTTCTGACCTTTCTACGCTTAAGGATTGTCAGCTAGTCATTGAGTCAATTAAAGAGGATATTAATATAAAAGGGGATGTATTTAAAGCTGTGGATAAGATTGTGGCAAAAGATGCATTTATCACTAGTAATACTTCTGCAATACCAATAAGTGATTTGCAAGTTTTTGTAAGTAATCCAGAACGGTTTTTTGGATTACACTGGATGGAACCTGCTTTTACTACCCGCTTTCTGGAGGTGATATGCGGAGATAAAAGTGATTTGAAAAAAGCACAATTTCTTTACGATTTGGGAGAATTGTGGCAGAAAGAAACCGTTTTATTAAAGAAGGATATTCCCGGGTTTATAGCCAACAGGTTAATGTATGCCATGTACAGAGAAGCCATGCACCTGGTGGATGAAGACTATGCTTCAGTGGAAGATGTTGATAGGGCATGTAGAAATGTAGCAGGCTATTTTATTCCTATGATGGGGGTTTTTCGTTGGATGGATTTCACAGGAATAGCTTCTTATCGTAAAGTGATGAAGGACCTTTTTCCTACCTTAGATAATTCCGATGCCCCAGGTAAACTCATCAATAAGATTGTCGATGAAGGAGGAACTGGGATATTTAATGGCAAAGGCTTTTATCAATACACAGAAGAGGAAAAAAAGATTTGGCAGGAACTTTACAGTAATTTCTCCTTTGAGATCAGAGACTTGACCCTGAAATATCCAGCGGATATCGTTCAGCAAAAGTTGAAAGAGAAAGAAGAAAAAGGATAAGATAGATTACCCTTTAATGTAAAGCTGCCTTTAGTGGTAAGTTCTTAATTACTTCACCTTCAAATTCCATCATTTCATGTAATCTTTTGTAGACTGTTTCTTCATCGAAATACTGTAAGGCCAGTTCTACAAAAATATTTCCATGTTTGGCTTCAGATGTCCAAAGGGTTTTATAAAATTTTTTCAATGCAGGGTTTTCATGTGCTTCAGAAATCATTTTGAAGCGCTCACAACCCCTGCATTCTACTATGGACCCCATTAGAAGCCTGGATAAAAACCTACTTTCACTTGTCCCTCCATGGGTAAGAGGCATTAACTGCTTGATATAAAGGTCCTCTTTCATATCTTTATTCAATGGCACCCCTCTTTGTTGCATTAGTTCAAAAACATCTTGAAAATGCTCTAATTCCTCTATCGCTGTTTCGATCATGTCAGGAATAATTTTTTCTCGGTCCGGGTACTTGGCAATTAATGATGTTGCCATGGCAGAGGCTTTTCTTTCACAATCTGCATGGTCTTGTAGGAAGGAATTAAAATCTCCCATTACCATATTTAGCCATTCTTGGGATGAAGGAACTTTAAGATCAATGGCGTATTTCATATTGAAATATTTTTGAAATTATTTTTGGGCTTAAAGAAGTAAATGTACCATTTCTTTTTCAATTTTGAGGAGGATTTCAGAAGCTTTTGTCTTTAAAAATGCACTAAAATGGCCCAAGGTATTGCAAAAATCACTGATAATTATGTTCATCGTTTTAACGTAAATAAAGCCTATTTTCAGGATCTACCACCCGTTGAGCTTTCTTTAATCGTGGTGATTCCTGCATTCAAAGAGCCTGATATTCTGCCAACTTTAAAATCTTTAGAGCAATGTAAGGCCCCTCAAGGAAAGGTGGAATTGATAATCGTTGTCAATGCTGCTGAAAATGTTGGTCTTGAAGATTTAAAAACCAATCAAAATACAGTAGACCAAATAAAGTCTTGGGAAAAGAGTTTGTTGTCCAATGTATTTACTATTAAAATTATCAGAGATGAGCAACTTCCCAAAAAGTTTGCTGGAGCTGGACTTGCCAGAAAAATTGGTATGGACGAAGCTTTAAGAAGATGGTCAATTCTCCCCAAAAATGGCCCTATTCTCTGTTTGGATGCGGATTGTACGGTATCTGAAAATTACTTGGTTTCAGCAGAAAAGGCTTTCTCTAATCCTTTAATCCAACTAGCCCATTTTCAATTTGAACATTTTTATCTCCAAGAGAAGGATGCGTTTTTAAGAAGTGGAATTATTCAATATGAACTACATCTAAGGTACCATATTCAAGGGTTAAAATGGGCAGGGTATCCGAATGCCAAACACACCGTAGGTTCATGTATGGCCGTGAGGGCCTCTTCCTATGCCAAGTCAGGTGGAATGAACAGAAGAAAAGCGGGAGAGGACTTTTATTTTATGCATAAATTGCTTCCAGTTTGTCAATTTACTTATTTAGAGGCAGTAGTTTATCCATCTTGTCGCTCTTCTGATAGAGTGCCTTTCGGAACGGGCAGGGCCCAATTGGAATTTTTAGATTCAGGAGTGCAGATAAGAAATACCTATCATCCTGATACCTACATTTGTCTGAAAAAATTCTTTGACCTTGTTCCTAGTCTATTTAATTCTGATCAGGTTATTGAAAATGTACCAGATGAACTTAAAAAGTTTTTGCTTGAACAGCATTTTGAAAGCAGGGTGAAAGATATAAAAAGCCAGTCGAGTTCATTAAAAATCTTTATCAAGAATTTTTGGCAATGGATGGATGGTTTTATGGTGCTTAAGATGACTCATTATTTGAGAGATTCTTACTTCCCAGAACAGGCCATCGATATTGCCGCCAATTCATTGATAAAGATCTTAGAAGAAAGCCAAAGTACATTGTCCTTGACTGAGTTATTGACTAAGTTTAAACAACTTGACTTGGATTATTTTTCTGATGGGCTAACAATGATGGATACCTGATGATCTTTTTCAAGGCTTATTTCTATGCCTTCCATAAGTTCTTCACCACTGTAGGTATTTGCCGTTTGTCCTTTTGAAAATGTGACACGGTATTTTTTACCTTTATCGACTGTAAACCATTCAGGAAGTTGGTTGATCCTTGGGTAATCCATTGGGAGTTTAAATATGCTTTGGTGTCTTTTGTGATCAAACTTAATTTTACCATCCCAATCTTTGTCACTCACCATACTGATTAAAATTCCATCTTCCATTGGAATTGCTCCTAGGTAAAGTTGCTCTTTCCAAGGGGAGGCTGTTACTCCCTGACTTTTCCATAAGGAATACATTATGCTTGTGCGTGCAAAATTTCCATCTCCATGCCAACCTTCAATAACCCCTGTGTTTCTAAATTTCTCAGTATTTCTTCTATGAGATGAATCCTGAAGTGACCACATTCGCTGAATCTCACTGTCTATCCATTCTTTAGTCCCAGCTAAGGATTCTCTATTGTATAAATTCAAGGCACTTTCAATTGCATCTGCATATCCATCAGCACTTCCTTCTTCCCAATCAAAATTGGTGTATTTATGTAGGTTACCCATGGCCTTAAGTACAGCCTTTTGATAAGGCTGATAATTGTCTTGTAGAAAAACGCTATAATACGCATTGTAGGTGTACCCATAGGTGTCAGCAATTTCCTCATCTAAAATTTCTCCTGTTTGAGGATTAATTTGGTTGTAAAATAGTCCATCTTCATTTGTGCCAACTTCAAGTATTCTATCCAACATTCTATAAATCGGTGCTTTATATGCGGCACTTTTCTCTTGGTCACTATTGGCTACTGCAACATAGAGTTCGCACAATCCAGATACGATTTCACAACCGTGGTCTCTAAGTCTAAGTATTTCAACATCATCAGTAGGGTGGTGACCACCTAAAAGGTAGTAATCTCCTAGACGTTTGGCCCAGTCCAGGTATTTCTCATCTCCAGTCATCCAATATACACGTGATAAGGCCTGTAGTAATTCTCCATTAACTTCTACATTCAAGGAAGGGATAAGTCCATAAGGCGTTTCATAAGAGGCATTTTTCCAAATGTCATCGATCAAGTCTATCATTCGCTCAGACCAAGCCGTATGCCCTATGTACTCAGTTAAAGGCAAAAGGCCATCTTTGATGTATTCAGAGGAGCCAAAAATAATTTCTTTTTTATCAATCTCTTGATTCTCAAATCCTTCTTTAGAAAATGAATAAGTATCTGGAAGTCTGTCTAATCTGGAAGTTAATTTAATTTCCGTTTGAAGGATCTCTGACATTTTTCCTTCATAAAGTTCTTTGTCTAAAATGGCTGAAGTGAGTACCATGAATGGATAGTTGTCTGCAGCTGCATCTCGGGCGTTCCAAATGTCTATGCTTTCCCTAAGATTTCTTGGAATTAATCCGGATTTTTTGTCTGCATATTCTAGCCATGCGTGGACAAAATAAATGCTTCTTCGGTACCCTTCATGGGCAAGGTAGCCATTTTCAAGGGCTGCTTTTTGATCCGCTTCACTGGCAATAGGTGCAGGTTCCTTACAGGAACTTAAGAACAATGATGTGCTAAAAGCAAAAACACATATAATGTGGAAAATTTGGGTTTTTAATTGATGTCGCATTGATTTTTTTAATTATTCTAAAACAATTCCTCCTTCAAAAATGGCTTTTATTAGTTGATGTGGTGGGGACTTGGTTAGGTAATAAATACCAGAAAGCTCACTTTGGTAACTTTCTACAAATAAACTGTTTTTTAGGCCATGGAATTTCACATTAATTTTATAAACAGGTTCATCTTTAATGCTTAATTCTTCATCTACCATTATGGAAGCATGAATATACTCAGGAATTATCAGTTGTCTTTCGATTTGTTTGGTTTTTGTTGTTAAAACCTGGGTTTGAACTGAAAGGTCGAAAAAGCCAAGATTGGTTTCAAATCCCACAGAAAGAGGAAGCTGTTTCAATACACCATAAAATTGGTAAATATCGTAAAGTCCAGGGTTGCCGGGTAATTTGAGTATTTGTTCACCTTGGATTGGGTTATTGGCGATTATGGATATGGTATCGGCATAGTGGATTTCAATTTGAGTGTCCTTGGTTTCATATTGCCTAACTAGTGGAAATCGGGCTTGTTGGTCAAGTGTAAGTTCAATGGAAAGCTTTTCGTTGCCATTATAGGACAAATCAGCATTGGTGTTTTGGTCTTTATTTAAAGCCATTTTTGTTTGTTCCCGAAATTCCGTAACTGTAGTAGTCAGGAAGGTCTCGAAATCATCATTGACAGAAGCTATGGTTGGGAGGTTATTTTCTGAGAATAGTAATAAAATAGTTTTTTTTAATTGCAAAGTATCACTGTCTTCATCAAAAGACTGAAAAATCTCTGTAAACCCTTCATTTATAGCATTTACTTGATCTATATTTATGGATGGGTCATTATTTGAAGCTTCATGAGCTTCGCTGATGACATTTTTTATAACAAGCTTTTTAGGTTTTGATTCCTCTTTGCTTTCTTCAACTTGAAACTTCCAAATGGGGTAGGACCTCAATGTTATGGTTAAATCTTCTTTCCAAGAAGGAGGAGCATTTACCTGATTATCTATGACTTTTTGCAATGTTTCCATACCAAGCCTCCTCTCGTTAAATGCGGTATTGTAAAGTGGCACAACTACAGGAGTAGGCTTAGGGTCAATGGCTATGGAGCTACTTGATAATTTTGATTTAAGGTTTAAGTTATTGAGCACTAATGAATCTAAAATAAAGGGTAGTTTGTCATAAAAGGATTTGAAATTTATATTAGCAGACGGGAGTTCATATTTATGGATTTCTAATCCAGTAGAGGGATTACCCATAACCTTATAAACGGCGAATAAAGGGTGTTTCTCATCTCCTTCATTTGCCACATAGGTACCAGGATCTCCACTATATCGTGGAATAGAAAATTCAAATCCCTGGTTCCCGTGGTCCGAAAAAGCTATTCCTGACCCTCTTAAAATTTCTTTGTTCTTATCGAAGCCTATTTCACCGGATATAACTTCCATTTCTCCTGTTGGTGTGACTATTTTTCCGGATAAATTATTAATTCTTGGTTTTGGAATTGCCTGGTCAACAATATTCAAGTGTAAGTTGATTTGATTACCATTTATATTGGCAAATGAAATATTGCCTTTTATGGAAACCATATTTGCCTGGGAGACATAGTAAAAATCGGGAGCAGATAAGGCATTGGTAAAATTTGTAGGTGCTAATTCCGGGAGGCAAGGTGTTGGGTGAAATTTTGCCCTGTCTATGCTTCCCTGCCACTTGTCTGTAGTATTCAAGCCCTTTTTCAGTACCAATTCATTCCATTCAATAATTGGAGTATTATGTAAAGTAAGAATATCGGGTAATAAGCAATAAATCCGTTCTTTTCCCTCTGGGAAAACCATGATGTCAGGCAAAGGAATTTGATGTGATTTTCCTTCGGACTGAATTTCCAAGTAGCTTAAGTTGGCTGATTTTCCATCAAGTTTAAGATCAGGACAGGATTGTGCATGTGAATGGTTTGTTATTTGGAGTAGGGAAATACCTATCAAAACCACAACGAAAATAGCTTTCCTTCTCATAATTTAAATGGATTTAGATCACATGCTAATTTTATTTTAATTTAGTAAAATTTTAGGGGTTAAAAAAGTTCGAATATTATTACAAACAGAATTATATCAGGTTAAATGGGGGTAAATTTGAAACTTCCCTTAGTAATCTATTTCTAGATGGAATAGTAAACGGCATGATTTTCTTGTAAAACCAGCGCTTCCTTTTGGCGTTAGGGAGTCTTTTTATCTTCTAGCATGTTTTGCTTTTAGGTACAAGGATTAGGACAATAGCAGTGGGTTTTAACCATGGTAAAGAAAAAAACACCATCACCAGTTTAGTGGTGATGGTGTTTTTTCTTCAACCCGGATTATGTAATAGGATTTCTCCGCCCTGACAAGTCAGGGGTGATAGCCTGTCCCGTGTTTACGGGAAGTGTTGCAATCGCAAGACAATCAGGCTGTTTAGAGATTTTAGCATAGCACCGCTATGGTGAAATTGAAAACAGCAACGATTGGTTATTTTAAAGCAATTTCAGCACGTAATAGAATGTCTATTGCATATTTCGGGTTCAATGACTATAGTAATTAATGAGAACAAGCTAGGTACACCTTAGATGAACCAAGGTTGAATTTTTACAAGTCCATTAATAATTGATCAATTTGCTGAATAAAAGTCTCAGTTTCTTTTTTCTCAGTTTGGATAAATCCATTGTCTTCTAAAGCGCCCAAAACAGCATCTCTTTCTTTTTCATCCGCATAAACCATGTTCCTAAATGGGTTGTCATAGTCCTTTTTTCTGCTAGTGTAAATGTTTTCTGACATACTTTGCCTAAAAATTTTTGAATCTTCCAGCATTTGTTGGAGTTGGTCCTTATTGAATTCTTTAGGATTTATTCCATTATCAGAAAAAGCAATGGCAAAAGCATGTTTTGTTTTGGCTTCTTCATAAGCATTACCAAATACTTTGTAACGGTCATGAAGCTCTTTCCAACTGTTAATTACCCCTTCTTTTACATCAGCAATCAATTGATCCATACTCGGTTTCGGAACCAATTGACCACCTAAATTAATCCACTTATCAGGAGCGGGTAAATTTTGTGTTAAGTCTTGTAAGAATTTTTCATCTTTCAAGTCGGCCTGAGAATAGTATTCTGTAAGGCAATAAACTGGATAGTAATGAATGAGCTGCTTGAACTGAGTATAGGCCTCAATGATCTTTATTACTCTTATTTTTCTTTTGCTATTTTCCCAGCCCGAGGCGAAGACATCTAACTCCCGAACTACAGGGGCTTTAGAAGAAAGCAATTCTTTTCCTTTTTGTTTAATTGACTGTATGGACTGTTCTTGCTCCGTTGGGTATTTATTGAAATAGGCTTTTCCACATAACTCTTCCATTAAGGGGATGGACTGTAAAACTTCCACCATACTGTCTGGTGCTAGAAAATCAAATTCCAACCTTTGAAATTTCTCAATCCTTTTATCCCTGGCTTTGTATTTCCATGCATTTCTGGATAAAGCATACATATTGTATTGAAACCAATAAGCAGGCATGACAACGAGTTCATCATGGGTCACATCATTGCTTATTAATGAAAATGGCAAAGGTATATCCAACTCAGCTGGATAATCTCCTTTGGCGACAATGGTAAATGTAGCCAGACGTGAATTGTGTTTGAGGCTGACACACAAGCCAGGCCAGAAACCTCTTCCTGCTATGATTTCACCATCAGCTCCTCTAGAGTTGTGATTAGATCCCACTGTGGCTCCAGCGGCCATATTGCTTTGACCTTGGATCAATGCAGCGCATAAGAAGGAATTGTTGTGGTGCTGCTCATGAGAGGGGAAAATCAAGGAGTTCAATACTTCGCAACATGAAATGGTTGCATTAGAACCCAAATAACTATTGATCAAACGTGCTCCGTACTTTAATTGGGATTGAGCAGCCATCAGAAACCTCACTGCCTTTACCCCATAAAATATAGTGCATCCTTCACTTACAATTCCATTAACCAATTCACAGCTTTCACCGATTTGGGTGCTGGCATTCGCCGTAGAGTGTATCGTTAAATTTTTCAGTTTATTTGCCCCTTTGATATAAGCATCAGAACCAAACCAAACATCTTTGATGATCAGGGTATTTTTTATGATACAGCGATTTCCCACTTTACCATAATACCCTCGTTTGACATCAAATTCATTTTGAGTAAATTCCAGCAATTTGGATTGAAAAAGGGTGTCTGTTCTATGTCTTGACCACATCCACGCATCACCTGGAAGCATCCCGCTAAATGGAGCTACCTTTCGGCCTCCATTTTCATTACACAGTTCAAGCCAGATTCTAACCTCTTCCGATTCCCCTTCTTTGACAATGCCATTGCCAAATTTTGCATGGCTTGTGGTTGACATTTCATTGATATTTACCAAAACTACCTCATCACCTATAATATAATGAGAAAGGTAATTAACATTATCAATGATTACATTGTCTCCAATATCACAACTAATAATATGACTGTTGTAAAGCCCAACGGGCATTCTTAGGTTATGGTATTCCAGAAAAAAGGGCTCCAATTTACCGATTCTCACCAAGCCAAAAAACTTACAATTCTTAACCAATTCCGGATTGAAAGCATCTGAAACAAATATTTTATTCCAGTCATCCGCCTGATTTTGGTTCCGGACGAGTTGTTCTATTTCACTTGCATTCAAATTTCGAAATACAGTTTTTGTCCTATTCTGCTTGTTTCGAAGGTAATATTCATCTGCTCCATCCGGTAGGTATTTTGGATCAATAAACTTATAACCCAAAGTTGATAGAGGGTGGCGGGATATTTTATTCATAATTTTTTAAGTGTTTAAAAAATAATCTATTCTACAGTTACGGATTTCGCTAAATTCCTTGGCTTGTCTACATCAAGCCCTTTTGCAAGACCGGTATAATAAGCTAGCAACTGTAGGGGAACCACACTTATAAGTGGTGCGATTAGTTCATCTGCAGCTGGAACAGCAATGATGTCATCTGCAATTTCTTCAAATACAGTGTCATTCTCGGTGACCACAGCCAGTACCATTCCTTTTCGTGCTTTGATTTCTCTGGCATTACTTACCAGTTTCTCATGGTAAAGATCGCGTGTTGCCACAAATACTACTGGAAGGGTTTCTTCCACTAGGGCGATGGGACCATGCTTCATTTCAGCAGCAGGATAACCTTCTGCATGGATATAACTGATTTCCTTTAATTTAAGGGCTCCCTCCAATGCGATTGGGAAATTATAGCCTCTACCCAAGAATAGGAAATCTCTTGCATGTTGGTATTTCCCTGCTAATTTTTCAATGGAACCTGCAGAATTTAAAACATCCTGGATTTTGTCTGGAACCAGGGACAATTCATTAATATAATGTTGGTACCTGTCCTTGGTCAAAGTTCCCTTAGCATAGCCTAGTTTAATGGCTATCATGTACAAGACAGTAAGCTGGGCAGTAAATGCTTTGGTTGAGGCAACACCTATTTCTGGCCCTGCATGGGTATATGCTCCAGCTTGGGATAACCTGGCAATACTTGATCCAACCACGTTAACTACTCCAAAGATAAAGGCTCCTTGGTTTTTGGCATTTTCAAGTGCGACAAGGGTATCTGCTGTTTCGCCACTTTGAGATACAGCTATGATCACATCTCCTTTATTTATTACTGGGTTGCGATACCTGAATTCCGAGGCATACTCTACTTCTACAGGTATTCGGCATAGTTCTTCTAAAACATATTCGGCCAATAATCCCGCATGCCAAGAGGTACCACAACCTACTATAATAATTCGTTTGGCCTCCTTAAGCAAATCAAGGTGCTGATCAATGCCTCCCATTGTGATGGTTCCTTTTTTAGCATCAAGTCTTCCTCTAAGGCAATCAAAAACGGCTGTAGGTTGTTCAAAAATTTCTTTAAGCATAAAATGCTCATAGCCACCTTTTTCTATGGCTGCCAACTCCATGTCAAGCTTGGTGATAAAAGGAGTTATTCTCTCATTACCAGGGTTCTTGAGGATCAATTCATCAGGCTTAACAATAGCCATTTCATAATCGTTGATGTATACCACTTCTTTGGTATATTCAATGATAGGAGAGGCATCAGAAGCTAAAAAGTGTTCATTCTTCCCAATGCCGATGACGAGTGGACTGCCTTTTCGTGCAGCTATTAATGTGTCAGGTTGATCCTGATCCAATAAAATAATGACATAAGCACCAACAATTCTTTTAAGAGCTATTCTGACTGCCTCTTCAAGGTTTTCTGCATCATTTTGGTAAATGTCATCTATAAAATGAAGCAATACTTCAGTGTCAGTGTCACTTTCGAAAGCATAGCCTTTTTGTAGTAGCTCCTTTTTTATTGGAGCATAATTTTCAATGATGCCATTATGGACCATTGCTAGTTTACCTGATTTAGAGCGATGAGGATGAGCATTTCTGTCAGAAGGCTCTCCATGAGTTGCCCACCTGGTATGGCCAATTCCGGATTGAGCATGCAGGTTTTTCCCAACTAAGGAAGATTCTAACTCAGCTACTTTGCCCATCTTTTTATAAACAGCCAATTCTTTGTCTAAGAGGGCTACGCCTGCACTGTCATAACCTCTGTATTCTAAGCGCTGAAGGCCTTTTAAAATTATTGGATATGCTTCTCTGGATCCAATGTATGCAACTATACCACACATAATAAAATATCGGAATAATGTTTTGTAAAAATTGTTAAAGAAATATTTTCCCGAAAATTAATGAATAAAAATGATGAATTACAATATCGAATTTTGCTGGAAATCGTATAGAAAATTAAAAAGACAGGAAAAGTTTTCCTGTCTTTTTAATAATTTATAAAAGTTTAAATAAAATTTTATAAATGTTCTGTTAAAGAGAAAAGTAATTTTGAAAATCTTTCGAGAATATTCTGCTTACTTTAATGAATGTTACTTAAGTATTAAAACAATTTATTGAAAATATTGTATAAAAATTACCTATTTTCTTTCATTTTTATTTCATTAATCCAATTTTGATAGAGTTCGTTCAACTCTTTAACTCTATCAGGGTATTGATCAGCAAGATTTTTCACCTCTGTAGAATCCATTTCCATATTGGTCAGGTATAGTTTGTCTGCCTCAGTGAAGGTCAGTTTACCTGTAGGGTCATATGGGTTTCCTAATAGTTTCCAGGGGCCTTTTCGAACCGCCCAGGCATGATTTTTATTGTCTGGAAATCCAGTGCCCCAAAACATGGTTTCGTGTGGAGTAGCTACTTTTGAATCTAAAATTAAAGGAAGCAGGCTTTTTCCATTTATCTTTTGACTAGAAGGTATTTTAATATCCGTCAATTCAGCAAGTGTTGGCATCCAGTCTATGCTATTTGCCCAGTGATGCCTTGATTCATTTACTGGCAGTCGAGAAGGGAATCGAATAATGGCAGGAACCCTTATTCCCCCTTCCAGCATACTGAATTTTGCACCATTTAAAGCTCCAGCATCACCACCACCAAAAAATGCCCGCTCTTCTACGCTAAAGCCATGGTCTGATTGGTAAACAATTATTGTATTGTCTAACTCACCGATTGCTTTTAAGTGGTGATAAATTTCCCCAACCATTTCATCAATAGTGGATACAAATGCAGCATATTCCTTTCTTGGACTTTCAAGATCAGCATAATAATCCAGCCATTTTGGGTCGCCCTGATAGGGGTAGTGAGGCATATTGATGGCCCAATAAGTGAAAAATGGTTGGTCTGACTTTTCACTTACAAACTGTTTCATTTCCTGTACCATAAGGTCTCCGAAAAATTCACCAGGCCTGTATATTTCTGTTTCATTTCGATATAGGTCATGAAGGTTTGGGCCATGCCAGTAAAAAAAGTGGGAAAAATTATCTATACAACCTCTCTGGTGACCAAAGAAATAATCAAATCCTTGCCCATTGGGTAATTTTTCAGGAGTATGTCCTAGATGCCACTTGCCTATTAAACCAGTTCTGTAGCCGTTGGATTTGAACATTTCAGCCATGGTAACTTCCTCCGTTGGTAAACCAGATTTACCCTCTGGATCTGAATGAGGAGGAGAAACGTTGCCAAAAAGTCCAGCATTAAAATTATACTTGCCAGTCATTAATGCGGCCCTTGAAGGTGAGCATACAGGTGCTGCAGCATAAAATTGGGTGAATTTAACCCCTTCTGTAGCCAGTCTATCAATATTAGGGGTCTTTAAGTCAGTAGCCCCAAAACTTCCCAGATCTTTATAACCTTGATCGTCTGTAAGTATGACGATTACGTTTGGTTTTTTGGAGGATGGACCTTTCTGGGCCATCGTTGCCTTGCTTAGGAGAATCCCTAAAATAAGGCAGAAATAAATTATTCGGTTCACAGTTAATTGTGTTATTTAGGTTTTAATCTTCTTAATTTTTCTAAATTAGTTGCTTAAACTTTCCTAAAAAATAATTTCACTAATTTTATCAAGATGAATCTAAGATTGTTTTTGGCATTGTCCTTATTGTTTTGCCAGTTTTCATTGGTATTGGCTCAGGAAGACTTAAGTTGGAATAACCCTTTGAAATCCCCAAATAAAAACCTAATTCATGGACAGGGTTGGACAGGTTTGGATTATCACAGACTTCCCGATGATGCTGAAAATAAAGTTAGAAAAGCTGTATGGGGTTTGTCAAGACATGCTGCAGGGGTAAAGTTGAAATTTAATACAAATGCCCAGGAAATTAAGGTTAGGTATGTGGTCTCAGGACGTCAAGCAATGCCCCATATGCCTGCCACAGGAGTAAGTGGACTAGACCTTTATATCAGAGATAGTCCTGAATGGATTTGGGTTCGTGGAAGCTATTCCTTTGGTGATACGATCCAATATACCTTCCCACTTAAAGCAGGTATTGCAACAGCCAAAGATTTTGATCTCTACCTGCCTTTG
The DNA here is from genome assembly GCF_056859355.1 of Cyclobacterium sp. L-R. Classification (NCBI taxonomy): domain Bacteria; kingdom Pseudomonadati; phylum Bacteroidota; class Cytophagia; order Cytophagales; family Cyclobacteriaceae; genus Cyclobacterium; species Cyclobacterium sp. L-R. The sequence continues at coordinate 26,799 of NZ_JBSXOH010000067.1, forward strand.
TACAATGAAGTTACCTTCCTTGAAATTGGAGTAGATAATGATGCTGATTTCAGTTTTATTTCTCCTTCAAATAATGAGATGCCGGTAGTCGTTTATGGTACTTCTATTGCCCAAGGAGGATGTGCTTCCAGGCCTGGGATGGCATGGACCGCCATCTTAGAAAGAATGATTAATAAGCCGATGATTAATCTTGGATTTTCAGGAAATGGAATGTTAGAAGAGCCACTTATTGATTATATGGCTACAATAAATAGTAGCTTATATGTGCTGGATTGCTTACCAAATTTGGTTAGGGATACCTTTTCTGAGGAGGAAGTTACCAAGAGGATGATGGATTCCGTGCGGAAATTGAAAGCAGAAAGACCCGATACACCTATCCTAATGGTTGAACATGCAGGTTATACGGATGAATTGGTAAATATGGATAGAAAAAATGCCTATCAAGGCAGAAATAATTTATCAAAAGTAGCTTACCGAATGTTGATAGCGGAAGGAGTGGAAGAACTTTATTACTTGGAAAAAGAGGAAATTGGGCTTACCATGGAAGGAACGGTAGATGGAACTCATCCAACTGATCTGGGTATGGATCAGCATGCCAAAGGATATTATTCAATTGTAAAAGAAATTCTTGACTAGACCTTGTGTTTTAAGGGCTTATTTGTGAATGTAAAATAATAGGTAAGGTTGGCTTATTTCTGAACCAATATAAAAGCTAAATTCAATTTTTATCTAATATTCAGTAAGTAATTTTTGTGAATTTAGTAGGTAAAGCGAAAAATTTAAGCATTCATGACTAACCAGTCATATAATTTATATGAAGTTCTATTTGAACCTGAAACATGAAAAGTTATATTTGAAATATCACATAACACGATTAATGACTACTTTCTCTTTCCCTAACAGTAAATGACCAGTATTCAGAAAGCCAATGACAATAGATTAGTTTCTTTGGATGCCTACAGAGGCATTACTATGTTTTTGCTAATCGGCGAGTCAGCGAGAATTTATGGGGCTTTTGAGGGGATGTTTTCAGAAGGTTCAGTTGGGCATATGTTTTTTACCCAATTTACCCACCATCCTTGGAATGGATTAAGATTTTGGGATCTTATTCAGCCTTTCTTTATGTTTATCGTTGGTGTTGCCATGCCATTTTCTTTGAATAAAAGATTGGCTAAACAGGGAGATAAAGGGAAAGTTACGCGCCACATCCTCAAAAGGTGCTTGCTTCTTTTTCTGTTTGGTACAGGGCTGTATTGTATAAATGCCGGAAAGCTGGTTTTTGAGTTATGGAATGTGCTTACTCAATTGTCTTTTACCATTTTAGTGACCTATTTTTTAATCAATAAACCACTTAAAACCCAACTTGCTATTTCCATTGGTTTGTTGCTATTAACCGAATTGATGTATAGACTTTATGAGCCTGCCGCTCCTTTTGTTAAAGGTGAGAATTTTGGTTCGTATGTTGATTTGATTCTAATGGGTAAATTAAGTAGTGGCGGATGGGTAGCCATCAATTGCATACCTACAACAGTACATACGCTTTGGGGAGCCATGTGTGGGAAAATCTTACTAAGCCAAAGAGCTAGTGACCTAAAAATAAAATATTTGTTGATAGCTGGTCTATCGGGGTTGGTTTTGGGTTATGGACTGGATTGGTCAGGCATTACCCCAATCATTAAGAGAATCTGTACTAGTTCCTTTATTCTTGCATCAGGTGGATGGGCCATCCTTGTCTTGACCTTCTTTTTCTGGTTTATTGATGTAAAGAAGGTTAATCAATGGCCCTTTATGTTTACGGTAGTGGGCATGAATTCTATTTTTATTTATTTGTTTGCGAATTTACTTGGTCACGGATGGTTGGCTAAAGTGGTTCATGTTTTCAACTATGGGTTTTTAGAACCATTAGGTTTTCCTGAAAATTTACTTGAATTGCTAAATGGGGTTTTCACCTTGGCTATAATGTGGTATTTGTGTTATTTTTTGTATAAAAAGAAAGTGTTTTTCAAAATCTGATGAAGATTTTGAATATATATATAAATTTAAAGAATCAACTAACTAATAAATGTACTTATGAGTAATAAAAGGAGAGAGTTTTTGAAACTCTCCGGCCTTGCCGGATTAGGAGTAGTGGGAACTGGTTTTAAAGGATTGTCACTAGAAGAACAAGAGCAGGTGCTTGCTCAAAGCAAGAAACAACATACCCAGAGATTTAACATGTCTGGCTATGCTGCACCTAAATTGGACGTAGTAAGAGTGGGAGTAGTAGGCTTAGGAAATAGAGGACCTGGAGCAGTTAACAGACTTAGTAAAATTGAAGGTGTTGAGATTAAAGCACTTTGTGACTTAAGGCCAGAAATGGTAGACAAAGTGATGAAATCTTTGGAAGGCACCAAACATAAACCTGAAACTTACAGTGGTTCTGCTTATGCCTGGAAGAAAATGGTTGATAGGGACGACCTTGATTTAATATATATAGTAACTCCATGGGAATGGCATACCCCTATGGCTGTTTATGCCATGGAAGCTGGTAAACATGCTTGTAGTGAGGTACCTATTGCTGTTACGGTAGAAGAATGCTGGCAATTGGTAGAGACATCTGAACGCACTAAGAAACATTGCATGATGATGGAAAACTGTTGTTATGATTTCTTTGAGTTGATGACGCTCAATATGGCTAGAGACGGATTCTTTGGTGATGTATTCCATGGTGAAGGAGCTTATATTCACGACTTGTTGGGATTGAACTTTCAGAAGGAAGGTTACCAAGACATGTGGCGTTTGAAAGAGAACTTTAGAAATGGTAGTCTTTATCCAACCCATGGTTTAGGACCTGTTTGTCAGGCCATGGACATCAATAGGGGAGACCAAATGGATTATTTAACCTCACTTTCTAGCAATGATTTCCTTATGAAAGCAAATGCTCAGAAATTGGCAGAAACAGATAGTTTTTATTCTTCTTTTGCTACTAAGAATTTTAGGGGTAATATGAATACCACTATTATAAAAACGAAAAAGGGGAAATCAATAATGGTTCAGCATGATGTAAGTTCTCCCCGTCCTTACTCAAGAATTCATTTATTAAGCGGAACGAAGGGTGCTGCAAGCAAATATCCTGTTCCAGGAATTTCTACTGGACATGAGGGATGGTTTAAAGCTGATGAAATGAAAGCCCTTGAAGAGCGTTATACTCCTGAAATAGTCAAAAAAGTAGGAGAGATGGCCAAGCAGATTGGTGGCCATGGTGGAATGGACTTTATGATGGACTGGCGAATGATCGATTGCCTAAGAAATGGACTTCCTTATGACCAGGATGTTTATGATGGAGCACTTTGGAGTGCTATCGCTCCGTTAAGTGAGTGGTCTGTGGCCAATAGATCCAATTCTATAGATGTCCCTGACTTTACTGGTGGTTCTTGGAAGACCAATGCTCCTGTAAACCTTACCTTAGAAGGTGGTGGAACTACAGGTGTACATGTATAACAATTAGAACAATTAAAAAAGCTGTGGAATTTATCTCCACAGCTTTTTTAATTTATTTTTCTGACTAAGAATTTACACTCAAGAAGTCTTGTACATTTTTTCCCTAAGAGCTTTGATCTCCTCACTTTCAAGGTAAGATTCATAATCCATTCTTCTATCAATTGTGCCTGATGGAGTAAATTCGATTATCCTATTGGCTACTGATTGAACAAAAGCATGATCATAGGAAGAAAACAATACTGTCCCGTTGAAATCTATCATGGCATTGTTAAGAGCGTGGATAGATTCCAAATCGAGGTGATTGGTAGGTTCATCCAAAACCAACAAGTTTGGATTTTGAAGCATCATACGTGAAAGCATGCACCTTACTTTTTCACCCCCAGAAAGAACAGAAGCTTTCTTAAAGGATTCTTCACCAGTAAATAACATTCTTCCTAAAAATGTTCGAACATAGGCTTCTTCCTGGTTCTCTGAATATTGGCTAAGCCAATCAATCAATTTCAAATCGGAGTCAAAGAAAGGAGAATTATCATTCGGCATATAAGCCTTATTGATAGTTACTCCCCATTTAAAACTTCCAGACTGAACAGGAGATTCTCCCATTATAGTCTGGAAAAATTTTGTAACCGCTTGTTTGGTTTTGGAAAGAAAGGCTATTTTATCTCCTTTATCTACCATTAAATTAACATCGGTAAAGTAGGTAGAGCTGTCATTTTTAAGTTCAAGCTCTTCCGTTAGCAAGATTTGATCTCCAGCTTCACGTTCAGGCTTGAAAATAATACCAGGATATTTTCTTGTCGAAGGCTGGATTTCATCTACATTCAATTTTTCCAACATTTTCTTTCTTGCTGTGGCCTGTTTGGACTTAGCAACGTTGGCAGAAAAACGCTCTATAAAAGATTGAAGTTCTTTTCGTTTGTCTTCAGCTTTTTTGTTTTGATCTGATTTTTGTTTGGCCGCTAATTGAGAAGATTCATACCAGAATGTATAGTTACCGGAGTAGATGTTGATTTTACCAAAATCGATATCTACTATATGTGTAGCAACTACATCTAGGAAATGCCTATCGTGAGAAACTACTATAACAAGGTTTTTAAAGTTAATTAAAAAGTCCTCAAGCCAGCCTATGGTTTCTGCATCCAGATCATTGGTAGGTTCATCAAGAACGAGAATATCAGGATTACCAAATAAAGCCTGAGCTAGGAGCACCCTTACCTTTTGGTCCCCAGATAGGTCTTTCATCAACTTGTTATGAAGGTTTTCTGAAACACCAAGTCCGGACAATAATGCAGCAGCATCACTTTCAGCATTCCAACCATCCATTTCAGCGAACTCAGCCTCTAGTTCAGCAGCTCTTAGGCCATCCTCTTCGCTAAAGTCCTCCTTCATGTAGATGGCATCCTTCTCCGTCATTATTTCAAAAAGTTTTTTATGACCTATAATAACGGTCCGTAGAACCTCTTCATCCTGAAAGGCGAAGTGATCCTGTGACAATACTGCCATTCTTTGGCCGGGTGTGATGTTCACATTTCCCGTAGTACTATCCATTTCACCTGTAAGAATCTTTAAAAAAGTTGACTTACCGGCTCCGTTGGCTCCGATTACGCCAAAACAGTTTCCGGGAGTAAACTTTAAATTAACGTCTTCGAACAGGGTTCTCTTGCCGAATTTGAGGGATAAATTATCTACTGAAATCATTCTGTATACCTACTGTTTTATTAATAAAGTGCAAAGTTAAAAAATTATTCCAGTATCCCCTATAATATAGAAATTTGCCAATCAGTCTTGCTTTATATTTCTAAAACGCTTTAGTTCTCCAATAGAATAATAATAATAGAGCAGTACAAGTCCTGCAATTAAAATACAAGATGCCATTAAAAATACCATAGGTATAGCCGTGCCATTATGAAATACGCTTACCAAAGCAGAAACAATGCCTCCAATTGCCATGCGCATAAACCCCATCATGGCTGCAGCACTTCCCGCATCTTTGCTAAATGGGGCCAAGGAGATGGCTGTGGAATTGGGTACACTTAATCCATGGCCTGTTAAAAATATAAACATCATGCCTATTAGGAAATAAACATTGAAGGAATTTGTCCAAACTCCCAGGATCATAATAAAACCAATCACCAATTGATAACACAATGCAGTAATCACAATTGTTCTATTGCTAAAATGATTGAGCAGAACATGGTTCAGTTGAGTAGCCCCGATCATGGCAATCGACAGGAAAGCAAATAGCCATCCATATTCAGTGACTGTAAGTCCGTAAATATTAATGAATACATCCGAAGACCCTGCTATATAGGCAAAGGGGGCTGCTCCTGCAATCCCACCAACGAGAATGAAGGTTAAGTATTGTTTGTTATGTAATACTTCTAAGTACTTTTTGGTTACGGCTTTTGGCCTTAGAGATACACTAGGGTCAGGATCTGCACCATCCGGAAGCTGCCATTTGCAAGCAAAAATAATCAGCGTACATATAATTGACAAAATAATAAAAAGCCAATGCCAATGAAAATGAGCTGTAATATACCCCCCTAAAGTGGGGGCTATCATTGGGGAAACTGCAATCACCAAGGTAAGCAGGGCAAATGCTTGGGCAATTTTGTTTACTGGAAAAATGTCTCTGACTAAAGCTTGAGCAGCTACCATTCCCACACAGCCCCCTACAGCTTGCATGAATCTCATTAGAATAAGAGATTCAACGGAAGATGTAAAGGAACACCCTACTGAGGTTACCACATATATCCACAAACCTATATATAAGGGTTTTTTTCTGCCAAACTTATCTAGTAAGGGTCCATAAAACAATTGACCGATGGCAATCCCAATTAAATAACTGGTCAAAGACAATTGAACGTTGGATATACTAGTGGAAAGGCTATCTGCTATTGCCGGAAATGCAGGAAGATACATGTCCACAGAAAAAGGACTTATGGTGCTTAAGGCACCTAAAATCAAAACGAGAATGAAATAGCTTTTTTGTTCCTTCATATCAATGTACAAAAGTAACCATTAATAAACTTATTTTACCTTCTTTGTATAAATCCAGCGCTAGATAACAAATGAATCAATAAAAATGTATTTTAAAACGATTAAAATGCTTTTTAGACTTGACTTTTACTGTTAAATCCCTTAATATTGTAGTAGATAAACAGTTGAAAATTTTTATATTTTTCTTATTAAACAGTTTTAGCATATTTAATTTCAATTACGATGAAAAAGCGGGTAATTATTCCGGTCAAATTGTTTTTTTGCATTATATTGATTGGATTAGGGAGTTCGGGGCCATTGCAAGGCCAGACGGTTAGTTTTAATCAGACAGCACTAAATTTTAATGAGTTCGAGGAAATCAAATTAGGTACATCCTTAGAATTTGGTCCTGATGAGCGACTTTACGTGTCTCAGCTCAAGGGAGAAATTAAAATTTATACCATATCCAAGGAAGGACCTAACCAATATGATGTTATTGGGGAGGAAGTATTATTAGGTGTTAAGCAAATACCTAATTACGATGATCATGGATATTTGGCTTATGACAATCGAAATGGTAGGCAAATAACGGGTATAACAGTAACAGGTACAGCCGAAAATCCTGTTATTTATGCTACCTCAAGTGATCCTAAATGGGGTGGGCCAAGTGGTGACACCATGTTGGATACCAATTCCAGTATGATCACAAGGTTGACCTGGACCGGTACCGAGTGGGAAGTCGTAGATTTGGTTAGAGGGCTTGCCAGATCGGAAGAAAATCATGCTATTAATGGTATAGAGTATACAACTATAGGAGGGAAGCCTTACTTATTAGTAAGTAATGGAGGTTTTACCAATGCTGGTTCACCTTCCAAGAATTTCACTTATATATCCGAATATGCGCTTGCTGCAGCTGTGTTACAGATTGATCTGGACGCATTGGAAGCACTTCCTACAAAAATAGATGCCCATTCAGGAAGGGCTTATAAGTACGATGTTCCAACATTGGATGATCCCACAAGACCTAATGTAAATGGTATTTATGACCCGAATGATCCTGGGTATGACGGCATAGATGTCAACGACCCATTTGGCGGCAATGATGGATTGAATATGGGAATGGTAACCTTAGACGGCCCTGTGAAGATTTTTTCGCCAGGTTATAGGAATACTTATGATTTGGTAGTTACTGAAAATAACAGACTATATTTAACAGACAATGGTGCCAACATTAACTGGGGTGGAATGCCTCAGTTTGAAGGAGATGCTACTTTGGTTACCAATGCATATGATCCACTAGAACCTGGGGCGAGTCCTTTAAATCCTACTATTACAGGAGAATTTGTAGATAATCAGGATCATCTTATAATGATTTCTGCCGATTTAGAGAATTATACTCCTGGTACTTATTATGGAGGTCATCCAACACCTATAAGAGCGAATCCAGGGCAACCATATCAACTTGGTAGCCCTTTTCCATTTTCTCCGGGAGGAGCTGGCTTATATACTAAGTTTGTCGGGGATGATAAGGATTTTACTCATATTACTCCGATGGTTACACCATCAGATAAGTTTAGAACAGAAATATTAGAACCAATTGCACCTGGAGATCCTGGTTTTGAGGAATATGCAGCCAATAGCTTGCCAGTAAACTGGCCTCCTGTTCCTTACAGTGTAGCTAATCCGGCAGAGGCAGATTTTATTTCTCCTACATTAACCAATTCCAATGGACCTCAACCTGATATTATTACAGTAGTACCGAACAATTCAAATGGTATAGCTGAATATACAGCGAGTAATTTTGAAGGGGCGATAAAAGGCTCTTTGATTGTTGGTAAAAATGGAGGGATTTTACATTTGATCCACCTTAATGAGGATGGTACTTTAAAAGAAGCTGAGTTCAATAAATGGAACCTAAATGGTGGAAATGCATTAGGAATCACCACAAATGGAGATACTTCTACATTTCCCGGAACGATTTGGGCAGCTACTTTCGACAATAGGATTATGATTCTAACTCCTGCTGATGATATTTTTTGTATAGCTGAGGATGACCCTGAGTTTGATCCGTTGGCAGACTATGATCATGATGGGTATTCTAATCAGGATGAAATTGACAATGGTACAGACTATTGCTCTGGTGGTTCAGCTCCTGATGATTATGACAAGGATTTAATTTCTAATTTAAATGATGAGGATGATGATGGAGATGGAATTTTAGACCAATTGGATCCTTTTCAAGTAGGTTATCCTAGTGATCTTCCTTTAGAAAACCAATTGTTCACCAATCAATCAGATGCTTCTGGAGATGAATTTGGTTATTTAGGCTTGGGATTAACTGGGCTTATGAACAATGGAAGTTTAAACCCTAACTGGCTAGAATGGCTGGATAAAGGGAATGATAGTCCAGGTCCCCCTGATATTTATGGTGGAACGGCTGGTGCTATTCAGGTCTCCATGACTGGAGGAACAGCCAATGGGCTAACCAATACTCAAGAGAAAGGGTTTCAACTGGGCGTAAATGTGGGCACTGAGGTAGGGAACTATGTAATTACCTCAGGAATCATAGGTTTGTCGTCACCGGGCCAATTGTACGATTTTGATGGAGATGGAGAAGTAGGTATTCAAATAGGGGATGGTACTCAGAGTAATTTTATCAAACTTGTATTTACTGCTGATGGAATACTTGCAGCTCAGGAAATTAATGATGTAGAAGATCCCAATCCTTTGTTTTTACCTATTCCTGTAAATGAGAGACCAGGATCAAATACTTTAATAGAATTGTCATTTGATGTAGATCCAGTAAATGGTACAGTAAAACCATTCTATAAATACAGTAATCAAGCTTTGGTTCCACTTGGTACAATTCAGGCTTCGGGATCAGTGCTTACTTCCATTCAGGATATGAGTGAGCCTTTGGCGGTAGGTATTTATGGCACATCAAATGATTCGTTAAAAAGCTTTATTGGCGTTTGGAATTTCATTAGTGTAATCGGAGAAAAACCATACACTATTCGTAGCCTGAAAGATATCAGAAAGTTGCTTGGAGATGATGACGTGACCATTGATTTAGAAGAATATTTTGGTGACAATGATGGGGAAAATAATCTAACTTTTACCATTGCTGAAAATACAAATTCAGTTATTGGAGCATCTATTGTCAATCATGAATTAACAATAAACATACCGAATGATGAGGTTGTTTCAAACATTACCATAAGGGCAACAGATTCAAATGGATACTTTGTTGATCAAACTTTTGAAGTAACTGTAGAACAAGATTTCACTATTTTACTTAGGATAAATGGAGGAGGAACTGTAATAAGTACCAACGATGGCACACCCTCTTGGTTACCCAATTATGTTAATGGACCCGCAAATTCTGATGTTTTTGAAGCCACACTAGGAAAAAGTGGCACCAATAGCTTTTTAGCTGATAATAGACATGTATCCATACCATCATATATTTCGGATGAAGAATATGTACAGCTTTTTGGTACTGAAAGGTATACCACAGAGGGCACTATGGAATACAAAATTCCGCTTCCAAATGGACAATATGCAGTAAACTTATATTTAGGTAATGGATATATAGGTACTTCTACACTAGGTAAACGTTATTATGGAATTGAGATAGAAGGTGATATGGTTGAAACAACCATCGACTTAATCGAGAGATTTGGACATCAGGTGGGAGGAATGGAGCAATACCAGGTCACAGTGACTGATGGTGAATTGAATATAATATTCCAAAAACAAAAAGAAAATCCGCTTTTCAATGGGATAGAAATTCTGGGTAAGCCAATTCAAAACCCTATTACCTTTACTAAAGTTGAGGACCAGATTAATTTTGCTGGTCACGAAACAGATGGTAGTATGTATGTGCAAGCTTCCGGAGGAAATGGAAATTTAAGTTACACTGCTACAGGATTGCCTCCAGGAATCTTTCTTGAACCAACGAATGGTACCATCTATGGAACCATTGAAGAAGGGGCATTGGCCAATAGCCCATACAGAATTACCGTTACTATTGATGATGAAGATGAAATTCATTCAGATGCTGTCTCCTTTAACTTCAATTGGACCATTAGTCCAGAATTGACAAGTCAGGAATGGCACTTTAAAAATGAAAATCGTTCCTACCACCCTCGGCATGAAGGTAGTTTTGTACAAGCCGGTCATGAGTTTTATCTTATGGGAGGTAGAGAAAGTTCAACTACAATTGATATTTATGATATAGAGAATGATTCGTGGCGTTCTCTGACCGAAATTAATCCTTATAGCTTTAACCATTTTCAGGCAGTATATTATCAGGGACTTATTTGGGTGATTGGTGCATTTGAGAACAATGACTTTCCAAATGAAACTCCGGCATCAAATATTTGGATGTTTGATCCAGTGAACGAATTATGGATAGAAGGACCTGAAATTCCTGAAAATAGAAGAAGAGGATCAGCTGGCCTTGTAGAATATAGAGGTAAATTCTATGTAGTAGGTGGAAATACTGATGGACATGATGGCGGTTATGTTAATTACTTCGATAGCTATGATCCTGAAACTGGTGAGTGGACTGTTTTGGAAAATGCACCTAGGGCTAGAGACCATTTCTTTGCAGCTACAATTGGCAGTAAACTATATGCAGTTTCTGGTAGACAATCTGGAGGTGAATTGGGTACTTTTACACCAGTATTGCCAGAAGTTGATGTTTATGACTTCATTACACAAACATGGAGTACTTTACCTGATAGCTTGGATTTACCTACACCTAGAGCTGCTGCAGTTGTGAACAACTATCTTGGTAAGTTGATTGTAGCAGGAGGAGAAGTTGCTACTGATCCTCTAGCATTACCTAATGTAGAAATGTTTGATCCATTGACTCAGGAATGGAAAATACTTGATACCCTCAATATTGGACGTCATGGTACACAAGGTATAGTTTCCGGAAAAGGTTTGTATGTAGTTGCCGGTTCTCCTAGAAGAGGAGGAGGAAATATTGGTAACATGGAGTACTTCGGTTTTGATGATCCGAATACAAGTCCACTGGTAGAAAGTGAATTGGTAGTTCCTGAAACTATCCTTGTCAAAAAAGGTAAGCCTAAAGACATAAGTATTGGCCTTACAAATGGTAAAACAGGTGTTTGGATAAGGTCAGTTGAACTTACTGGAGAAAATGCTGAAGATTTTGAAATCGTCTCAGGGGAATTGGTGAGTAATGTGCTCCTTAGAGCTGAAGATGCATATAATTTCACATTGGATTTTGTTGGAGAAGAACTTACTGGTTCTGCCAATTTGGTAATTACCCTTAGAAATGATGAGGAGATTACCATCCCAATAGAGGCTGATGGAAATTTTGAAGAAGTATTTCTTTATTACAATACAGGTTCTAGTGCAAATGTAGAATTAGAAGGAAATACTTATTTGGGCGATTTAAGTCTTACCTCCATACACAATGGCGGGTCAGTTTATAGAAATGGGAACGTTGTTGGAAATGAATTGTACAAATCAGAGAGATTTGCAGGATACCTTACGTATCAGATAGAAGTTCCAAATGGTGTTTATACAGTAACGACCCACCATACAGAAACTTGGTTTGGATTGCCTAATGGGGGTACAGCCGGCCCTAGTAAACGAGTGTTTGATATTCTTCTGGAGGATGAGATTGTTAAACCTAATTTTGACTTGTTTGTAGAAAACAACAATCAACCTATTGCTTTGATATTCGAAAATATAGAAGTTACCGATGGAGTTTTGGACTTAAGTTTGATTGCAAAGGTAAACAATGCAACAATTTCAGGTATTTCGATAGTTAATCAAGGCGAAATTGGGGCAATACCAATTGTTAATATTACTACCTCTACTGTTGGCGGAATAGTGCCTGTTGAAGTGGAATTCTTCAATGAAATTTCCAGACCTCAGGACTTTACTTTTGCTTGGGATTTTGGAGACGGTAATACTTCGACTGAACAAAACCCAACCCATCTTTTTGAGGAAGTAGGTGAATTTAATGTGAAACTAACTGTCTCAAGTTTGGCAGGAGATTCTGCTACAGATTCAGTGACGATTAGTGCTATTTCTCCATCAGAATTTGAATTGAATGTAAATGCAGGAAGTCAGTTTACCGTTGAGCAAAATGGAGAATCTTATATTGGAGAAAACAATGTTGGAATAACCTTTACCAGTTCTAATGCCTATAGCAATAGTTCAGCAGGAAATCCTCCATTGTATTTGACAGAGCGTTATGCAAAGAATTTCACTTATTCAGTGCCTGTTGAAAATGGTGTCTTTACTGTAAAAACCTATCACAATGAATTATGGTTTGGTAGAGATGGTAGAGAAGCAAGACCAAATCAAAGGGTCTATGACATCTATATAGAAGGTGAACTTGTAAGAAGTAACTTCGATTTATTTGTCGAGAATGCCTATCAGCCTATTGAATTGACCCATGAAAACATCATCGTTTCTGATGACACTTTGAACATACAATTAGTAGCCATAGTGAACAATGCCAATTTATCTGGCTTTTCGATAAAAGCACAAGATGACTTAATTGTTTATCCGGAAGCCTTAGCAGAAGCCAATACTGTTAATGGACCAGCTCCATTAACAGTAACATTTGATGGTGGAAATTCTACAGGTGATGGTGAATTGACTTATGAATGGAACTTCGAAAACGATTTTACCTCTACAGAGATGCAACCTGAATATACCTTTAATGAAAACGGTACTTATTTGGTAAGTCTTAAAGTCACGGATGAAAATGGATACATGGATACAGACGAACTAGAGATCATAGTAGGTGATTATATTCCTGTGCCTACCTATAGCCTAAGTGTAAATATGGGTACTAACTTAACGACAAGTTATATGGGCACCGATTTCCAAGGGGAAGCCACTTCCGGTATTACAATAGAAAACTCTTCGATATGGAGCAATTTAGGAGCAGGAGATCCGGAACTGTTTTTAACAGAAAGATCAGGCAAAAATGTTACTATTTCAGCACCAGTTGAAAATGGAGTTTATACGATAAAAACCTTTCACAACGAATTGTGGTTTGGAAAGTCTGGTCCTGCTTCAGAAGTAGGTCAGCGAGTGTACACCATTATGATTGAAGGTGAGGTGGTTAAAAATAATTTTGATCTATTTGCAGAATATAGTAATGCCCCAACTGAATTGATTTTTGAGAACATTGAAGTAAGAGATGGTGAGTTAAATCTCAGATTGGTTGCATCAAAAAACAATGCCACTATAGTAGGTTTAACGATCGAATCATTGACTTCAGTGTCCTTGCCTCCATTTGCAATTATTAACTCTTCGGATATAGAAGGTGCCGCACCATTTGAAATTGCTTTTGATGCCTCTGCTTCCACGGGCTCAGGAGACTTGATCTACAATTGGAACTTTGGAGACGGTGAGTCAAGTACATTGATTAATCCTACACATTTGTATGATACTGCTGGTACTTATTCTGTTATCTTAACAGTTATGGATAGTGCTGCAATGATGGATGCGGATACTTTAGAGATTAATATTTGGGACGAAGCTCCGATTTGGTCAATGTATTTGAATGCCGGATCGGATGTCAATACTTCTTATCAGGGTAAGCTCTTCTTGGGAGACAAAGCCTTCCCAACCTTATTCAATAGTACTAAAACATACAAAAACAGTTCTTCAAGTGCTATTGAACTTTACCAGACAGATAGGTATGGAAAGTCTTTGGCTTACAATATCCCTGTTGACAATGGTATCTATAGAGTTAGGACATTCCACAATGAATTGTGGTTTGGCAATGGTGGACCTGCTGGTCAACCTGGTCAACGGGTTTTTGATATCTTAATTGAAGGAGTAACGGTACATGAAGATTTCGATCTATATGTTGAAAGCAATTATGAGCCTACTGAATTGGTTTTTGAAGACATTGTCGTAACAGATGGAGAAATGAACCTAGGTTTCATAGCCTCTGCCAATAATGCAAGTGTATCCGGAATCATTCTTGAAAGACTGGACCCAAATAATGGTGGTGAAGGAGCCAATTCAAGGGTTATGTTTGAAGACGATGAATTGGCAGATGATGCCGATGAGGATTCAAATGAAGAATTGCCAAAAGCTAAGGTATCCAAAGCGACAATTTATCCTAACCCAGCAAAATATGAAGCTATCATTAGCTTGCCTGTTGAGGTTTCTGTGAAATGGATAAATGTTTACGATGTGAATGGTAGACTGGTATTGAACTTCAACGCTGGAAACAGTAATGGTAGTGAATATACCCTTCCTTTGCGTAAACTTGAACAAGGCGTTTATTTGGTGAGACTACTTGGAAGAGATGGTGTTATTGACCATCTAAGGTTAGTCATTAATCGCTAAAATGTAATTACAATCCACTTTTTAAAATAATCAACTACCCCTGAAAGGTCTGGTATCCCACCAGACCTTTTTTTTTTAATGGGATGCACAGTACATCCATTCAGAGATTTAACCCGAGATATGCAATAGACAATCTATTACATGCTGAAATCGCTTCAAAATACCCAATCGTTGCTGTTTTCAATTTCACCATAGCGGTGCTATGCTAAATTTTCCAAACAGCCTGATTGTCTTTCGATTGCAACACTTCCCGTAAACACGGGACAGGCTTCACCCCTGACATTGTCAGGGCGGAGAAATCCTATTACACAATCCGGGTTTAAAGGCCTTTTTTTTCTGATTCAATTTAAAAATCCCTTGCTTCACTGGATTCCTAGTCCGGAATCCTTAATTTAACGGGGCATTAAAAAAGCGAAAGAATGAGTCATTTATCAGATATAGGATTTGACATAGATAGTGAAGAGGAATTTTACAAATTGGCTAAAAAAGCATATGCAAAGGCTAGCTCGATTAAAACTGATAAAGGCACTTATTTTCAGTATTCAGATTCTTCCGGTGCAGAGCTTTGGATACAAAGCAATTTGAATCATGAATTGTTAGGTGTTAAACCTCATTATAAAGGAATTAGTAAAAGGAATGTGTGCTTAACAGCCTCCCTTGATAGGATGGAAAGCGAGTTAGATGGCGCATTTCATTCATGGGCCGACCCAACTGAACCAGGCAATCCTGAAAGTGGGGCTTATCCATTTGTTTTTGATGTTCCAAACCATAAATCATTGGGAAGTATAAAGTTTCCACAAAGCATAGCAATACAGCTCTCTGCATTTGCTCAGGATATAGATTATTATGAAAATGAAACAGCATTTGAGCAAGGGCAAGAGGGTGGAGTAAAATGGTCAACTCAATCCTTTGTGCCGAGTGGATTATTCAATTCTAATGAAAACCCTGAGCTCAATACACCAGAGGCTTTAGGAATTATTACCGGAACAATTAAACAATCAGAGAAGAAATTAAATGATCTAACAGGTCAGGAATTTCAGTGGATGCTTGTGGATACGCTGGGAGGGGAAATAGATGTAGTAGCAGATTGGGGATTCTTTTCGACCGAACCAAAAGTAGGTGGAATAGTACACGGACAATTTTGGCTATCAGGACAGCTTTTGAATATTCCCGGATTGGTTTAGAAAGTTAAAGCAAGCTGTATTATAAATTGTCTATTTCTAAGGTAATAATCCAGAATTTCGTGGTCTTCCCCGTTGGTTTAGGAAAAGAATAGGCAATGTATAAGTAGTTTTGAGGCTATGAAGAGCTGTTCGATTGGTTTCTGCTTGAGGGCATTTTGCGGATTTTCTTGGTTAGTTTTTTATTTACTATATTGGATGCCAAATCATCTAATAAATCATTTAAAGCAACATTCACCTAAACTTTAACTGAAAACTCAATGAGCGTTAAATTATCTATAATAATTTTATTAATTGCAAATGCTACCATTGTATATTCCCAAAATATGCCGTATCCGCCAAGTCCAGTTGTTAAAAATATTGAGTTTGATTGGTCTACGCATATTAGTCTAGCGCCTGGCAGCGATAACTGGCCAATTACATGGGCTGATGATAACAAGCAATACACCGTTTGGGGAGATGGTGGTGGGTTTGATGGCACCAATAAGCTTGGACGATCTAGTATTGGGGTAGCGCGTTTAGAAGGGAATTGGGATGATTTTAAAGCTTTTAATGTATGGGGAGGGCATAATAGTGAGAATAATAATAATAATTTAATTGCTAAAAGTTACGGTATTATTAGCATCGATGGAATCTTATACATGTGGTGTGGTATGTTTCAAACCGATGAAGACCAATTTGATCAAGCAAAGATTGCCTATTCTGATAATCACGGTGCGACATGGGAATTTGTAGATTGGAATTTTACTAGGGAAGAAGGAATTATGATGCCAACCGTGTGCAATTTTGATAAAAACTACGAAAATGCTAAAGATGATTTTGTTTACACGTATCTAATACGTTTTCAATCTTACGAAGGGCCTGATAATTATGAAGATAAAGTAGATTGGTTAAATTGTCAAAAACCCGGACTCATCGATTTAGCCAGAGTTCATAAGGACTCTATCCTAGTGCAGAATGCGTATTCATTTTTTGGGGGCACCAATAATGATAAGCCAATATGGACAAGAAATTTAAACGAACGACTACCTGTCTTTGAAAACCCTGACGGTGTTGGTTGGAGCATCAATGTGAGCTATAACTCAAAACTTGAAAGGTATTTTTTGACAACAGAACATACTGAATCTCATCGAGGGAACCTTGGCATGTTTGATGCCCCAGAACCATGGGGACCATGGACTACTGTTCTTTATGACAATTCATGGGGAGAAGGATTCATTCCTTTGAATACATTTTATTGGAATTTTGCAAATAAATGGCTAAGTAAAGACGGCAAAAATTTTTCCTTGATATTCACTGGGCGAAAAGAGAATGATTCATTTAACCTAATTAGAGGAAAATTCATCACTGACAAATAGAAAAGATTAGGTTATTGGTGCTGAATAAGGTAAAGCTTAAGCTTACAGCCAGTTCCGACCTTTCGCGTGCATCTTATACATTTCTGCTAAGCATGCCAAAAATGTCCATGTTTTAAGCACAAAATTGTTTAGTCCATAACAATTGTACGTGATGCTAAAAGTCCATTTTTGGAAAAATGTAGGGTATTAAATAAATGAGACGGTTAACGAAAATATTGACACTTTTAATAATCTCTATGCTATTAAACAGTTGCGAGGGATTTAAGGTATTGACCATTGACAACACTTCGGACCATGTCGCCAGAGTAACTGTCCGACCCGGGCTCAATTATTCGGACAAGAGTCAAATTCATAATTTTCCTAACAATCCAAGCTCAGACAGTTCAGTGGTTATTTTGCAACCTGACAGTTCAATGACAGTTCTATCTATTTTCACTGGAACGATGTTTAACGTAAAAATTAAGGATAGAGAATTACAGACCGACTACTTGAAAATTGAAACACCAAATGAGATAGTAGTTGCAGATTCAAGAGCAGAAATAATTAAATTGATTTATGCAAAAAGAAAAGGGAGAATAAAAGGGGAAGGACGGAACCTGGCGACAATCAAAATTGAATAGGTAAATAGAAAACGACACTACAATACCTAAGTATTCTCGCTCCTGAAACAGGCCCCTAATCGGACCCTGAGCCTGTCGAAGGGTTCGAATAACGGGTTGGTAATTAGATTATATGGGAATAAATTACACATTTTTTTAGCGTGGATCCATTAGGAAAAATAACTGCTTATAATCAAAATCACGAAGCCTCAGGAAAAGCACCTTGTTGAAGCTAATGGGAACAAGATAATATTTCAACCTTAATTGCTTTTACGATTTTCTTGACCCACCAATACCTACTCCTACAAAGATTTGCAGAACATTTTTAACAGTTTCCATTTAACCTTCAGTATGGCCACTGGATTCCTTGTCTGAAATTCTTAATTTAAGAGACGAATAAAGAGTTGGGTGCATAATACCTATATACGCAACTCGAGACTATAACATAGCTATTAAAAATGTTGTGCACCGGCAAAAAAAGACGTACAAATATCAGGGATTAATCATTTTACGATGCATGAAACCTTAATTCATAATTTTAAAGAAATTGTTCCCTTAAAAGAAGAGGATATTTTGCTAATTCAGGATGCATTTAAGCCTATTCATCTAAAGAAAAAACAGTATTTACTTCAAAAAGGGCAATCATCCAACCATATGCGATTTATTGCAGAAGGGTGCCTCAAACTATACCGTGTTGATGATAGTGGCAAGGAACATATTCTTCAATTTGGTATTAAAGGTTGGTGGGTAAATGACCTTTATGCCTATCTAACTCAAAAGCCAGCCACATTTTTTATTCAAGCGATTTCCGATTGCACTGTTTTGCAGGTTCACAGGAATCAACTAAATAAGCTGTATGACAATATACATATGATGGATCGGTTTTTCAGAATTAAAACTCAAAATGGATATGTTGCACTTCAAGAACGAACAATTAACTCCATGAGTCAAACTGCTGATGAACGCTACTATGAATTTATAAGTAGATACAGGAATATGGAACAACAGATTCCTCAATATATGATTGCCTCTTACCTAGGAATAACACCAGAACACCTCAGTGCTCTTCGAAAAAGTGTTGCAAGAAGGCTTTCTTAAGATACCTTAATTGATTTGGCCTACATGGTTTGAAAATTTGTACAAACAAATAATTCAAATCATGATAAAGACAAGTTTTGTATTGGCCTTGCTGCTTGCAGGCCAGTTGACAGTATTAGGTCAACAAACTGAAACCGTTGGCAAAAGCCCTTGGGGATCCGATGATGAAATAGGTTCACTGAATCTAATGTCAAATTACACACGTTTTGAGGTATTGTCTCAGATCAAATCCGGTAATACCTATGATTTAAGTGTTGATTATTTCGTGGGTATGCCCAGCTTCCATTCATTGGGCGATCCTGGCTATCAATACTGGTTGACCCATACTCCAAACGGTACTGTCGTTGACAATCCAAATGGACTGGGTAAAGCCATGAATCGAAAGGTGAGTTACACAGGGGATGCTATCTCCATGTATACGCACATGGGTACACACATTGATGCACTCAACCATTTTGGTTTGAACGGAAAAATCTGGAATGGATTTACTTCTGAGCAACACCTTGGAGACAAAGGTTGGAAAAAGACTGGTGCAGAGACCATTCCTCCCATTATTGCTCGTGGAGTAATGATTGATGTAAAATCATCGAAAGGGATATTTCCAGAGAACTATCGGATTACCGTCCATGATCTTCAGGATGCGCTTAAAAAGCAGCGCCTTAAGCTTCAGCCTGGCGATGTTGTTGTTGTACGTACAGGTCAGGCTGAGTTTTATGAGGATGCGAATCATTATCTGGACAACTATCCAGGTATCAGCCTTGATGCAGTAAAGTGGCTAATCGAAGAACAGGGAATCATGCTCTTAGGTGCAGACAACCTCAGCTTTGAAGCTTTTCCTCCTGAGCGAGAAGATAACTGGGTTCCAGTACACACTTACCTATTGGCAGAAAAAGGGGTGATGTTCATCGAGCAGATGTATCTGGAGGAGTTAGCCAAAGATGAAGTATATGAATTTGCTTTCATCGCTGCGTCACTTAAGCTCAAAGGAGCAAGTGGCTCGCCTTTGCGACCATTAGCCATTCCCATCAAATCTGAATAGTCAAGCCATGAACAATTCGACATTACTACTTCTTTCCTTTTCGGTAGGGGTTATGGTAGTGATCCAAGGAGGAATAAATTCTCGGCTCGGTATTCTGCTAAACAATTCCTTGCTAGCAACGCTCACAGCATTGACCATGGGTGCGAGTTTCACACTCATTGCCGTACTAATTTCTGTGAGACAATTTCCAAGTATGTATCAACTCAGGGAGATTCCGGTCTATATGTGGGTATTAGGCGGGCTACTAAGTTTCTTGGCTGTAACACTTTTCTACTATGTCATTCCAAAAGTAGGCATCTCAACGGCTGTCACCTTCGGATTGGCTGGGCAACTCCTTTTTGCAGCAATTGCTGGGCATTTCGGGTGGTTTAATATGCCATTGGAGCCATTCACGATGAAGAAAATTGCAGGGTTGTTTATGATGATCGCAGGTGTAATTCTAATCAAAATATAAAATGGATTTAAACAAAGCAAATATAAACAATCTGATTGCCCTTTGGAAGACGGGAGGTCGGCTTGCCGGAAAGTACATCGAAGAATCAGGCTATCACCTAAGCATTGCAGCAAGCGGTGAATGGCCTAATAAACTGTGGTTTACTAAACCAATAGACACACAGACACTTATGGATATTCAGCTCAAATGGAACTTGACCAAGTTGTCACTCCCTATTTGGGGAGGTGATGTTGAAATGAGGGAGTCCATGCTTAAATCCAGTGGGTTTCAAGAAAGGCTCACCCAAGTAGCCATGTCTGTGAATCTCGAAGACGCTCCTGGCATTGTGGATCGGGTTGTCATTCAAAAAGTGACTAGTAAACCAATGGCTGAAATTTGGTCGCAGCTATTTAAGGAAGCATTCGGATATGAAATTAGTGCTGACACAGTGAACAGAACCATGGTTTCCATTGATTATTTCATAGGAAAACATAATGGAGATCCGGTAGGTATTGCTGTGCTTTTTATGGATCAGCAAGGTCTTGCTGGTATCCACTCTATGGGTGTCATTCCATCCCAGCGTAGAAAAGGCTATGCAGAAGAATTACTTATTCTCATGATGAATATCGGCAGAATGAAGGGGGCTAACTATGCCACTCTGCAAGCTTCTGATATGGGAAAGAGGCTCTATCTCAAAACCGGATTTCAGCAAGATTTTATCATCAAAACATTTATTAAACCCCAAAACTAAAGAACAAATGAATTTACTAGATAAGCTTAATTGGCGCTATGCCACAAAAGCCTTTGACCCTTCCAAGAAGGTGCCAAAGAATGATTTAAACTTTCTAAAGGAAGCCATTCGGCTTTCGGTCTCTTCATATGGCTTACAGATGTATAAAGTATTGATTATCGAGAACCCCGAGATCCGAAAAGAACTGCGCAAAGCCTCCTGGGAGCAAGCCCAAATTACGGATGCATCTCATTTGTTTATTTTCTGCAACTACACGATCAATCATGATCAACACGTGGATGATCACATTCAACTTATCATTGATACCCAGCAGATAGTAGATGACCATGGTCTTAAAAAGTACGCGGAATCCATTAAATCCAACATCGCAAATATGAACTCTGAAGAGCGAAGAAACTGGACAGAAAAACAGACCTACCTCGCACTAAACAGTCTTATTATTGCATGCGCAGACCGACAGATAGATGCCTGTCCGATGGAGGGGTTTGATAAACAAGCATATAACCGCATTCTTGGTCTGGACGAAATGGGACTCAATGCTTCGGTAATTGCACCAGTAGGGTATAGATCGAAAAGTGATGAAACACAACTAAGAAAAAAAGTTCGAAAACCAATTAAAGAATTATTTCTAAGCACTTAGAAAAGAAGAAAAATGAACAACAAACTAAAAAATAAAGCTAGACTAACCGGTATTCTATATCTGCTAGTGATCCTGTTGGCAGGTTTTAGCCAAGGATATGTGCGTGGAACGATTTTTTTTCCAGATGACCCTCAAGTAACCCTGACAAACATTATTTCATCCGAAGTATTTTTCCGTCTTGGCCTGATAAGCGATTTATTGGCTTTCATGATAGATGCAGTCATTTCAATATTACTGTACCAGTTATTGAAGTCTGTCAATAAAACTATAGCTGCAATTGCTACAGTCTTCCGGCTTTTGGCACATCCAGCCATCGGAAGCTTAAATCTCTTGAACCATTATATGGCCTTAGAAACGGCTAGTAGAAGCGGGCTTATGTCAAGCTTGGGCATTGAACAACAAGAGGCATGGACAATGCTATACATGAATGCACACAATGCGGGATATCTTTTGGCAGGAGCATTCTTTGGTATTCATTGTTTGCTATTGGGAATATTGCTCTATCGTTCTGTACTTTTCCCGAAAGTGTTTGGCATATTAATGGTTTTAGCTGCTGGGGGCTATATGCTTGAGACTTTTGGGAATTTTATATTTCCCGGCTATCAATTTGTTTTAGCCAATATTGTAGGTTTTTCGGCAGCAATTGGGGAAGTATCTTTTACTTTATACTTGTTGGTTAAAGGAACGAGAAAGACAATTTAACAAATAAAAAAAAATACTGAACTAAAAAAAAATTATAAAAGCAATAGCGGATATAGTGGTAAGATTAAGGTCTGAGGATTGAATAAATCTTTGCTATAGTGGCCAGGTAATCACTTTGAAGTCCGCTATTGCTTTTGTACTTGCCCAACGGCTTTAATTTTAAAAAATGGGACTGAAATTTCAAGGGATTAACATTAACGGAAATTTTGAAGCCAAACAAGGTGAGTTATTCGACTTACTAGAAATAGGGTCTTTTGAATTATTAAATAAATAATTTGAATCATTATTGGAATGGGTTCCAATCTAAAGAGGAAATAGTATTTTCATTTTTTGGGGAGGCTCCACTAATTCGTTGTGACAACCATTTTATTTCAAGTGAATCGACAAAATCTAAGCTATGTATAAGTCCTGAGACAATGACTTTATAGCTCCTTGCGGGTTTTCACCAGGCATAGCCAAACCATAGTAGGGCATTAAAATGGGACGGTTAACGAATATATTGACACTCCTAATAATCTTTACCTGTTAAACAGTTGTGAGGGATTTAAGGTAATGACCATTGACAACACTTCGGACAATGCTGCCAGAGTAGCAGTCCGACCTGGGCTCAATTATTCGGACAAGAGTCAAATACATAATTTTCCGAACAATCCAAGCTCAGACAGTTCAATGACTGTTCTATCCATTTTCACAGGAACGATGTTTAACGTAAAAATTAAAGATCGAGAATTGCGGACAGACTACTTGAAAATTGAAACCCCAATTGACACAGTACCTGCAGATTCAAGAGCAGAAATAATTAAACTAATTTATGCAAAAAGAAAAGGGAGAATATAAGGGGAAGGACGGAACATGGCAACAATCAGAATTGAATAGGTTAAATTAGAAACGACACTACAATACCTAAGTATTCTGGCTCCTGAAACTGGCACCTAATCGGACCCTGGGCCTGTCGAAGAGTCCGAAAAACGGGTTTGCAATTAGGCTATAAGGGCATAAATTTCACATTTTTTTGCGTGGATCCATTAAAAAAAATAAATGCTTTTAATCAAAATCAGGAAGCCTGATCAAAAGCACCTTAATGTTGCTAACTTGAACCAAATAATATTTCAACCTTAAATGTATTCACGGTCTTACTGATCCTTAAAAAGCATACTTTTACAAAGATTTACAGCGTATTTTTAACAGTTTCCGTTAAAACTTTAGGCTATCTACTGGATTCCTTGTCTGAAATCCTTAATTTACCAGAACAAAAGCAGAAAGGGTGTAGTGAGTTTATATATACGAAATTGCATCGGTAAACCTACTTAAATACAATTGTTGGCCCACATTTATATACAAACTAAAAAAGTATGCTCGATTTTTCTTCCAAACTAAAGCAAGTTTTTTCTTGGGCAGCAGCTATTGTTATCATGGTTGTACATACTTATTTGGCTTTTAAGATTTTAAATGTATTTACTAACGATACGAATTGGATCGAAATCGCAAAAGAACACACAGCAGCTACATTAGGCATTCCTCCTGCTGGGACAGCCTCCTTGTTTTTAGTGCTTGTTCTCCGAATAATTTCAGACCAAGTAGAATTTAAAATATTTAATATTGAGTTTAAGGGTGCTGCAAGTCAAGCAATTATCTGGGTATTTACTTATTTGATAGTAATTTTTTCAATATATCTATTGTGGCCATTAGCTAATTAAAAAATAAAAAAGGAATACCAAAAATTAAGCTACGATGATGCGAAATATGGCTTCGATTCATTGTAGTCCAAATCCATCAGGATTAGACTCAATCCTTCGAGACACAGCTTCCTGCTATGTGGATTTGATAGGATTTGTTGGGGGAGGTAGGTAGCAGTTGAATAATTAAATTGTACCTTTAATATGGTTTAATGTAGCTTTTTTTCTTAAGCCATTTCCAGACGATTTTCATTAGTTTCCATTAAATTATTAGTCTATTTACTGGATACTTTGTTTGGAATGCTTAATTTGACAGGAAAAATTATCAGAAGGATAAAGGTTCTTAATGTATTTATACCTAATCCTAAACTAAAATATTTTGGTAGTTTTTATGGTGTAAAAAAACATCTTGATAAAAAATGATAGTAGCTTCATTGTTGATTGTTTTAGGGTTTACGTGCCTGATTTTTGGGGCGAATTGGCTTGTATCGGGAGCTTCTTCATTAGCGAAAAAAAATAATGTTCCTGATCTGGTTATAGGATTGACAATTGTAGCATTTGGCACTTCTGCACCTGAATTGATCGTTAATAGCGTAGCTTCATTTGATGGGTTTTCTGACATCGTTTTTGGAAATATTATCGGTAGTAATAATTTCAATTTGTTCATTATACTCGGTGTTGCAGGTCTCATTTATCCAATTACCGTTCAATCTTCCACAGCATGGAAAGAAATTCCTATTTCCCTGATTGTCGCCTTATTATTGTTGGTCCTTGCCAACGATTTTTTTATAAATCAAAACCCTGAAATTTCAAGCATTGACGGCCTGATTTTATTAACCGGATTTGTTTGTTTTATTTATTATGTTTTTGCCCAAATGAAACTAGAGAAACCTGAAGTAATTGCCTATGAAGAAAAGTCCAATTTTAAAATTTGGGCCTTGATAATATTTGGCATGGCAGGGCTTATCATTGGCGGGAAATTAGTTGTTGACAATAGTATAAATATTGCGACTGAATTAGGCGTTAGTCAAAAAATAATAGGTTTAACCATAATTGCTGCAGGAACCTCACTTCCGGAATTGGTTACATCAATGGTTGCAGCCATAAAAAAGAATAGCGATATCGCAATTGGTAATGTGATAGGTTCAAATATTTTTAACATCCTGCTGATACTTTCAATTAGTTCTTTTGTAAATCCAATTGAATACAATACGAATTTTAATCAGGATTTATTAATATTAATTGGAGGTACTGTTTTTCTACTTTTGGCAATGTTTACTGGAAAAAGAAAAAAACTAGATCGGTGGGAGGCTTTAATCTTACTAAGTTCCTATTTGATTTACACGACCTTTTTGGTATCAAAAGAAATATAAAAATACTAATAACTAAAAATCCTATGTCCGGATACTGGTCGTTGAGCTGGTCGAAGGGTACTTTTTATAATGAAAAACGGATGGATTGAAAAATCTTGCGTCCTAGAGCCGGAATTTCTTGTTTAAAGAGAGGTATTGGCTTAATATAATGAAATGTTTTTATCCCTTTTTCCGAAAATTATTCAAATCCAACGTGTTAAAGGCGTTTTTAGCTCATTTTATAAGGTTTTTTAAATCTTTTTACGGTTTAATGTTTTCGCAATTCTTAATTTAATAATTAAGTTAAGAAGGATGGATTTGTATAATCAAAAGCTATTACTCTTCTGGAAAGGCATTGCTAATTTCCAGTATCATCTCCAGTGTTTTAGTTTAACAATGCAAAATGTAGTTCCAAAATTGGTTAATATAAAACTAAATATTATTTTAACATTTTAAGACGATTCAATACCTTAATCTCGTAAAACAAAAAGATCTGCTATGAAATATTTATTTACTATGTGTTTAACATTTTTTTCATTATGCGCATTTGCACAGGATTCAAAGACTTCATTAATGAAGATTGTTTTGGCTGATTCAGTAATTAATAAATATATGGCTGGTATTGGGAAAGAAGATATTAATGAATATAAATTATTTCATGGATCTGGGTATTATATTTTTAATGATGGAAATGTTGAATTTCAAGAACATAATGGTAACAATAGTAATGCTATACAAAAAGGAATTATCAAAAAGATAAAAATTAATAAGAATAAGGCTATAGTGAAATTTTATACAGCTTCATGTAACAATACACGAGTCAGCTTGAAGAAAGAAGCAAAAAATTGGGAAATTAAATCGAGGCTGATTTACAGAAGCTGGAAGCATCCAAAAAAACAACCTAAACTTGTATACTATAGTTTGAATTAAAATTTAGGATCGTCGCTGAATTTCCGGTTTGAAATGTTTATTTAAATAAATACATTAAGGAAAAGTAGAAGGGATATAATATTAATAAGCAAAACTTCTATGCCAATTATGTATAAACATATGTTTTAACAATTAAAAATGAGAAAATTAAAACTTCAAATTCAACTTTCAATTGATGGATTCATTGCTGGTCCTAATGGAGAAATGGACTGGATGATTTGGAATTGGGATGATAAGCTAAAGGATTTCGTAACCCAAATAACGGAATCAACTGACACTATAGTTTTGGGTCGCAAACTGGCAGAAGGATTTATTCCATACTGGAGATCAAATAAGGAGTTGGAAGGTGCTGAAAAAATTAATAATTCTAAGAAAATAGTTTTTACCAAAACACTTGAAAGCTCGAATTGGGAAAATACCATTTTGGAAAAGGGAGATTTGACAGATAAGATACAAGAATTAAAATCTTTAACAGGAAATGACATGATAGCCTATGGTGGGGGAGCATTTGTTTCATCACTAATCAAAGAAAATTTGATTGATGAATATTACTTTTTTATTAACCCTTCTATTTTAGGTGACGGAATGCCAATTTTTGAGAAAACTGACTATAAAAAAGAGTTAAAGCTGGAAGAAGCAAAAGCTTATGGGTGTGGAATAACCGTATTAAAGTATACGAATTGAACACAGCATTAATTTACACTCCCAATTAAACAGCTATGATGCAATTAAGGTTTCGGTTCAGTGTAGCCCCGATCGATCAGGATTGGAATCAGCCTCTGGAAGCTTTCTGCGTTGGGGATTGGGTTGGATTTTTTGGTTGAATTATATAGCAGTTGAATAATTAAATTCCGCCTGTATTGGTAGCCTATTAAGGCTTTTCGTTTTTTTAGTCAATACCAGACCATTTTCAGCAGTTTCCATTAAATTTTTAGTCTACAATATGGATACCTTATCTTATATGATTAATTTGACAGGGAAAATAAGCAGAAGGGGTCGGGTGCATAGTTGATATTTAGGTAACTCCCAGCTAAAGCATAGCTTTATACAATTGAAAGTGGTTTTGCTGAAGAAATCAATTGAGAATAAAAGGCATCTTAGAAATAAACCTTAAAATATCAGAAAATGAAAACCTTTAAATTTATACTTATTCTTTCCATTTTAATAAGTGGATTAAATTCTTGCGAAAAAGACACTATTGAACCTCATACAACCCTTCAAAATCTGGAAACGGAAAAATATTTTGACTCTGAAATTTTTACTGAATCAGATTTGAAAATTTATGGTACATGGGAATTATATGCTGTTTCTGGAGGATTATCAGGAAGTGGACATGACTTGAATTTTGAGTATTTGGTGATAAAAGAATATGGAATTTATGGTTTTGTTAAAAATAACAGCCTTCTCGAATATGGCAAAATTTCTCCAGCACTACAGACAACTAATGACCTAAGATTGAAAGTTGATTTTGAAAATGATGAAAAATCAAATTCATTTTTTATAGACACAGAAAAATATGTAGAATTTATAGGAAATGATACTTTAAAATTATATTCTCCTTGTTGTGACAGGTACAACTATCAATTTAAAAGAGTGAAGTGAAAATAAAAAAGCACAAATAACTAACAAAATGTTAATGTTATTTTCTTTCTAATATATGGCCCACAGCTAAGTGTGGATAAGGTGAAAAAATAGGCTCTTTCTTTAAAAATAGTGATGAAATGGAAACCAGTAAAGTATATCTCTGTAGAGTGGAAAGGTCGAAAATAAACGGTAATTATACCGTTTGGTTACCGGAACAACCTGACGATGATTTTGTCTATATGTTGGTGGAGAAATATAATTTATTGCAAGGGGAACTGTGGGAAATCCTTTTAAAAACCGGTGCCAAGGATAGCAAATTGGATGTTTCAAAGGTCTATTTTGCCCCTGAAGGAGATGTCTTTGTCTCCTATACCAGCGATTATGAATTGAGTAAAAATATGGAGAAAATGCTTAATAAACTGATTTCAAACCAGGAGTACTTCACTAAGTTGGTCCACCTAAGCGGATTTAAATTGTAGTTGGCAATAGTGAAGGTTGTTTTTATTGATATTTTTATATCTTTATCAGCTCTAATAGCTATATAATCATGGTTTTACGTGCGCTTATCCTTCTTGTTTTCTCCTTTTCCATAATCAATTTTGCCCTGGCGCAAGTAAAATACAATAGGGTGGTGTTTAAACCCAGCCCTTATATAGAATACCATCCCAATGGCAATATTTACAAAAAAGGTTTTGTGAATGCTGACAAGCAATTTGTGGATACTTTAGCGATTTTCTTTCCCTCTGAAAAATTATTCATGACTGCCGTTTACGACAATGGGGTGCCGATTGGGTTATGCATTCAATACAATGAAGATGGCTCAATAAGCAGGGAAGGGCTATATGTGCAAGGCAAAAAAGAAGGGCTTTGGGTCTATAATAACTACGCTACCTCTAAAGAGGGGCTTCCTTATCACTTCTCTGTGAACTATAAAAACGGCCAACTTCATGGAGAGACCATCCTTTTTGAAGGAACGCATAAAATCCGCTCCATGCATGCATTTTTAGGTAAACCCGCACCGAATAC
Organism: Cyclobacterium sp. L-R; assembly: GCF_056859355.1. Lineage (NCBI taxonomy): Bacteria > Pseudomonadati > Bacteroidota > Cytophagia > Cytophagales > Cyclobacteriaceae > Cyclobacterium > Cyclobacterium sp. L-R. Next base: position 55,988 of record NZ_JBSXOH010000067.1, read on the forward strand.
AATATGGGAAATGTATTACGACAATAGCGATAATTTGTGGGCTGTTGGCTTCATTTCCGATGACAATCAATTTACCTTGAGGGGCTTGTATACGGAAGAGGGGGAGTTTGTAGACAAGGTTGGGGTCAGTAAGGAAAAAACCGAAATTTTTCTAGAAGCAATGCGAACGTTTTATAAGTCCATACCTAAACAAGAAATACAGCCGACGACCAAGGTCACCTTTGAGACAAAGACAGTCACACATAAATCCGTCCCATTTAGCACGTATCATGCCAATGGGAAAATTCATGAGAAAGGCTACCGCAATGCCAAGGAACAGCTTGTTGGAAAGCTACAAATCTTCTATCCGTCAGGTACTTTAAAATCAGAAATGTACTATTTCAATGGAGTGCTTCAAGGTGATTGTACGCATTACAATGAGGAGGGTACAATTAAAATGAAAGGCAAATATGCCAAAGGTAAAAAAGAGGGTTTATGGATTTATCCTGACTACATCAAAAATAATGAGGATAGATTTAGTTATGAGGTGCATTACAAAAACGGCTTGGTCCATGGTGAAACCTCATTCATCAGAGGAGATGAAAAATTGATATTGATAACAGCTTCCGAGGGAGTACTGCTTGGGAAATGGGAAAGCTATTACCCAAATGGCTTCCCATCAAGCTCAGGCTTGGTGAGTGCTGCCGGTGATGTCCTGACCCATAAATTATTTGACAAAGAGGGAAAAAGGATGGTTACGATGTTTTCACCACCTACACCCGAAAATTTAAGCAAGTCCATTAAGGATGTTTTTGCCACCATTCCTAAATAGTAAAGCAGATAGGAGGTAAGTTGAAGGAAAGCATGAGTCCCCGGAAGGAAGGCAATAGTTATCCGAAAAAACCGGAAAGTAAAGTGAAGGAAGGGGAAAAAAACCTGCGGGAATCGAAAAGTAACACGAAGGAATGCAATTGTAGGCCGTAGGAACAGAAATGTAAGCCGTAGGAACGGAGATGTAAGCGGTAGGAACAGAAATGTAACCTGTAGGAATGCAATTGTAAGCCATAGGACTGAAAATGTAAGTCTAATTTTTTTTATTATCCTTTTTATTCAAGTACTAAGTGTGTGATTAATCTTGCATCATTGCCCTTACCCTAAATCTTATGCAATGATCCAAATGATCCTTTAATTAGCACTTTACGATTTACGGCTAGAAAGAATAAGCATTTTCGCAGAAGGGATATTTAAGTTAAAACCTAAACTACAGTGATTAGATAAATTATGACCCAAAAAGGGCCATATGTTTATAGTTAATGGTTTTAGTTTTAGAACCCGATCCATATGGGGTCGAATAAAAACTGCATCTGAGTCAGTCTATAAACCTAAAATCTTTTCAGGATTAAAAATGAGTTATAAGATTTTTTAAACATAAGTACATGGTATTTAGTGTTATAACGAAATAAAATTGCTATTTTAGATAGGCCAATACCTCGAAAAGCTCTCTTATAGGCTTTTCTTCACCAACACGATTTGTAAATCAAATGACCCTCTCATGAAAAAGATAACCTTCCTTTTCCTGACCCTATTTATTGTTTTCAATACCCAAGGACAAAGTCCGGAAAATCAGCCTCCAATTATTTTTATTTACGATGCAAGTGGCTCCATGTGGGGACAGATGCAGGGCAAAACCAAAATGGAGATAGCTGCCAATGCCTTAAGCAGTACCATAGATAATCTTTCTGAGCAACAAAAAATTGGGTTTGTAGCCTATGGGCACCGAAAGGAAGGGGATTGCAAGGATGTGGAATTTATGGTAGATGCCGAGAAAGGGACAAAAAAGAAAGTAATAGCAGCCGTCAAAGGGATTAAACCTCTTGGCAAAACACCATTGGCTTATTCAGCAACATTGGTCATTGACCAATTAAGAGCGGCCAAGCAGAAAGCCACCATTATCCTTATTACCGATGGCATAGAATCCTGTGATGGGAATATTTGTGAAATCGTACAAGCAGCTAAAGAAGAAGGCATTGATTTCAAGTTGCATATCATTGGCTTTGGCTTAAAGGAGGAAGATACCCAACAATTGAGGTGTGCTGCCGGAGCAGGAGATGGGAGCTACTTTAGTGCGGAGAATGCAGAGAATTTAGGTGAAATACTTAATCTAGCCACCGCTGCTACGGTGGACAAACCTGAAAACAACTTTTCGGTCTATGCCCTTAAAAATGGCAAGCCATTGGATGTCTTTGTCAAAGCTTATGATATAGTGGCCAAAAGGAGACCCATCATGCTCAGGACCTATCAAGATACCGGGTATTTTTACCTTCCCCCCAGCAAATACAATTTGGAAGTGATGCCATTGGAGGGAAGCGATGTGGACATGATCACGGTCAATAATGTGGAAAGCCATGAAAATACCATCGGCCACCAAACCATTTCCTTTGATGGGGGAACTTTGAATGTGTTGACTACAAATAACGGGGAAGGTTGGGACAGCATGGTGAAAATCATCGATAGCAATGGAAAGGTAGTGGCCACAACCAGAACCTATGGGCGGGAGAAGGAAATGGAAGTCAATCCCGGCGTATATAAAGTAGCCATTCAGGCCTTGGTCATGGAGGGTTTGCATACGTATACTGAAATGGATAGTATTGCCATAGAGCCTGGGAAATCTTCTCCCTTGGTATACGATTTTAAAACGGGCAATTTCGAAATTTTTACCCGAGTAGGGTCAGAGAACATCGATACAGTAGTTGCCTTAAGGGAGAAAAAATCCGGTAAAAATGTAGGGGGAGAACGAACCTATAATAAGGGAGCGAAATTTCTATTAAATCCCGGGAAATATATGGTGACCATAAATCCATTGGGAGAATATAAGGACAAAGTCCCACAAAGTATTGAAGTGGAAGTAAAAGCCGGAGAAACTGTTAGTAAAACTTTAAATTTCTAAGAATGTTGAATTTATCAAATAAACTACAATCCCATAATTCAACCCTAAAATTTTTAACCTTGATTTTGATCGCTTCCTTGCTAAGCCCGGGTATGAATTCAGCCAATAATAAGCGAGCTGCTGAAAATCAAGGTAGCTTAGCTAAACGGAACTTGGTTCAAACCTTACTATTGCCCGAACAAGTTGGGAATTCAGAGATTGGTATTGGTTTCTTTAAACCGAATTTTTACGAAAATCCTACATTGTTTTTTTATGGAGACATAAATCTTGAGAAAGGGTTAATAGAACATATGCCCATGGATAGTCTTGTTTTTACTCAAAACCAATATGGTGAATTTAGCACTTCCTATGCCCCTCCCTGGCTTTATCCGGAGCACCTCAAATTAGATTATGGAGTTATGTATTTTAAAGTCTTGGGTATCGGACATGATTTTGTTAAAGTGATTGCCAATAAGGACAATGCCCAAGTGTCTTATCTGAACAAGAACCAAGGGGAATTTTTTTCATGGCCTGAATTTTTAATGAGTGTGAACAGTGTGGAGCTTAAAGAAGAAAGTCCAGGGAAAGTTCACATCAAGCCTTTTGAGTACGCAGGAGAAATAGCCATAGAATATGCGTTTATACAGCCATTAATGGTTCATGAAGAATGGCTTTACGGCAAATTCGTTGATGGGCAGCTTAAAGAAAAGGGAAAAGGTTGGATTAGGTGGAGAAAAGGGAGTAAAATTTATATCCAATATTCACTGTTTTCCTAAGCAGGAAGCTTTTGAAAAAAACGCCGGTCGCAAAACCGGCGTTTACCCATCGTTTTTTTGAATGGTTTAAAATACAAGGAGGAGTAGCCCTTTTCAAATCCGATTAAGAAGCACAAATAACTTACTGCCCTACAATCACCTGACTTTGGGCACTATTGGCTTTTCCATCTTCTATCAAAACCTTTAATGAACCTGATACGGCTTTTTCCCGATCAATAGCAATATTTACCCATTGCTTGCCTACACTGAGGTTTGTAGCCCCTTTACCCTTATTGAGAGGGATTTCTTTACCACTTACCCAAACCTTGGCCTGATCAATGCCCGTTAATTTCAAACTGAATTCACCCGCTTTAAGGATATTTACTTCAAATTGAACAAGGCTGAATTTTTTGCCTGTATTGTCTGTAATCACTGGAATATCTCCCAATGGCAGGCCTCCAGCCACCGTGCTGTACAAGGCCTTGCTGCTTGGGCCAATGTTTTTAGCGGGCAGGTTTTCCCAGGTATTCACCCCGTCTATTTTGCTCAAAGCCTTAAAATCAGGTGCTGCCTTCCAACGTCTCACCAGTTTTTCATTGGTAACCCTGAAGTCTCCATTGCTTCCCAGTTTGGAAAGGTAACTAACCAAATTAATAAATTCTTGTTTTTCCAGACTAGCAGTAATTCCTGCGGGCATCAAGGAACCGGGGACCTTTTCCACATTTTTAATTTGTGATTTAGGAATGCCATTTTCATTACCCGCCATGTCTCGAATGACAACTTCTCTTGTCCCATCATTGATCAAATAACCCATCACAATTCCACCATCATTTTTGGTTACTTTCTGCAACTCAAAACCTTCTTTGATTGATTCTGTAGGCTCAAGTATGGATTTGATAATATTGTCTATAGGTAAACTTGTGCCTAAAGAACTTAAGTCCGGTCCCAACTGACCACCGGCACCACCTATTCCATGGCAGTTTTGACACATCATAGAGGCTCGCCTGTAAATGGCTTCGCCTTTCACCGGATCTCCCTCAGTTTTCACTTCTATTCCTAGGAGATAGATTTCTCGTTCGCTTAATTGCTGAGGCATTTTCTCAGGAGGTAATACTCCACCTGAGGCTTCTAGGGCATCTTTAAGCTGTATGGCCCCGGCTCTAGTTCTTCTATGCACGGGGAGTAATTCTTGCATGGTTTTTCTTCCTGTCTTGGCCGTTTCTGTTGGGATGCGTGTATTGGACAATGAATTGGCCAGCACAGTGGTGGCATTATTGGAGGAAAGGAATGCAGCAAACAGTTCTCGCGTGCCATTTTCTGAAGGCTTTTCTGAAAGAAGGGTAATTGCAGCATCTGTAGCCTTTTCCGGTGCTGTTTTCACCAATTGAGAAATGGCCAAGATGCGGATGCTTTCATTTTTATGTGTTTTGGCCATGTTGAGCAAAAGTTCTTGGCTATCGGCATCATCGAGCTTACCCATGGCTTCCATGGCCGCTTTTCTAACCTCTTCATTGCTATCTTGGTTCTTTTGCAGGATAAGGTCCAAAAGATCAGCTTTTTTCCACAAGCCTACCAATTGCAATACTTTTATTTCAACTGCTTCATTCTCAATCGAAAGCAATTTTCTTAATTGTACAGAAGTATGCTGTGGTGCCAGCCCTCTTTCATTCGCTGCCCTGTGCAGTAGCTCTAGGTCTTTCAATTGGCTTTCTGTATCGGTTGAATTGATGGCAAGCGTGTATATTTTGGTTAAATCAGCTTTTGTGCCATATTTGGCCAATTTCTCCCGAACCATTTCGAGGTATTTATCCGGTACTTTATTGTCGCTATACAATTCAGCCAGCAAAGAAGTAGATTTTGGATCACTTACGGTATTGAGAGCAAAGATGGTTTTGTCCTTATTCCCGAAATAGCCAGGATCATTTAATAATTTTGGTAACCAAACCGGGCTTAAAGTGTTGATGGTGTGCCATAAAGCAAAGTCCAGGTTGACGTCCATGGTTTGATCCAATGCCTCCAAAGCAGCAATAGTGGCTTCTGCAGTGCTGAAATTTTGAAGCCCTACAACCGCTTCTAACCTTACGGTTGCGTGGCTATCCTTAGTAGCTTTGGCCAATAAAGATTGGGTTTCAGGGATGTCTTCTTTCCAATGCACCAATACCCTTATGGCTGCAGCTCTTGCTTCCGGTTTTTTAGCCGTTAATAGCTTTTCTAATAAAGGTACATTCACCGCGCCAATGGCCTGATGCATCCAAAGCCCCTCCATTAAATGGTGCTCAAATTCTGGATTTGAAGGATCAAGTGCATCGAGCCATTTACTCAATGCATCCTTTACTTCTTGTACATCCTTGTTTTTTAGGATCAACTTCGCCTGTAATCTTTCCCAGTTTTCTTCCGATTTTAAGGCTTCCAATAATTCCGGGATAGGTTTATTCTGTAAATCAGGATACTTGACCAAAGGGCTGTCCTTTTTGGTTACCCTCCAGATTCGACCATGTTGTTGGTCTCTTCTGGAATCAAAAAAGTCAACTTCCCCGTGTTGAATGATAGGGTTATACCAATCAGCAACATAGATTGCGCCATCTGGTCCCATCAGGATGTCAACAGGTCTGAAGCCTATATGATCTGTCCATAATAAATCATCAGCCTGCTTAGAAACAAAGCCACTTCCTTGTTCTTCCAAAACAAAACGGTTCACACGGTTGGCCCTAAAATCATTGGTAATAAGGCTTCCAGCCCAATCTTCCGGCATATGTGCGCCTGAAACGATATCCAAACCACTGTGCTTTGGTTGACCAGGATTCAAACCGCTTAAAATTCGTTCAGCACCAGGGGCAGTTACAAATGTAGCGCCAGGAAAGGCGTAATTAATACCTTCTCGTCCAGCACCATCTGTCAAAAAGCTTTTGCCCCATTTGTCAAATTGTAGGCCCCATGGGTTAATCAATCCTTTGGCATATACTTCTAATTTTTGGGTTTTTGTATTGTATTGCCAAACACCACCACCTTCAAGTCTACGGATGCCCCAAGGAGTCTCTACATGGCTGTAGATATAGATGGACTGATTAAAATACATCAAACCATCAGGTCCCCAACGAAAAGTGTGGATGAGGTGGTGGGTATCACCGGTTCCAAAGCCGGATAGTATTTTGGTCCTCTCATCTGCTTTGCCGTCTCCATCTGTATCCTTTAAGTGTAGGATTTCTGTTGAATTGGCCACATAGACACCTCCATCACCAGGCAAGAGGCCGGTGGGAGTGAAGAGACCTTCGGCAAAGACAGTGGATTTATCTGCTATTCCATCTCTATCGGTGTCTTCGATTACCAGTATTTTATCATTGGCCGTCTCACCGGGTCTAAGGTGAGGGTAAATGGTACTGCTTACTACCCATAATCTGCCTTGGGCATCCCAGTTCATTTGAATGGGCTTGACCACCATAGGGTCAGTGGCAAATAAATTGACTTCAAAGCCATCTGCTACCTGAAACCTGTCCATTTGATCTTGTGGATCCGAAGAGGGAATGTCGCGGAGTGCATTTTGGGCATTGGCAATGGTACCATTGACACTCAGTACAATCAAAAATGTAGCTATTCCTACTAATAATCTTGATATATGGGAAGCTTTATTAGCCACACTTATCAAAAAATTTGTAAATATTTTTAATTCCAATAACATGGTATTTAAGGATTTCTTGGTAAAATGATTCAATCGATTAAAATCCAACATTTAAGGCAGCTTTTCTAGTTGGTAATGAAGGGTTTTGGGCTTTTTGGTTTGATTGATTTGATCATCCAACCAAAGGATCAATGCATCCAAAGCTTCCAATCCTTCCTTATGCCTTCCTTGCTCATAAGATCGGAAGCCTAGAATATAGGTTCTATTTTGCGGACGGTATTGCTGGAAATAGATTTTATCCTTTTCTCTTATCAATTCTAGCAAATGTTTGGATTGTTCTAGGCTTGGGCCTTGTTTCAAGATAATTCCTTCTTCCCATTGCTTCCTGCTTCCAATGGCCGAAAGTTTTCCATCCACAGACAAGGAGTAATTCCCTTTTTTTAAGCCATTCACCTTAATGGTTTCATTGCCTACATTAGGTTTAGAAACTAGGTTTTGTGTGCTATTAAAGGATATTATTCTGGCTTTCTCTGCAATGGAGATGTGCTGTACCGGTACATTGCTTTCAACGCTTGCGTTAGAAGCTTCAATTTCAATGGAAGGAGTTTCAGAGTTAAGCTCTAATTGATTCATTACAGTTTCCGAAAGCTTTACATATCCTTTTTCATTAAGATGAACCCCATTGTTTTCATAAAGTTCAGCACCAGTAGCTGTATTAAAGGCATCAAAAACATCAATGAAAGTCAATTTTCGGGATTGGGCAATTTCTTTAATTGCCTGGTTATAGCTGCGATATTCATTGTTTCTTAATTTCAATAAATCCTCCGTTCCGGCAGAAACCTGTGGAATGGTAGATAGCAAAATTGCTTTTGCACCTATGGCCTCAACGCTATCGAGCAATTGATTCATACCATTTTTGAAAAGGTCCAAGCCTTCAGCTCCTTGCTGGGCTTCCACATTCCCATAACCTATGATAAGCCAATCGGGCTCAACCGCTTTTATTTGAGAAATAAGTAAGTCATAAGGGCCGGGGGGATTGGTGTAGTAGCTTCTTGCTTCACCAAATACAGTATCTCCTGACCAGCCTATGTTCCTGAAGGTAAGGTGCTTTTCAGGCCAGTAATTGGTAAGTCTATATTCAAGGAATCCGAATTGTTGTTCATTTTCAATCAATGCATTGCCCAAGAGCACAAGCCTGTCCCCGTTTTCAGGGGCAAATTTTTGTTGAGAATATGCTGTGGAAGTGAATAAAATTAATTGAAATAATAGGATGTAAATTCTTTTCATGGGAATGTTTAGGTACCTGATATTTATTGTTAATATAACCTTTAAATATAAAAAGTAACGAAGAATATCAGGTACAATATTTTTTTAATTTTATTATTGGAAATTTTGATTGACCACTGGTTCTTCCTATAACTTTGAAACCGATTTTTTTTAGAATCAAGGGTTTAGCAGCATAAATTCAATATTTTAAATAGTAAAAAAAACCTTGTAAATTAATTTTATAATTATATTTTTATTAAATTAGTTTAAAGTTAACGGTATTCTTATGCTATTTAGATATTTTCAATTGTCGGTTTTGCTATCCATTGGTTTGGTTTCTTGTAACAGTACAGAAAATCAAAGCAAAGCCCTTAAAGAAATGGAATTTGTAAAGGTGGATTCCTTGGTTTTTGACGAATTGCAAATATTAAATGTGCTGGACTATCACAGGGAGCAGGATGTATACCTAATGGTTACCAAAGGTGTTGAGGGCAGGTATTTTATCATAAACAGCCAAGGGGAAGTACTTGCTGAAGAACTTTTAAGTGAAGGCCCCAATGCATTTGGGATGGTTTTGCATCGGGCCGGCTTTGTAGGGGATGAAATAATGTTTGTGAGTGATCAGGAAATCTTTATATATGATTTAGATTTACAGCAACTCAGGAAATTCCCCTTCGAGCAACATACCATGGTAAGAATGATTCATACTCCATTGGATAATTTTCACCAATTTAGTATAAACAATGTTGCCTATGGTATTGCCAATTTGAGTGATCGAAGATTGGATAAATTTCCCATGGATTATTTTGATACATTAAACTATTTTCATTTAGTAAATCCAATGGATGGGACTGTAATAAAAGGTGGGAAAATAGATGAAAGCAGTATTTTTAAACAGAATTATTTTTATCCTGGTAAGCACAAGCCTATTTATTTTTCAGATTTGAATTCCAAAGTAATGTCATTAATCTTACCGGCAGATTCTATTTTATTTCAATATGATCAAAACCTGGTCTTGGTCAATAAAATCAAACTGGAACGTGAGGAACCTGATCAACTTGCCAAAGTCCCCATGGAAATGGCCGATCGAAAAGAATTTGGCGCGATCGGCCTTGATTTTGCCCTAGGAGGCAGTTTTACGCATATTGTTGGACAAGGAGATGCATTTATTGTTGAATATAAAGCAGGATTAGCTCCTGAAGACAATATTGAAACTGGCGATTACAAAGAAAGAATGGCTCTAATGGAAACAAGAAAAGTCTATTATTACCCCATAGAAGATGGCATTCTAATTGGCCTCCCTGTCCTTTGGGATAAACCAGGAAACCTCAAACTGGGCTTAGGGAACAACCGTTATTTACATTATGCTGATCAGGCCGACATTCATGAAGAGGAAAAAGAATACCAGTGTTATTATATTTATGAATTAAGGCCCATAGAGGAGGATTGAATGGTGATGTAGTGATGTTGTGATTTGTGATGTTGTGATCTGTGATGTTGTGATTTGGTGATGGGTTGAGTTAGTGATATTGTAGAGGTTGGATAGACTTTGGAATCGTGGTATATTGATAGCCAAATGCTTAAGCATTCCAAAGAAAATGATATTCCTTTCTTGATTTTAGAGCCATGGTTTCATTTTCTGCAACAATGCTGACAAATTTTAGTACCAATTAAAACCTTGTTTTTGGTGGAGGGAGACTTTCATTATAAGTTCCCTCATAATAAAAAAGGCTGAATGTGTGGTGTAATTATAGTCAAGGGAGTCAGGTGTTGGTATGCACTGATAGACACATACTGCTTCCGGCGGTATTGTCGACTATTTCTGAAACAATGCTGACAAAATCATTACGTATTATTTCTACCAAAAACGTACATTAAGTTACTAAACCTCCCCAAACCCCTAGGGGTGACATTTTTGTAGCCAAGGGTGACAACCCTTGGATAATGCATGAGGAGTCCATCTGATTTTGGCGGTATTGTTGCTGTTTTTTTGCAACAATGCTGACAAAATCATTACGTCACTCTAATTTTTATGGTATGGGTACAATCAAGATAAGGAATTAGGAAATCCATTTGCCTTCTACAGGCTGATTTATAAAAATCATACATATATTTGCAGGTGCATGTCGCTACGACTTGCCTTGATTCATACAAATTCTTTTAATAAATGAGTGCATTCCTAAGTGCAAGGCCAGCGAGTTTTTCTCGCGTTACCATTACTGAACTTATGATTCCTTCTTTTGCTAATTTTGGTGGCAAAATCCATGGAGGGATTTTACTTTCTATGATGGATAAGGTGGCCTATACTGCTGCCACCAAACATAGCGGCGCTTATTGTGTCACGGTTTCAGTGGATACCGTCGATTTTCTACAGCCAGTAGAAGTAGGGGAGCTGGTTTCTTTGAAAGCCTCAGTAAATCACGTAGGCAATAGTTCAATGATTATTGGGATAAAAGTGATTTCCGAAAATGTAAAAACAGGGGTAGTAAAACATACCAATACCTGTTACTTTACCATGGTCGCCAAAGGGGAGGACGACAAGCCTACGCCTGTTCCGCCATTATTATTGGAAACCCGTACAGATGTAAGGCGATTTGTAGAAGCTATCAAAAGGAAAAAGTACAAAAGTGAATACGGAGCAATTCTTAAGGAGTTAAAACGAACCTGGGACCAGGAAGCCATTTCCACAATGCTAAAAGGGCAACGCTGTGAAGTTTCATTGGATATTAAATAATCCTAATCCTCTTTTTCGAAAACAAGAAAATGCTGGATATTTAAAAATTGGCCATTGGTAGTCAATTTAAATCCATTGGCTTCCAATTCTTTCTTTACCTGCTTAACGGTCATTTTATGCAATGGCTTTATAGCCACTTTTGGATCCTCGCCACGGTATTCAATAAGCAATAACTTACCCGTTGGGTTTAAGGATTTCTTGATGTTTAAAAGCATCTCTTTTGGAAAAGCAAGCTCATGGTAAACATCCACCATTATTACCAAATCTAAGGTATTTTCAGGTAAGTTTGGACTTTTCTCTGTTCCCAACACGGGGATTACATTGTCTACTTTTTGTTTTTCCGCTTTATTTTTGATGTAGTTAAGTGCCTCTTTTTGAATGTCTACGGCATATACCTTACCTTTTGGTACCTTATCAGCGATACGAAAAGTATAAAAGCCTGAGCCGGCCCCCACATCTGCTACTTTACTGTTCTCACTAATAGGTAGCTTGGAAATGGTCAGTTTAGTGTTTTCTTCTTCCTCACGGCTGTCTCTTTCCAGCCAGGCTACCCCATGAAAACCCATTACATGAGAAATTTCTCTTCCCATATATACTTTTCCAATTCCATCTCTCGATGGCTCTTTTTGAGAATAGTCATTTTCAGTTTGTGCAGTTACTTCTCCGGATAGGCAAAGGAAGAAAAAGGACAAAACAATTAGTAGGTATCTCATGCTTTTAACAAGGCTATTGACGATTGTTTGTTTAATTTAACCATAAATACGCGAAAGCCACCCATAAATTTGGCAAAAATTAACCTAGTAGTCATGATTCCAAAGGAGAAAGAAAATATGGAAAGAGCAAATGGGGGAGTGAAAACTGTAAAGGCATATATTGAAAAAGGGGTAACAGAAGGTTTTGAGAGGAGATTTGATGAAGTAAAATTGTGGTATGCAATGAAGCATAAAGTGGGACAATGTTAAACAAGGTGGATGTGAGGCGAAAAAGCCCTTTTGGGTGTTATTTATTGTTAAATCTATCCATAATTACCTCCTTTAAAGAAGTTTATAGAAGGGTATCCAAACTTAATGTTTAATTTAACGTTTGATAAAGTTAAAATAGCATCTATCAATTATACCCATGAATAAAATTGTACTCATTTTAGGATTAGTATTTTCTTCGTCATTTGTATTTGGTCAGGCATTGATTATACCACGTTCAATCCCAGATAAATTGGATATACCTAATAATCTGCACGATAACACCATTGACTTTGAGTCATCCCTTGGCCATATAGTTTCACCACTTGAATCAAATATTAGTGATAATAATGATAATGTTAGTGATGAAAATGGTAATACATTAGGGGAAGATTCAAATATGGCCATTATAGACCTTTCAAAGGATTTTTCTTCCAAAATGCCTGTCAAAGAATTTTCTAAAGATTTTCCCTCAAGAATGCCTATGTTAGGTAATAAACCAATAAAATCCGGGATTCAATTGGAGGGTATAAAGAAATAAAATATATAATGTGGTCAAAGTATCAATACCTCTAAGGTAAAAGCGCATTGATTTATTTTAGCTGCAGATAGGAGTTTACCTTTTTATCACAAAAAGGCTTCACGCTTGTTTGATCAAACCCGTAAATTTATTGGGGAATTGGGTAATCACTAGGCAAACTATTGAATATTTGGTTTTAAAAAGGTAGGGAAATAATACAAAAATTCTTACTTTTATTACTAACCCAATCTATCATGAACCTATCCAGAATTTTTGTTTTACTTGTATTGATCTTTTCAGGAACTACTTTTTCTCTTAAAGCGCAAAGCTTTGAAGATGGAAAAGCCATTATTGATCTTGTTGCAAGCTATGCGCAAGCTAGGGAAAGTATCGATACGGTTATGCTCAAATACATTATTACTGAAGATATGGATCAATTGGTGTCCAATGGAGAATGGAGACATGGTAAAGAAGCAGCAGTAAAGGGAATGGCTGCAAGTTCTGGCTCCAATCCTGGAGATAGGGTATTGAAAGTGGAAAGGGTACGTTATATGAAAGAGGATGTGGCCTTGGCTGATGCCCGATATACCATTAAAAATCAGGATGGAACGGAGCGGAAAATGTGGAGCACTTTTGTGACTGTAAAGATAGGAAAGCAATGGAAAATTGCAGCCATTCGAAACATGAAACCCGCAGAATAATTAGGAGATTTTTAACAATAATTGATACCTATGGTATAGTTATAAAAAGAATTCTTTTTATAACTATTGTAAAAGAAGAATAAACATTAAAAAAAGCGGCCAATTTCTTAGCCGCTTTTATCATTTATCCTTTTACTTCATTCACTAATTCAATGGCTTGTCCTGCCATTTCCTGAATTTTACTGTAATTTTTCTCTTGAAGCAATTGCTTGCTAACCAATTTACTACCCATTCCAACTGCACTTACTCCAGCTTTGAACCAAGCCTCAACATTGTCTTTGTCAAGTGATACACCTCCTGTAGGCATAAAAATCAAATTTGGGAACAAAGATTTGATACCAGCCATAAATTTAGGACCTAAAATATCACCTGGAAACAATTTGATCATTTTTGCACCTAGATTCTCAGCTCTGATGATCTCAGAAGGAGTCATACATCCAGGAATCCAAAGCATATCGTGCTTGTCAGCAACTTCTACTACTTCTTCAACAAGTCCTGGGCAAATGATAAAATCAGCTCCTGCCTCAATATAAGTTGTGGCCATTTGCGCATTTTTGATGGTACCAATACCCAACAACAAATCTGGCATTTCGCTGTTTCTTAGCGCAACCATTTTAGTAAAGTTGTTCAAAGCTGCTTCACCTCTGTTGGTATATTCTACTAGTCGGATACCAGCTGCGTAAAGTGCTTTCAATACTTCTAAGCTTACGGTTTCGTCAGCGTCAAAATAAAGAGGAAGGATGGCCTGATCCGTTATTTTTTTAAGTATGGTTTCGTTTTTATTCATCTTAGTATGATTAAAGTAAATTACCCCGGAGAATACCCGGGGTAATTTATATAAGTTATTGAATTAAAGCGTGTTTGGTCTTGTTGCTAGATTTTTACTTTAACAACCATTTTCTTAATACTTCCCTCACCAATCATTGGAGAATGTACATCTTCAGGATAAAGAATAGCAAATTGTCCTGGCTCCATGCCAAAATACATTTCTGGTTGGTCAACATAAAAGGACACATCCTTTTCAGGATTATAGGCTCCTTTTACTTCAGTACATTTTTCTCTAGGTTTCCATCCAATGCTCTCTTTACCTTTTATTAAAACCTGAATGTCGATGTGCTTGTCATGACATTCAAATTTCTCATTGGCCTCAGATTGGGTTTTAGCTCCTTTTTCAAAAACAGCAGCAATTAATTTATCCCCATCGATTTCATATTTGCCTTCTTCCATATCCGCTAAATTGTTGGACTGGATAAAAGCAAATGCTTTTTCGAATAATGGATGCACACTATTGTATCTAGAGGCATTGGATAATGTATCAAGTATCATGGGTTGTTGTTTAGCAGTTACTATCGTTGAACTCTACCACTAGCATCACCACCCATTAGGACTTCAACCTCTGCAAGTGTTGCATGATTCATGTCACCTGGGAAGGTATGTTTCAATGCGGATGCCGCAACAGCAAACTCAGTAGCACCTTTAAGGCCCATTTCCTGAATTAAACCATAAATGAATCCACTGGCAAAAGAATCTCCACCACCTACACGGTCAACAATTCTGATGTCATATTTTTTAGAATGATAAAATTCATTTCCATCATATACCAAAGCACTCCATCCGTTATCAGAAGCACTGTAGCTTTCTCTTAGGGTAGAAGCAATGTATTTGAATCCGAATTTATCTTTCATTTGCTTGAATACATCTTTGTAGCCATCAAGGTTCAATTCACCTTTGGTTACGTCTGTTTCCTTACTGTGGAAACCCAAAGTAGTTTCAGCATCTTCTTCATTACCAATACAAACATCAACATACTGACAAAGTCTGGTCATTACTTCCCTTGCTTTGTCCTTGCTCCATAATTTCTTACGGTAATTAAGGTCTATACTTGTAGTTACACCTTTAGCTTTTGCTGCTTTAAGAGCTGCTTCAGTTAATGCTGCAGCTTTGTCACTCAATGCTGGAGTAATTCCAGTGGTGTGAAACCAAACTGCACCTTCAAATATTTTATCAAAGTCAAAATCAGAAATTTCAGCTTCTGAAATGGAAGCATCAGCTCTGTCATATACTACTTGAGAAGCTCTCATTGAAGCCCCTGTTTCCAAGAAGTAGATACCAAGTCTTTTACCACCTCTGGCAATGTATTGTGTGTCCACACCGTACCTGCGCAAGTGATTGATGGCTGATTGCCCAATTGGGTTATCGGGAACTTTAGTCACGAAAGTGCCTTCCAGCCCATAATTGCAAAGGGCTCCAGCCACATTCGCTTCACCGCCACCATAGGTTATGTCAAAAGTATCAGTTTGTACAAAACGCTTAAAATCTGGGGTAGAAAGGCGAAGCATTACCTCACCTAGAGTAACTACTTTTTTGGACATGATTGTTTTATATGTTTAATGATTAATTGAAATTCTTTTATAATAAATCTATAAAGGGACATTTAATTCGCAATATCCTTATAAAAGCCCTTTTCAAGACAAGATTACTGCTTAATTTTCTAAAAACCAAATATATTCATTGCGCCCCAAAGCATCTAATTCGCTATCAATCACATAAATTTATGGCTTATAATGCGGGAAATAGGGGAAAACTCAATTCCTAAAATGATTTTACTAGAAAAAAGAAACAGCTCTGCAAACTCCTGTTTCAATCGTTTTAAAACAAGCTGAATTATGTTGAATTGAATAGGTTAAACTGAAGCAAAATCATATTGCTGTTTAGACCTCCAATATTAATTTCTCAAGGCTTGTTCAATATCTATTTTCAGTTGATTTTTGGCCTCTCGAAAATCGATGTATCCGGCCAATTGTTCAAATGACATTACCTGATAGTTATTCTCAGTAAGGAAGTCCAAATACCTCAAAAACATTTCAGGTGGGGTATTTACCCAAGGATGCTCCAGATCAGGTACCCCATGAATAGTCAACACAACAATTTGCCCATCTTTTGCCTGGTTAAGGGCTTCCATAATTTCCGACTCATTATTTGAATCCGTCGCCCAACTTGGAATAAGATAAGGGTGATCTTTCAATGGGTCGTAAGCTCTTTTTCCTCCCGCTCGAGCCACTAAGTAATTTTTCTTACTTAGTGCTTTCAGGACCGTTTCACTCATAGAGTAGCCAGGATAAGCAAAGCTAATAGGCGCTTTTATCCCTAGGGAATCACATTTATCTTCTATATAGCTTATTTCTTGTAGGATTTCTTTCTCTGACAATTTCCCCACAGGAGCATGGTTGTGGGTATGGTTGGCCACTTCAAAACCCATTCTGTCTAACTGTTGCATTTGACGCCAATTCATGTACTTGGTACTGTCGGCAAAGTTAGGAGGGAATTCACACACGAAAAAGGTAGCTCCAAACCCTCTATCCTGTAGCAAGGGGGCTACATTGCAGTAATGACTGGCTACACCATCGTCAAAAGATAAAATAACTGTTTTGTCCGGGATCGGTTTTTTAATTATTTGAGCGAAACCTGGTAAGGACAACATTAGAATAAGCAACAATAAGCTTGTCCGGCAACAAAAGATTGCATTTGCAGTGAAAATTGACTTAAACTGCCTCATTGATTAATCCTTTTTATTTTGTTGTTCCCTAAACTTAAGTTGCAGGCCTTGAAGAAAATTACGTAAAACCTGATCTCTGCAAAGTCTATATTGAGCTTGTTCCGGTTTTCTGAAAAAAGCACTAATTTCATGCTTACTCATCTCTCTTCCTGCCAAAGATAAAATCTCCATGATATCCTCATTTTGGAGCTCAAGTGCAATTTTTATCTTTCGTATAATCTGATTGTTACTCAACCTGCTTTCAGGAACGGGCTGAGGACCTTCCTTTTTACCTCTTTTGTAAATGATCAAGCCGTTTAAAAATACAGCCAATTTAAAATCATTGATGGGTTTTGATTCCGGGTCATCATCTCTTTTAAGCCAGTCGCTTACCTCGGTTCGGGTTACTTCCAATTCTGCGAGACCAAAGATTTTAATCATTTGGTCATCACCAAAATCAAAAGTATACCTCAAACTTCTAATTACATCATTGTTTTGCATAGACCATAAAGGTAAACAATGACATTGAAAAAGGTTAAAAGTTTTAGGGACTAAAAGCGTTTTTATTTAGAAATCACTGATAAGAAGGATTATTTGCTAGGTTTTTTTAACTTAACCCAATGAAGGGAGAAAATTTCACATTGATTACTGGGGCCAGTATGGGCATAGGAAGGGCTTTTGCCATGGCTAGTGCTGCAAGAGGGTTTAATCTTATCCTAGTAGCTTTACCTGATGGGCAATTAGCCGAGGTCCAAACTGAAATCTTATCCAAGTGGAAAGTGAAAGTACTGACTTTCACCGTAGACCTTACACAGGAAGATGCTGTTAAAGCATTATTTGATTTTTGCATAGAAAAGCAACTTTCAATTGATGGATTGATTAACAATGCTGGTATAGGGACAGGAGGGAGGTTTGAAAATATAAGCTTGGAAAAACAGCTTCAAATCATTGATTTGAACAATAAGGTACTGATTAGGATGTGTCATTATTTTCTACCCTTACTCAAGCTAGAAGAGAAGGCCTATATTTTGAATATGAGCAGCATGGAAGCCAATTTACCTCTGCCTTATAAAGCCGTTTATACCGGCTCAAAAAACTTTGTATATGCTTATAGTCTTGCCTTGAGGGAGGAACTTAAAAGTGGGCCAGTTACTGTGTCAGTAGTTTGCCCTGGACCTGTTGTGACCAATGCAGAAGGTCTGCAACGCATGAAAGCCCATGGTAGTAGGGCGAAATTGGTAGTTTTGATGCCTGATGAAGTGGCTGAGATAGGTTTAAAAGGCTTACTGAAGGGCAAAACCATAATCATTCCAGGCAAAATCAATTGGGTATTGGTCAAGCTGTCTCGCCTTTTTCCAACCACCACCAAGATGCGGTTATTGGAACGTTTGTTTCGTGTATACAGTACACATTAAGTTATATTCTCAAAATAATCGTTTATCCCACATTGCTTACAACTCAATGCCCAAAGCCTGTCAGCATCAGGAATAGAAGCTGCTTTATTTGAAGTGGCTTTTGGTTTGCAATTGTCCCAGTATTTCCCAGAATCGCCTTTAACCGAATCTTCGGAGGCTAAAAAGATAGAGGTCGCTGCACCATTGGCAGGAGTTTTACCAGTCAGTCTTCTTAATTTCCACATCAGCCCATGAAAAGAAAAGGTATGTTTCAAGCCAATGTCTGTTTTCACTAAGCCAGGTTGTACTGCATAAATGGCTAATTTTTTTAAGGGTTTAATTCGATCAAAAGCCTTTGTAAACAATATATTGGCTAATTTTGATTGGGCATAAGCCCTCAGTCCATGGTAGTTGTTTGTTAAGTTGACATCCTCAAAATGAATTTTGCCGTGGAAATGCGAATCAGAGCTGACAGTAATAATCCTTGGGTCTTCTGCTTTTACGAGTAAGGGTAACAAAAGGTGAGTCAATAAAAATGGGGCAAGATGATTGATGGCCCATTGGCGTTCTATTCCATCTTCTGTCAACACCATGTCCGAATACCAAATGCCAGCATTGTTGATCAAGACATCCAATATTGGATATTTGCTAATAATATTCATAGCCAAAGTTCTTACTTCTGCCTGAGAACTTAAATCTGCAGTAGCATAATCCATACTGGCATCTGCCTGATTCTCCAGTATTCTATCCATGGCAGATATTGCTTTTTCCTTTGTTCTACAGACAAGAATCACTTTAAAACCTTTTGCACAAAGTGCTTTAGCTGTTTCAAATCCTATGCCTGCATTGGCACCTGTGATTAAGCAAATTTTATTTTTCATCTAAATTTTATTAAACAGGTAATTTTTCAATACCTATAACCAAGCATTAAGATATGATAATTTTACCCTTTGAAAACCAGTATGGCATACATGTTTGAATTAAGTTTAATTTCATTGACCTTTGTTTAGATTTTCTTTTGCTTCCTTAATTACAGGATAAAGATCGTATGTCGGGTAAAACTCCGTTGAGAAGGCACCCCACACACTTTGTTCTACAGCTATATTGAGATTACGTAGTTCACTAGCTGGAATTTTCAGGGTGACCACTTGTCCGATACCCATCATGACATACCAATTGATAACTCTTGCTGAAGCTGGAGGAAATTTTTCCAAAAATCCATTTTTGTTTCTGATCTCTCTTAACTCTTCAATGTTTTTATCTTGGTGGTGTTTCATCATGATGGTAATCATAATGCTATCTGATGGGGTAGAAAGGGTATCGGTTTGTCCCTGACTAAAACCCGGCATCAACAGCAAGAGCAAGCCCAGAAAGATAACCCATTTGAATTTTGTATTAAAGATTTCCATTTTTTGGTTTGCTAGAAATTAGGTCATATTGGCCAATTTAGTTAAATGCTATGGGAATACGAATTAAATTAATATGGAAATTGGTGCAAATTGATCCTTAAAAAGGCCATCAAAATGTTAACAATTGTCTTGGTATTACCGATTCATAGTAAACCACCCAAAATTGAACGGTTAATAGCTAATCCAATTTCAGAAGTAATGCCAATACTTATTAACATTAGCACTTTTTAAAAGTTCTTGTGGGATAATTCATATTTTAAAAATATCCCATCATACTTGATCGTTCCATAGTTCGATGATTCATATATGGTATCTACATTAAATGCATCCTCAATATGAAAAGTAATTTTATCGCAAATAAAAGATCCTGCATCGGTAATGACCGTCACATTTTTATCAATGACTTCATACTTCCCAACATCATTGTTGTTATTACCTTCCCAAGTGGTTCCTATGGCAGGGTCATTTTTCCTGAAAATATTATTTAAAGGGTCATCTGTAGCTGTATTCATTTGGGAGATATTTTCTCCACAGGAAAACCATATGTTTTCTATTGGTTCATCAATTAGATCTGAATCAATCAATACCTTGAACTTCCCCGGTTCCAATGGTTCTGCTATTGTTACAGTCATCTCGGCATCGGCCATGAAAAATGATTCCAGTCGGTAGGTCCATTGATTTCCCTCTTCCATATAAGGGAAATTCTCACTTCCCCCACAAGTTTCTTCTTCAGGCTCATTATCATCTGAAATACAAGATAGGTTAAGGCTTGAAGTTAAAATAATTGCCAAAAACGGCATTCCAATAATGGTACTTTTGAAACGCATAAGTAAAAGTTATTAGTTAAAAATAGTCTTATATAATCCAATATTAAAGATTTAATTTTCAATATTTATCGCCGGTTATAAAAAACAATGAAATAAGTTTTAAAACTATAGTCCATAGCCGTTAATGTTTTGGCCTAATGCGATTAGGTCTAAGTTTCAGTGTGAAGTTTTTTCTAATTTAAAATTCTCTGCAGAGATCATTAAAAAAGCATCAATATGACTTCTAGTCAGATTAATTAAATAAGGGTCAATAACTGTTCTATTTTATTTTCCAAATAATTAAAAGGTAAGATTATTGAATCTTTACTTTAATTTCAGAAGAGTTAGATACCATTAAGGAGAAATTGGTCAAGAACATATATTACAAAGGCCTTGATAAACCATACTAACACTTAATGCCTTAAAACCGGCCGGAATACTGGCCGCAGGGATTTTGGATTGTGTGAGGCAAAAAGTCTCATTGCATTTGATGCAATGGAAATGCGTATGTTGATCTTTAGGCTCGCATGCACAACCTTCTTCACAAAGGGCGTATTTTACAGCTCCGGTACCATCTTCTATGCTGTGAATTAATTTTTTCTTTTCAAAAGTTTTGAGTGTTCGGTACAAGGTGGCTTTGTCTGCCCGGTCAAACTTACTTTCAAGGTCATTCAAACTTACTGCAACCGTGGATTCCACCAATTTCTTTAAAACCAAAAGCCTCATGGTCGTTGGTTTAATGCTTTTCTCTTCAAGTTTTACCTCTAATTCATTTTCCATAGTTTCCTTTGGTTATTTTGACCTAAATAAGCCAAGCATTTTAATAAAATTCCTTCTCAGGTAAAATAGTTCCAGCCATACAGTTAAAAACTGTCCATTAAGGATTGAATTTAGCAAGGACTTTTCTAAATCCAATTGAAAAAAGCCTTCACTAAAATAGCTGCTTTACCAATCTTAATTTCCTTCCCTATTTATTAATGAATTATTATTAAATTAAAGCTTTAAAACCGATAAGAGGAGGCGCCTATAGAGGCTTCTTTAAAAAAACCTATTCATTGCACTACTAATAAAATATTAACCCATGAAAGTTGAGTTTAAAAATCAGATAAATACTTTAGAAGAATTGAGAGAAATTCTTGGTTTCCCCAGAGAGTTAGTGCAAAAAAAGTCAATTAATTTTATTGACGGGCATTGCAAGAATTTTATCGCCAAATCTCCAATGTTGTTTCTAAGTACAGCCAATAAAGATGGGAGCTGTGATGTTTCTCCCAGAGGTGACCCTGCAGGTTTTGTGGATGTGCTAAACGAGCAATACCTAGTTCTACCTGAAAGACCTGGGAATAAGCGATGTGATTCTATGGTGAATATTCTTTCTAACCCTCATATTGGGTTAATATTTATCATTCCGGGGCTCAAAGAAACCTTGCGGATAAATGGTAAAGCCATCTTAAGTCGAGACAAAGATTTACTTGAAAAATACCAGATTAATGGGAAATGTCCTGAAGTAGGGATTATTGTAGAAGTAGAGGAGTGTTATATTCACTGTGCAAAAGCTTTTTTAAGATCTAAATTATGGGAACCTGAGACATGGCTGGAAAAGGAACAATTACCAGTTGTGGCTAAAGTCTTGGCAGACCATATTAACAGTGAAAATTTTTCATCCGAAGAAATAGCATCTGTTTTAAGTGAAAGTTATTTAAAAAGATTGTATTAAGAGGAATACCCTATAATTTTAACTTTAGAATTGAATTTTTAAACTGACAATTTATCCTAATTAATGAAGCGTAGAAAATTTATAAATAAAATAGGAACAGGTTCATTACTTGCCTCCCTGCCATTTACTTCATTGTCTTTTAAAGCCAATGCTGAAAGTAAGAAGAATACCCAAACATTGCGTTTTGGTTTGGTGGCCGATGTTCATAAAGATTTGATCCCAGACGCCAATGAGCGATTGGAGGAGTTTATTGACAAGTCCATCTCAAGAGAGGTGGACATGGTAATACAATTGGGTGACTTTTGTATGGGGGAGGATAAAAACAAGGATTTTATGGGTATCTGGGAAACTTTCAAAGGGCCTAAATACCATGTGCTTGGTAACCATGATATGGATCGGAATTCAAAGCAGGAAATGTTGGATTTTTGGGGTATGCCAAAGACTTATTATTCTTATGACCTAAAGGGAGTCCATTTTATTACCCTAGATGCTAATTTTTTGTTTCAAGATGGGAAATATATTGATTATCATAAAGCCAATTTTTACGTGGATAGTGCACTAAGAACTTACATTGATGACGAGCAGATTGAATGGTTTAAAGCAGACCTTGCTGCCACAAAATTACCGACTATTGTACTTTCACACCAAAGTCTTTGGCACCATCAATGGGGAGTGAAAAATAGACTGAGAATTCAGGAGATAATGGAAGCTGAGGCAGATAAAGTCATTTGTTGTTTTAACGGTCACAATCACATCGATTTTCATAGGCACCTCAATGGCATAGATTATATTGAAATTAACAGTATGTCTTATCAGTGGATAGGAGAAAAATATACCAGTTTGGAGAGGTTTCCTAAAGCCCAATACGAAAGGTACCCAAACTTGCCACATATTGCTGCTTATAAAGATCCTCTATATGCTTTTGTGACAGTTGACCCAGTTGGTACGCTAACCGTGGAAGGTGTAAGAAGTCAATGGATCAAGCCCACACCTTATGAATTGGGAATGCCAGAAGGACAGTACGGAAGTGTATCTACTGCAGTAATATCGGACTATATGGTTAAGTTTTAACTTGAAATAGGCAATCAAATTTATATTACCTGTTGCGATTAATTCTTTGAATAATGATCTATTTGGGCTGATAATAGTTAGAGAATCTTAATTAATAATCCCATCTAACCCTTTTATTCAATACAGAAATTCTTATAAATTAATGGAAGATTAATCATTCCGATTATTAAACCCGGATTATGTAATAGAATTTCTCCGCCCTGACATTGTCAGGGGTGAAGCCTGTCCCGTGTTTACGGGAAGTGTTGCAATCGCAAGACAATCAGGCTGTTTGGAGATTTTAGCATAGCACCGCTATGGTGAAATTGAAAACAGCAACGATTGGGTATTTTAAAGCGATTTCAGCACGTAATAGAATGTCTATTGCATATTTCGGGTTAAAGCCCCAAGGGGGCGAAATAACATAGCCAAGGGTGTCAGCCCTTGGTAAAAAAATGATGAGCACTATATGATTTTGGCGGTATTGTTGCTTTTATTCTGCAACAATGCTGACAAAATCTTAAGATTTAAAAGTTAATGGCGGGGTCTTCGCATTCGGATATAACGACCCGTAAAAAAGGCAATCGTTTTTAGGTTAATTAAATGGTGACAAATCAGAGCCGAAAGCGCCTTGATTTGCCACCATTGTATTTTTTATCTTGCGTAGATATTTAATTTGCGCATGTTCCAAGGCTTTTCGCCTTCTTCCAAGCTTTCAATTTTCAGAAATTTGGCTTCGGTATTATTGTCCCAACTTACAGTGTTTGCTCCTTGGTTGCCTTTAGCCTGAGCTACTTCAATCCATTGTTTACCATCTAAGGAAACCATAACTTTGAATTTCCCAAGATTCATCTCATCCCTGGATTCAAAAGACAATTCCGTTAGTGCCGCCGCCTTTGGCAATTCAACCTGAAACCAACTGCCATTTTTTAGGTTTCCATCAGTTTTCCAGCCTTTAAAACCAAAGACATAAGATGGATCTCTTGTAGAACCTACACCTTGTAAAGAGGTACTGCTTGCTGTTACCTTCCAGTTGTCTTGAGGGGAAAGTACTTTTGGTACTTCAGCTAACAAGGCATCGTATTGGTAATTTCCATCCTTTTGTTCGGTATCTTTTCGAATTTTTGCTACATAGTCTGCTGATACAAAGCTTCCTGAATTACCAAAATCATTTCTAATATAAGAGGCTACGGCAGCGATATACTGGTCATCATTGCTACTCATGGCAATCATTACCCCCTCGTATTCCTTGCCTTCTATTGCTCCGGTAAGTCCGTGTAAAAGTGTTTTTACAATGTATTCAGGATGACCTTGAACACGTGGTGAACCAGAGAATGCTGGTGCAATCAATTGACCACCGGCAGCTCCGGTAGGTGTTCCAAGTCCTTTTACACCGTGACAGGTTGCACAGTAGCTGTCAAAAATTGTTTTCCCCTGATTAAATAAAACCAGTTCCGCCGGAGTGTATTGGGTTTCGGCCAATTTTTTTTCTTCTGCGATATTTTCCAATAACTGTTTAGTGACCACTTGAACACCTTTGGCTTGGTTGGAGCGCTGAATTGCTTTGAGGGTCTCTTCAATTCCACTTACTTTTAATACATAGGCACTCTGAAGCGCTTGAATGACTACGGAAGGTTCAGCATCCAAAGTCATTTCTTTGTAGGACTTTTCAAGGCTTTTTTCTCCGTATTTGTATAGGGTTTCACTGGCTCGTAGTCCTTGAATCCTGATATTTACACTCTTATCTCCCAAGAAAGACAATACGAGGTCCTTTTTAAGTAGGCCTAAACCCTCCAAAGTCCATAATGCATGGATTCTAGCTAGTTCATTGCTGGAACTTTTGGCCATTTTCACCAAATTAGCTTCAACAGAGTGGTCTTGTCTCAGAATTAAGAGTTGTTGTGCCTTGTCTCTCCACCATCCATTGGGATGTTCCAGGTGCTTGACAAGTTCAGCAGCACTTTCTTCAAACATTTTGGGCTTGTTTTTGTCTCTAGACATTCCCTCATAGGTAACTCGCCAGATTCTTCCATTCTCTATGACATCGTCCATTTGGTACTGAAGGATTTTTGTACGCAAATAACTGCCGTCTTGGGTCCAGTTTCCTTCTTGAATAATTCCACGGTACATGTCCACGATATACATGGTGCCATCAGGGGCGGTAGCCATATCTGTTGGTCTGAAAAATGGATCAGTAGATTGAATGAATTCTGATTCGATGTCCAAGTATTGGTTTTGAATAGAGGTGATTCCTTCTTTTTTATCCGAATATACCTGTCTTACTATTCTACCTACAGGTTCACCATAGAAATACTGATTAACCAATTCTTTTGGCAATCTGTCACCTCTGAAAACATCATTTCCAGCAGCACCGGTTACATTATTCAGTGATCCGTCAGGTTTTGTTTCCCTCATTCCAGGTTCAAAATCTGCTAGCCTAACCAAACTGAAAGGAAGTCTAAAATCTTTTTGGAACTCCTCTTTAACATTAAAATTTCCATAAACAATGGGAAAGTTAAAGTTTCGGGGTACTCCACCGGCACCATCTTGAAACCAAACCTGTCCATAATTGTCTTGAGTCACTCCCCATTGTCCATAAGGATTTCCAGTTGGTTCCTGAATTACCCCATCAGGAGTCCATCTAATTCTTTTCGAATTGTAGGTGCTGTACATCCAATTGTCCATGGCCCAGGTAAGGAAACTGGTTTGGTGTTCCACATTTCCTGATCTACCAAGGCCAGAAGCAAACAATTCCTTTTTATCTGCTTTGCCATCATTGTCCGTATCGGTATATTTATAAACCTCATCTTCATTGGACTCCATAGATAGAATTGTACCCGGTCCAAATGGAACAACAAATCTCGGGAAAACCAAGCTGTCTAAAAATACAACGCCTTCTTCATAAATGCCATCGTTGTCTTTGTCTTCCCATCTGGAAATACGACTTGTAGGTAATAATTCTCCAACTGCATCAATGTCTTGCATGTAACTTCTTAACTCTAGCACATACATTCTTCCATTGCCATCAAATTGTATGGCTGCAGGCTCTTTGATTTGTGGCTCGGTAAGAATCGGTGTCATGGAGTAACCAGGCTGGAGAACAAAGGTCTTTTGTTCTTCGCTGGCGGACAATGGAACTAAAGGCGGTAAAGGACTAAGGTCTATGCCTTTCCATCTTGGAGAAGTTAGATCGGCAGATTCGGGAATGGGAACTTCAGGATAGGGGGCTTGCATTCTACTTGGATCAAGCCTTTCTGTCGGAGAGATGTCGGTATAAGGTTTTTCCTGTTTACAACTGAAAAGAAAAACCAAAGCGACACTTAGACTATAAAATGATTTTACTGAAAAGTGCATTAAAATTTAATTTACTACACCTTGTTATTAAGGTGTAAAGGTTCTGGTGATATGGTCTTGTTATTTAAGATCTATTGTTTCTAAATAAAATTAGAGGGACAAAGTATACTATTTTTTTAAATATATAGAGGATTAAAAAATAATTTTTTTATCGTTTTTTTCTTACTGGTAATAATTTCCTTTAAATTATGCCAAAATAAGCTGGTGTCCCAAAATGATACTCGTACCGGAATTTGACATGGTTTCTTCGAGTTAAAACATTAAACTATTGTAAATGAGTAGACAATAGTCGGTTTTTCCAGTATTTATCCCTAATCAATCTTAGTTCTATTTTAATGAAAAAATACCTATCTGTTATTATCGCGCTTACAATTTTTGTCTCTTGTACTGAAGACAATGCGTATTACTCCATGGAAGATTATACTAGGGTCAAAAAGACAGATGTTCACATCCATATAATGTCAGACAGGCCTTATTTCGTGGAAAAGGCCAAGGCTGATAATTTTCATTTGGTGAATGTCGCTTTGGAGATTAATAAGGGTTGGGATGATGTTTATATCAAGTACAATTATGGAAAGATTCAACAGGAGCAAAACCCTGAAACTGTCGATTTGGTAACTTCTTTTGCCGTCTCTGATTTTGATGATCCTGTTTGGGAAGAAAAAGTAATTTCCTGGTTGGACAGCTGCTTTGATGAAGGAGCTGTAGGGGTTAAGGTTTGGAAGAATATTGGTATGGTATCAAGGGATACTACAGGAAATTTAATTGCGATCGACGATGCAAGGTTTGATCCTATTATAGCCCATATTCAGAAAAGGGGTAAAACCTTAATGGGACATCTTGGAGAACCTAAAAATTGCTGGTTACCTTTTGACGAAATGACGACCAATAATGATAGAAGTTATTTTAAAAAACATCCGGAATATCATATGTACCTGCATCCTGAAATGCCTTCCCATGAGGATATTGTGGCCAGTCGTGATAGAATGTTAGAAAAGCATCCTGACCTTAGATTTTTAGGAGCACATATGGGAAGTTTGGAGTATAGCGTTGACGAATTGGCTGAAAGGTTTGAGAAGTTTCCAAATATGGCTATTGGGCTTGCAGCAAGAATGGGGCAAGTTTTTTACCAAACGGTTGAGGATAGAGAAAAAGTCAGAGACTTCTTTATTAAGTACCAAGACAGGATATTGTATGCAACTGATTTGGCTGATAATGATAATATGAGCAAAGAAGACTTGGAGGCCAATATGGAGAGTGCCTGGAAAAGGGATTGGGAATATTTTGTAACAGACAACGTCATGGAGAGTGATTTAATCAATTCATCCTTTCAGGGAATTAAATTGCCAAAGCAAGTTGTGGATAAGATATTTTATAAAAATGCCAATACCTGGTTTGCCATGAATCCTTAAAAGTTGATTTGGATTTAATTTCATGTATTTTAGAATCCTATTTACTATTTTAAAAACCAAATTTAACAAATACAGAACCCAAATGATGGTTATGGCTTGACTTATTAATCAAAATAATAAGGCCAATCATAAACCAATAACCTAGATTATCTTATTATAACAAATGGAGTTTTTTAACAATTTATTCAGTGAAATAACCGGGTTTTTAGGCATAAACCGATTAATGGAAATCTTAAGTTCTGGGGATTATGCAGCATTTAAAACCTATGATGGCATCACCTCATTGATTTTTCCAATCATTCCCTTGTTGGTTTTACTAGAACTGATTTTAAGTTTTGTTTACAAAAAACCACAAACCAAGGTTTATAAGGTCAATTTCTTGATTTATGTTTTTAATCGGATTGTGGGTAGATTTATCGCCATTGCCATGGTGGTTTTACTCATAGGCTTGTTAGAACCCTATGCGCTTTTCCATGCAGAACTTACCTGGTACTGGTTTATTTATGGCTATATAGTTTGGGAGTTTGCGCATTTTCTGTACCATTATTGGGGGCACAAAGTCCGTTTGTTTTGGTGCCTGCATTCTACCCATCATGCACCTGAGAACATGAACCTTTCTGTTACTTATGCGCATTTCTTTCTGGAAGCGCCTTATGCTGACACCATTCGTACCGCAGTGTGTATACTAATGGGCGTTCCTCCTGAAATGTTGTTTGTGATTATGTTTATTGATGGTACTTATGGTGCCTTTATTCATGTCGGAGAAAATTTAATGAAGGACGGGAGAATGGGTTTTCTCAATAAGGTCATACTTACACCTTCCCACCACAGGGTGCATCATGCCAAAAACCCCTTATACATGGATACGAATTTCTGTAATTTATTGCTTATTTGGGACAAAATATTTGGCACTTTTCAGGATGAGGACGATAAAATTGAAATAGAATATGGGATTACCAGAAAAATGGATTCAGGTAATTTTGTTGATGTTTACTTTGGAGAATTTATAGCTCTTTATAGGGATGTAATCCATGCCCCAGGACTGAAGAATAAACTTTTATATATCGTCAAACCTCCCGGATGGCATCATTCTGGTGAATACCAAACTGCAAAACAAATAAGAAGGGATTTTATCGAAAACAATAATTTAAAAAAATAGTTTTTACATGAAATGCCAGTTGATTTTACCATGAAAAGATCTCTTTAATTTTTGCACTTAAGGATCATCTAAAATTCGAATACTGGTTTTTACTGCATTTTATCTACGAATTGAAGCTATAGCGGACAATTCAATATTAGTCTCTTAACCTAATCATAACTTAAAACCTATACAATTTTGAAAGCAACAGTTTATAACGGCAATGGCTCCTTTTCTGTAATCGATAAAACAACGGAAGATCCAGCTCCTGATGAAGTCCGCATTAAGGTGGCTTATACAGGTGTTTGCGGAACAGACGTACACATTTACCATGGCATGATGGACAAGCGGGTAGCTATACCCCAAACCATCGGGCACGAAATGTCAGGAACCATAGATGGGGTTGGCGAAAATGTCAATGATTACTCAATTGGTGAAAAAGTAGTGGTTAGGCCTTTGGATGATCGCTTGGTCAAAGCTTCAGACAAAGGATACAACCATATTTGTGCAGGCCTTAAATTTATTGGTATTGATAGTCCGGGATCCATGCAGCAATATTGGAATGTTCCGGCTTTTGTTTTACATAAATTAAAGCCTGAAACAGACTTGAAATTGGCAGCATTGATAGAGCCTCTATCTGTAGCTGTTCACGATGTTAAAATGAGTGGTCTGGTGCCCGGAGAAACAGCTGTAGTGCTAGGTGGCGGACCAATAGGTTTATTGGTGGCTTTGGTCGCTAAGAATGCCGGCGCCAATGTAATCATCTCTGAGGTCAATGAAACCAGAATAAAAAAAGCTGCTGAGTTTGGCCTGCAGGCCGTTAATCCAACCAAAACGGATATTGTTGAATTGGTGCGGGAGCAAACAGAAGGCCGACTGGCGGATGTGGTTTTTGAGGTAGCTGGAGTGCAGCCTGCCCTGGATATAATGACCGATCTGGCTGGAATTCGAGGGAGAATTGTAATGGTCGCCATCCATGGGGAAAAAAAACCCGTAGATCTGTTCAAGTTCTTTTGGAAGGAATTGAAGCTTATAGGGGCAAGAGTTTATGAAAAAGAGGATTATGAAAAAGCCATTGCACTGATCACTGCCAACGAACTTCCTTTTGAAAAAATGATCACCGATGTACAGCCTTTGAGCAATATTCAGCAGGTTTTTGAGTCCATAGATAAAAATCCTTCAGGCCTAAAAGTATTAATGGATTGCCAGCTATAAAACGAAATAAAAACCTATGAATACATTCCGTCTGACTATTTCTATTTACAGGGACATTGTATCCGGTTAATATAATTTGAAGGTTTAAATCACTGGTTATTGATATTTCTTCCTGTTCATTTTTGTCCACTGATCCGCTTCGATACTCAGGGCAGGCCCTGAGGGAATTGTAAATCAGGGCAGGCTATGATACAAAAACGAACCAAAAAGATCAAGGCTGTATGTAAATCTTAACGCAAAAATGAATTACTCCCTGGCTAAACAAAAAAAAACTCCGCCGAAAAAGCGTCAAACAATTTTTTTGTTCTTCACGCCATTGA
The DNA here is from genome assembly GCF_056859355.1 of Cyclobacterium sp. L-R. Taxonomy (NCBI): domain Bacteria; kingdom Pseudomonadati; phylum Bacteroidota; class Cytophagia; order Cytophagales; family Cyclobacteriaceae; genus Cyclobacterium; species Cyclobacterium sp. L-R. Next base: position 86,791 of record NZ_JBSXOH010000067.1, read on the forward strand.
GTAATCCATTTTACTAATTTCCATAAGGCCGAGGAAAAAATAGAAATTGAGATAGATCCAAGTTTTCTTCTTAAGTTACTTTTTGTCGGGGTCCTATTAATGTAGCTTACTAGCCCTAGGAACAAGTATATGGTCAATAGCCATGGGTTTTAACCAATAGACAGAAGTATGAAATAACAACATTATTTATTACTGTGGTTGTGGATTATTTCATTAATCCTCACCAAGCCCCAATGGGGCTCAATATCATAGCCAAGGGTGAAAGCCTTTGGAGTAAAGGATTAAGCACACCTTGATTTTGGCGGTATTGTTGCTTTTTTCTGCAACAATACTGACAAAATCACAACGTCTATTTATTACTGGGGTCGAGAATTATTTCATTTGACCTCACCAAGCCCCACCAGGGCGCAATATCATAGCCAAGGGTGAAAGCCCTTGGAATAAAAGATTAAGCACACCTTGATTTTGGCGGCATTGTTGCTGTTTTTCTGCAACAATACTGACAAAATCATTACGAAATTACCTGTATCGAGGTATTAAAAATTTTAACATTTAAACAATTTGAAATGTCAGTATTGAATTCTTTCAGTTTAGAAGGTAAAACAGCTTTGGTAACCGGTTGCAAGAGAGGCATAGGTAAGGCCATGGCCATAGGCTTGGCCGAAGCAGGAGCCAATATCATAGGTGTAAGTGCCAGCCTTGAAACATCAGGCAGTGCAGTAGAACAAGAAGTAAAAGCATTGGGAAAAACCTTTAAAGGTTATGCCTGTGACTTTAGTGATAGAAAAGCTTTGTATGGCTTTATCGATGCCGTTAAACAAGATTTTCCGGTAATAGACATCCTTATCAATAATGCAGGAACCATTCTCAGAAAACCGGCTGCTGAGCATCCTGATGAAATGTGGGACAAAGTCATCGAAGTAAACCAAAATGCCCAGTTTATTCTTACCAGGGAAATCGGTAAGGACATGGTGAGTCGGGGAGCAGGTAAAATTGTTTTTACAGCCTCCTTATTGACTTTTCAGGGAGGCATTACCGTGCCTGGCTATGCCGCAAGCAAGGGTGCAATAGGACAGATGACCATGGCTTTTGCCAATGAATGGGCAAGCAAAGGGGTAAATGTTAACGCCATTGCTCCTGGTTATATTGAAACAGACAATACAGAAGCACTTCGCAATGACCCGGAAAGATCAGCTAGTATTCTTGGAAGGATACCTGCGGGCCGTTGGGGCAAGCCGGAAGACTTTGCAGGGCCTACCGTATTCCTATGCTCTGAGGCTGCATCTTATATGCATGGTACCACTATGTTGGTAGATGGCGGCTGGATGGGCAGGTAGTGAATTGGTTGCCCTTTCCAGTTTGTATTTAGGTAGGTGAAGGCTTGTTTTTTTAACAGGTTCTAGCCTACCTCTTTAGTTTTTAGGGGAACTTGAGAAACCTATTGGCTTCTATAAACTAAATCGGGGTTTTAACCTTTGAAATGGGAAAGTTTAGCTTAGGTTTTAGGGGTAATGATGCCTTTTTGCGTAATAATATTGATATTATTTTAATCTTAGCTCTTTTGTTTACCTCTCTTCTTTTAGGTTTGGTTTTATTCTTAAAAAACCAAGTTCATCGGCTATATTTACCTTTAGCCATAGCATTCCTTCCCTTATAAAGGGTTTGGACAATGTTTTTAGTGAATATGGTAAGATTGCTTCTCCGATTAGTTCAAAGTTTTTATTATAGATAGAAAAAAACATCTCCCGATGGGCGGTGTCGATTACGTTTGATTCGGAAACTATTTTTTTTCCATAAGTTAATTGATAAGAAAGCCGGTAATATTTTTCATTGATGTTGTCCCAGACGGGTGGAGAAAAGCTGATTTCTTCATACATTTTTTTATAATCGAGCATCAATTCTTCTATTGAGTTATATTCACCCGGAAAATCACCTAACTTTTCATTGGCCGTAAGCTTATGGTTGTTTTTAATTGTAATAATTGAATCGGTAGCAGGATCATATAAAGTAATTTCGTTCGAAATATCTGTCGAAACAATAAGTTTACCTCTTGCTGAAGACAGATAAAGTGCAGGACTAGTTATAGGGTCCTTTGAAAGAGTTGGAACTTTAAAAGTATATTTTGGAATTTTACCTTTTGAGTCTATCTCATATTTTTTTATTTCCTTTTTATGGAAATCCAATTTGCGAAGATTAAAGGTTTTGTCTTTCCAATTGTTAACCAAAGCGTATATTATCCCTGGCTGTTCTAAGCTAATGACGCCCTTTTTAATGTATTCGAAATCATTTAATTCATCACCTTTAAGATCTGTAGAATATAAATTGTGGTTTCCAGTTCTAGTCCCATCTAGGTGAAATTGCCCGGAAATATTATCGTTAGCCAATTGGACAATATTTTCGTCTATCATTTTTAAATAAAATATTCTATCAACCGTACCGTTAGGGCCTTCCTTATCGAAGGGGAGCATTTCATCTAACTTCAATTCCTCCAAATCAATTTTTTCTAAGCTGTGATTGTAGGAGTTGAAGTTGTAATAATATTTCTTGTCAGGAGAGAGGGCAAAATCAACGGTTTGAAGGTCTAAAATTTCTTTTCCTGAGTCCACCATTACAGTATCAATAGCAAAGGTCAGTTGATATGCTTTGTCTTCATCTATTTTTTGGTTGCATGAATAAAGGAATAAAAGAATAAAATATCTGTATAAAATTTTTGCATCGATCATATTAGAGAAAAATTACTTGAATAAACTAATATACATTAGAGGTATTTACATTCAATGTTAATAATAGTTAAATATAAAATAGAATAAATAATCAGTAATATTTAAGTAAGGAATTACCTTTATTAGTTTAAATAATAAAGTGTGAGAAATTAATTAAAAAATATTAACACAAATAATCAATTAACAATAATTTTTTCTCTTTTTAAAATAGATTCTCTTTTATTAAAAGATTCATAAATAACTGTAAATCAATAGTTTAAAGTAAAACTTTTAAAGTTATTTAGCCATTAAAATTTACGCTAGTAATGAGCTGTTTATTTCAGCTTAATTAAACCCGAAATATGCAATAGACAATCTATTACATGCTGAAATCGCTTCAAAATCAGCCATTTCGTTGCTGTTTTCAATTTCACCATAGCGGAGCTATGCTAAAATCTCCAAACAGTCTGATTGTCTTGCGATTGCAACACTTCCCGTAAACACGGGACAGGCTTCACCCCTGACAATGTCAGGGCGGAGAAATCCTATTACATAATCCGGGTTAAAGCATTTAATTCACTTATAAAATATCATTAAACAACACTTTGAATTCCTTATCCCTTACTTCATTGTCCGCATTGTAGCTTGGATTCAATGTGGGCCAGTACCGCTTGTCAATGTTTTCTTTTATCCATCCTTTTAACTTTTTGAATAACTCTTTGGTTTGCTCAGGAGAAGTTTTAGACAAGTCATTTTTTTCAAATGGATCATTTTCTATATCGTACAAACGTAACCTTCCATACCAATCAAATATAAGTTTGAAATTGCCTTCTCGGATAGCGGAATGTGGCGTCAATGGATAAGGTTCGAAAGGACTATTGTATATTACATTGAAAGGATAGTGCCAGTAATGACTTGTTTTGGTATAGCTATTCTTTTTGTTTTTACTGTCTGTTAACAGCCCCATTAAACTTTCACCATCCAAATCATTTGCAGCTACTATTTGTTTTGCGTTGTAGCCTCCAGCTTGCAGTAAAGTAGGATAGATATCTGTACAATCTATGGGTAGGTCTACCCATTGTCCCGAAGGGACATTGCCTTTCCATCGAAAAACCAAGGGAACTCTGATGCCACCTTCGGTAAGGCAGGCTTTTCCTCCCATGAAGGGATTATTGCTGGTACCATCACCTCTTGGAGTGATACTGGCATCAATTCCTCCATTGTCAGACATAAATACTACCAGGGTATTCTCTTCCAGACCTAAGCTGCTTAGTTTGTCCAATATTTTGCCCACGGAACGATCTAATCCTTTGATCATTGAGGCGTAGGTAGGGTCTTTATGGCCATTCCATCCTTTGGTATCTTTTCCCTCAAAATAACTGATTTCATCTGCTATGCCCTGATAAGGGGAGTGTATAGCGAAATGGGAAAAATACAAGAAGAATGGTTGCTCCTTGGTTTTAGCCCTTTGCTCCAAAAAATTCAAAGCCTGTGTGGTCAAATCATCTGTGAGGTATTCCTCAGAGCTTGGATTCCCGGCGTCTCCAATATCCAGTTTTTCAGGTGCCAGCTTAGGGAAAGTCTTATTGGTAGTATCATTCCATCGGTCTTTCCAATTAAAATAGGCCGATCCACCGGCATCATACCATGCCAATGGTTCAAATCCCTGATCTTCGGGTTGGTAGCCTTTTGCTCCAAAACCTCCAATATGCCATTTTCCAATAAAAGCCGAGTGATAATCTTCCAATGCCTCAGCTATAGACAATTCGTCCCATCCCTTGTCCAAGTCTGAACCTGTGGGGATGGCCGAATTGGAAATGCCATTTATCAAGGCTTGTTCTATCAGTATATTGTCCTTATGCTCTAATACATCATGAATATATTGCCCTTCAGGAACAGCTATATCCTGGTTATAATAAGTAGCCCTGGGCGGCATGGCAGTAGTAAAACCAAGCCTGCCTGCATATTTGCCTGTGAGTAGGCTTGCCCTGGTAGGCGAACACAGTTGGTTGGCATAGGCTTGAGAAAAAGCGGTGCCTTCGCTGATGAGTCTGTCTATGTTGGGCGTTTCATAAAACATTTTTGCCGTATCCGCACCTGTGAATTTTTGCGCATAGGTCTGGCTGTCCATGATCCCATAATCATCCGCTAAAATGAAAATTATATTGGGACGGCTTGCCACAGGTTTTTCGGCTTGTTTTTCTTGTTTCTGACAAGCGCAGCAAAGAAAGAGGGAGAGCGTTAAAAATTGTATTTTATTCATTTTATAGGTATTTGGGCTATTATATCGTCGTTTTGATCAGGATTAAACAATTCCTTTTTGATATTAAGATCGAAGTCTTTAATTCGACTTTAATTTATAGGCTAGTCTAAAAGTAGGGTTTTGATTTAATCAAACCATCCTGTGCAGTACTGGTAAAGGAATTGGCAATTGATTTAAAATTGGTTGGTAAAAAAAAGTATTGGATGTTGTTTTGCTTTTTTTTGAGAGCCAAGATGTCTGGGTGTAGTTTGCAACTATAGCCCAATATTTTTGATGACAAGAAATGGTAAAAATAGCTCGTAATCATAAATAATTCACTTCAAAAAGTCCTTTTCATTTCGGCACCAAGTCAGGTTTTCCAAAATAAAATCGCTATACCTTTTTCTTGTAAAAACATCAGCCTATCCTATCACCTGGAATTGAGGAAATAAGGCAATTCTTGATTTCTTATTTGATAGGCTTCTCCAATACCTTCAAAATAACTGATTATCATTAAAATGTCAATTAAATTGTTTTAAAGCTGTTTTACACGTATCCTTAGAGGTGACATTAGTTCTGAAATATATAAAGGTGTAGTTGCAAACACCTAGCGGGGATATTATGGGGAATAATTCAAAAGAATATACCTGTTTTAGCAGATGAAATTCGAAAATTGAAAGCTGGATAGAGAATAAATGATAAAATAGCCATAGTTTATTTTTTTTTAAAGCAGTGAATTTTTCATAAATCTAATTTTTACCCTGTAGTTGCAAACTTCCCTAGCGAAATTTTTAGGGTTCACTTTTTATTGACCAAATAAATAAGTGTAAATTAATGCCCTACATTTTCAGTTTTACTATTACTCTAAATTAACAATTGATACAAGCCCAAATAAATTAAATATGGATTTTAAACTACTTATTTATTGTGCACTAAGTGTGTTTTTATTTCAATCATGTCAGTCTACACAAAATTCTGAAAACCATAAAGAGGAGAATGAAATTGCAGTCAGCCCGGAGCAAATGGATAAATTGGGAATTACCAATGCGGAGCACCTAAGCGCCGCATCCAAGCGTGCACTGAATTGGCCGGATATTGGGAATGAATGGTTTATAGAATTCTCAAGTTTACAACCTTTAAAAGGGGATCTGGCCTATGAAGAAGGGATAGTTCGGAGAGACCCAAGTGCCATGCTATTTGAAAATGGTAAATACTATGTTTGGTACTCCAAAAGTACTGGACCAACGGATGGATTTGCCGGGGACATTGACAAAGACAAAGTATTCCCTTGGGATAGGTGCGATATCTGGTACGCGACTTCAGAAGATGGTTGGACCTGGAAGGAAGAAGGAATGGCGGTAGGCAGAGGGGAAAAAGGAGCCTATGATGATCGCTCGGTATTCACCGTTGAAATCATGAAGCATGAAGATATGTATTACCTGACCTATCAAACAGTGAAATCCCCCTACAATGTGCGGGTGAAAAATCAAATTGGACTAGCTTGGTCTGATTCACCTGAAGGCCCATGGACCAAAAGTGAAGAACCAATATTGAGTCCGGCAGACAATGGCATTTGGAAAGGAGAAGAACAGGATAGGTTTGCTGTAGTGAAAAAAGGGGACTTTGACAGTCATAAAGTCCATGATCCATGTATTCTTCCCTATAAAGGCAAATTTTACCTTTATTACAAGGGAGAACAAATGGGCGAGGAGATTACTTTTGGAGGTAGACAGATCCGGCATGGGGTGGCCATTGCAGACCATCCCAAAGGACCCTATGTCAAATCTCCTTACAACCCCATCAGTAACAGTGGACATGAGATATGTGTTTGGCCGTACAATGGTGGAATAGCCTCATTAATCACCACAGATGGCCCGGAAAAAAATACCATTCAATGGGCACCTGATGGAATCAATTTTGAAATTATGTCTTCGATCAAAGGAGCTCCTCATGCCATTGGCTTAAACCGTAGTGCGGATTCAGAAAAGGAACCAACTGAAATTCTTCGGTGGGGACTGTCCCATATTTACAATAACTCCGATTATCAAAGTATCATGCGTTTTTCTTCAGCCAGAAGAACCTCACACAAAGCCAAGGGAGAATAAGCACCAATAGCGGTACAGGAATTAGTAGATGTTAGATAAAATTATTCGTTTAGACTGCTATCTTTACCACTAGATTTATCCTTACTATTATCCCAAAACGAGCTCACCATGTCAAATACTTCTAAAAGTGCTGTAGCCAAAGGGGACGGGACTTTTATTATTTCCCAGGTCAACCTTTCTGATCCTCAAGAAGACGAAGTCTTAATCAAAATGAAAGCTGCAGGACTTTGCCATACAGATTATGATTCACTCAATTGGGGAAAGCCTCTTGTAATGGGTCATGAAGGGGCGGGAATCGTAGAAAAAATTGGATCAGCCATAAAGGAGCTCAAAGTAGGGGATCAGGTGATTCTTAATTGGGCAACCCCTTGCATGCATTGTTTTCAGTGTCAGGAGGGGAATCAGCACATTTGTGAGAACAATTCACCTGTTGTAGCCGGAGCAAATGGACATACTCCCGGTCATGCAAACCTAGAGAGTAGCCAATGGAACGGAAAAAGCATTGAGCGTTCATTTAACCTGGGTACCCTAAGTGAGTATGCACTTGTGAAAGAGGCCGCAGTGGTGAAAGTGGATGAACCTGGACTTAATTTTTCGGCAGCAAGCATAGTGAGTTGCGGTGTGATGACAGGTTTTGGCTCTGTTGTAAATGCGGCAAAGGTGGAAGCAGGAAGCTCAGCTGTTGTTTTAGGTTGCGGAGGAGTTGGCCTGAATGTGATCAACGCCTGTAAAATTTCAGGAGCAGCGAAAATTATCGCAGTAGACGTCAACCCTACAAAGTTGGTATTGGCAAGAAAATTCGGGGCAACTGACACTATTTTGGCGGACAAGGAGGACATAGGTTTGTTGTTGGCTGCTAAAGAAGTAAAGGAATTATTAGGAGGCCGAGGCTCAGATTATGCTTTTGAGTGTACAGCCATACCTGCCTTGGGTGCCGCACCTTTGGCCATGGTTAGGAATGCTGGAACAGCGGTTCAGGTGAGTGGAATAGAAGAAGAAATAAGTATAGACATGAGGCTATTTGAATGGGATAAAGTCTATATCAACCCTCTTTATGGCAAATGTAGGCCACAAATTGATTTTCCAAAAATCATGAAACTTTACAATAAGGGTGAATTGATGCTGGATCAGATGATCACCCAGGAATATGCGCTGGAGGATTTACAACAAGCATTTGATGACATGCTAGCAGGAAAGAATGCAAAAGGAGTCATCGTTTTTAAGTAAAATTAGCTTATCCTATGAGTAGTTTCAGAACCAGTGAATTGTCTGACAACACTTTTGGAATGGACGGTTTGCGCTTTCTCACTGTCAAAACGCCAAACCTTAAAGGGAGGGGAGACATTTGTCTATTTATACCTGATGGAACAGATGCACTTGCCGATCTGCCCATTTATATTTTGCTCCACGGTGTATACGGGAGCTCCTGGGTTTGGGCATTGAAAGGTGGCGCTCACCATACAGCCAAAAGGATGATGGATTCCGGTGAAATCCGGCCAGCCATTCTTGCCATGCCTTCCGATGGGCTATGGGGAGATGGCTCTGGTTATTTGAGGCATAAGAACAGGGATTTTGGTCAATGGATCGTCTCTGATGTGCCAAAAGCTGTCTATGAGAATATTCCCTCTGCAAGCGAGAAATCTCCACTTGGAATAGCCGGCCTATCTATGGGAGGATATGGTGCTTTAAGATTGGGTACCGAATTTTCGGAAGTTTTCAAAGCCATATCTGCACACAGTGCCATCACTAAATTTACCGAAATGGAGGGGTTTGTAGAAGAGCCTATGGATGCTTACGATCTAATGAATGAAGACAATGATGTAATCGATTCAATAAGAAAAAATGCCCAATCTATTCCCGCCTTGCGCTTTGACTGCGGTAAAGAGGATGAGCTGATTGAAGGCAATCGCTTACTACATGCTCAATTGCTGGAATTGGGTGTTCCTCATGAATATGGGGAATTTGATGGTGCTCATGAATGGCCCTATTGGCAGAAACACTTAGAAAACACCTTAAGGTTTTTTGATCGAAACTGTCAAAAATAATAATATCAATAAATGACAGTATCAATTGTCATGAATAGGACCGTTTTTTGACTTGAGGTAGCCTCCTTTATTTCCACTCATTACCGCCTTGATTTCTGACATAATGGACAAGGCAATTTCTTCTGGGCTTTCTGCTCCAATATCCAGACCCATAGGGCCGAAAATTAATTCTTCATCCTTCTTTTGAATCGCAATTCCATGACTTTGTAACTGGTCTATTAACTTCAATAGCTTTTTTTTAGGCCCTAATACTCCTATATATGGACATTTATAGGGGTACAAACCTTCCAAAATTGCAAGATCATAATTGAAGTTATGGGTCATTAGTACCACAGCCGTCTTATTGTCTACTTTCAATTGGTCCACAATCTCTTCTCCCTTACCTATCAGAAGTTCACTAGCTTCGGGAAAGCGCGTAGCTGTAACCAAGTCACTTCTACCATCAGCGATCGTGATTTCCCAGCCCATTACTTTGGCTAATTTCACCAAGGGAATAACATCATTCCCAGCACCCAATAGGTTTAGCTTTATAGCGGGCAGCATACATTCTACAAAGGCTGTATAATTGGAGTTCTTTATGGGGAGAATAATAGATTTATTGGATGCTAAAACCGTCGTAGCTTCATTAAGTACAAATGCTTTGATTTCAGCCTCTAATTGGTTATAAGGTTTACTATAAGTCATGGCCTCTTCCTGAAAGAGGAGAATGGTTCCGTGTTGGTCATTTCTTTTGTTTTTTATATCAAACAAGGTGACAAGAACCTTTGATTCCCTGTTTTTAACGGAGGATTTGAGCAGTTGGATGGGGTTATTCTCATAACTTTCATCAATCGGTTCTATCAAAATGTGAATGATTCCATTGCAACCTAAACCAATCCCAAATTTAGCATCATCATCATCAGTAGTGTCGTAGGTGACCAACAATGCACGTTGCTGAAAGATCACCATTTGTGCCTTTTTTAAAGCATCTCCCTCCAAGCATCCTCCTGAAATAGCACCTGTTAGGGCACCGTTTTCTGTAATTAGCATTCTAGCCCCTGGTTGGCGGTAAGAAGAGCCATCGACCTTTACAACTGTAGCCAATGCAGTTTTTTCATTGTTCTGTCTTGCCGAATCATAAGCTTTCAGGATTTCTTTTATTTCTTTCATTCGACTAAAAGCTGTTTTGATGAAAGTAAGTGATAGGGTATAATTCTCCTTTTTTAAACTCATCCTGCTCCGACGGAAGACTCAAAAATGCATTTGCTAATGCCAAGTGAACCAAGTCTCCTGAGCCTGAGTTTGCAATTGGATTGGCCATTGTTTTACCATTTTCATGGCTGGTTTTCACCAATAAATGATTGGTAAGAGGCTTTTTGAAAACAATGTCTTTGGTTAAATAGGCATATTTAGGGGTTAGGGTAATCCCTAAATGTTGATTGAGCCATAATTTAAAGTAAGCATGAAAGCAAACCAAGGTAGAGGTTGGATTTCCTGGAAAGCCAAAAACACATTTTGTGCCTTTAGTACCAAATAAAAAAGGTTTTCCGGGTTTTTGTTTTACCCCATGAATGTGGATTTGAAGGCCTAGTTCCTGAAAAACCACTGGTAGATAATCATATTTCCCCTTGGAGACAGCTCCGGAAAACAGCAATACATCAAATTCGTCAAGTAGTTGTTTTATGGCCGATGTAAGCTTTGCTTTGTCATCTGGTAGGTGGGTCGTTTTTGCTTCTACATTCAGCTCTTTCAAGGCTGCTTGAAGCATGTAAACATTGGACCTTCTTATTTGGTGGGGCAGGGGTTCACTTTCTATAGGAACTAATTCATCTCCTGTAGAACAAATCATGACTTTCGGCAATTTCACCACTTTTACCTGTGTATTTCCTGTAGTGGCCAGGATTCCCTTGACCCCCGGTTGGATCCATGTTCCTGAAGGTAGCAATAAATCTCCTTTTTTAGCATCTATACCTTTTCTATGGGTGTTTTGGAAGGGCTTATGAGCCATTGAGTCCAATTTTGCAATTCCATTTTGTATTGTAACCTTTTCATAAGGAATCACACAATCGGTATGGTAAGGCAAAACAGCACCAGTCATGACTTCAATACAATTCTCTGGATTTTTGAGTGTTTTCTGTTCCTGTCCTGCAGCTTGTATGGCTTCGATAAAAAAACTTCGCTGCTTCAATAATTGCCGGCTATCAATGGCTATTCCATCCATAGCTACACGGTCAAATGGTGGTGCATCCCTGTCGGTATAAATACCCTCTGCCAGCATTCTATTCAAACAGATTTCGAATGCTATGCTTTCTGTTCCACCTTTTGTACTGTGTTCTAAAATAATATTTTGGGCTTCTGCTACGCTAATCATTCAGTTTGATTTATCTTCACAATAATTCATAAAAGAGCTTTTACCCTCCTAAAAATGACATGGATTCTTTCGAGCCATCAGGAATTTGCTTTTCAGCTTCAAAACCGTCTTTTTCTTTACCTGCCACAGCCAAAAGAATGGCTGTTTTAAGTGCCTCTTCTCCAGCACCACTTCGTAATACATCCCTAAGGTTGCTTACAGGTGGTCCATATAAACAAGTTCTTAATTCTCCGGTAGCGGATAGCCTTATACGGTTGCAAGTGCCACAAAAAGTTCTACTGAAGGCGGGGATGATGCCAAAACTTCCCATGTAACCAGGTACCTTATAATTTACAGAGGTACTATTTGATTCATCTGTTATCTTTTGTATTCCGGGAAATTGAGCTTCAATATAATTGTAAAGGGCCTTGTAGTTCCACTCAGGAACTTCAAATTTATCGGTTCCATTAAAAGGCATTTCTTCCAGAAACCTAACTGACAATGGATGTTTTTCCGTCAGTTTAATAAAAGGTACAATGTCCTCGATGTTCTTTTTTCCATCGATCACACAGTTCAGCTTAACAATGAAATTCTGGTCCAATAATTCTATAATGCAGGCCATTACTTCATCAAATTTGTCTCGCCTTGTAATTTCATGAAACCGCTTTCTATCCAGGGAATCCAAAGAAATGTTTATTTTATTTACCCCAAATTTGGCCAGTTTTCGGATCTGCGCTTTACTAATTGAACCATTGCTAGTTAAGGTTACCTCTTTGAGTCCTTTGTTGTTCGAAAGCAGTTCAATAAAATCAATGATTCCTTTCCTTACAAAGGGTTCACCACCTGTAATTCTAATTTTTTTAACCCCAAGATTTACGAAGATCTTTGTGAGATAATCAAGCTCTTCATAAGTTAGCAAATCTTCCCGATGCACGAAATTCATTCCCTCTTCAGGCATGCAATAATAGCACCTAAAATTACAGCGATCAGTAACTGACAACCTTAGATAATCTAGTTTTCTGCCGTATTTATCAATTAGCTCTTGCTGCATAGATTGTTGTTGGGATTTTGAGGCCCTTAGGTTATGGATGTGCATTTACCCACACCGTTTGATCGGTAAAATATTCTTTTTTCCAAATTGGAACTGTCTTCTTAAGCTCATCGATAAGAAACCTACAGGATTCAAATGCATCTTGCCTGTGGGCAGAAGAAGTACCAATAACTACTACCGGATCTCCTATTTGTTTCACTCCTAAGGCATGGACGATTACTATTTTTTTTAAGGGCCATTGTTTTGTTGCAATTTCCGCCAATTTGTTCATCTCTAAAATTGCCATAGGTTCATAAGCTTCAAATTCAAGTTTTACAACATCTTTCCCTTGGGCATGGTTTCTTACACTCCCTATAAATAGGTCCATTCCGCCTGCCTCAGGGTGTTGAAGCCATGAGTAAATATCATTTAGCTCAATCTGATCAACCAGTTTAACTTGTATCATATCATCCTCCACTTACTGGTGGGATTAAAGCAATTTCTTTTGCATTGGTCAAGGATAAACCGTCCTCTGCGTATTCAAGGTCAACAGCAATACCGATACTTCCTAGATTGCCCATCTTGGGGTATTTACTTAAGAGCCATTTTTTTAGATCCATAACCGTAGTGATGGAGGGATCTTCTGGTAAATCCAGCTCTCTCTTTCCAACAATATCCTTAGAAATTCCGAATAATTGAATTTTCATGTCTTTGGTTGTAATCATTGATCCAATTTTAAAATTAAGCATAAGGGATTGATAAAGCATAGCAAATGACTATAATATTGACAGAAAAACTTGAATGAGAACAATCAAAATTTATTGTGGATTTTTTGGTGATCGCTTTTTTGCCGTCCTATTGGAATTTAAATCAAAGGTTTTAGTTGGTTGTATTGATCTTTTTCTAAGGAATAATTTCGGAAAAAGTATTGAAAACTTTTCATCTAATTTATTGATATGCAATGCATAGAATAAATTTAAAGCCTTGTGGATAAAAGAAATATATTTACAGAAAATGATTTTTTTAGTTATATATTTAGCTATACCTACTTTCTTATTAATTAATTTTTACTAAAATATCTTAAAATATATAAATTTTTGACCAAATACTGATTATTCTTTAAATTTTTTAATCTACAATATTTTGTATAATTAGTTTTATGAAGTGTGGTAAAATATTGTGTATTTATAGAAAAATTCATTACTTGTATAGTGATGTATTAAAAATAACTTAATCAATGGATAAAAAACTATCCGTTCCAAAGCTTGTAGGCTTGTTGCAGAACGGAGATCAAAAAGCCTACGATGATCTATATAAGCTATTCACTCCAAAAATTTTAAATACATGTAAAAAAATGTATCTAAACCAGCAGGATGCCGAAGAGGTCGTTCAAGAGGTGTTTTTAAAAGTTTGGATAAAAAGGGCTGATTTAGACAATACCTTGTCATTTAACGCCTACCTATTGGCAATCATGCGTTCGCTGATATTTAAACGATCCAGGAAACAGGCCCTGGATATTGCCTACCAAAAATACAATGTTCAATTTCTCCAAAAAGTGGACAATAGTACAGAGGAATCGATCTTTTATGAGGAGATTAAGTCCTTTTCTACCAAGGCCATTGCTTCACTTCCCAAAGGCCAACAAGAGGTGTTTTCACTAAAATTCTCAGAACAGCTCACAGCAGATGAAATTGCTGAGAAACTTCAAATATCCAAAAGAACAGTGGAAAATCAATTGTATAAGGCAACTAAAAAACTTAAAAAACAATTAATTTCAAATGAATTGATCCCTTATGAACTTCTGTTCATGTTGATAATTTATTAATACAAACAATTATTCATTGCTGATTTTTTAAAATGCAATTTATTTAGTAAAAAAATAGGTAAAATTAAGAGTATGCGTAAGTAAATGTAGGTAAGTAAGGATATATACCATATAAACCCAAATGTGCTAATGGATAACTTTACCAGAAAGTGGCAGAAATTTCATGAAGGCAGTCTTTCTAAGAAAGAAGCTGTTGAGTTTTTACATTTTCTAGAAAGTGATTTGGGTAAAGCAAAATTTGAAAGCCTCTTAACGAAAATTTGGACGGATCAAGGAAGAATTAATCCTCAAGAATCAAGTCCCCTTTCCAATCCTTCTTCCAGCTTAAATAATAAAAAGGATAATTTTTTCAAAAAATTCACTTCCTATGATATTTCAAGGATCGGCACCCTCTTTAAATATGCAGCCTGTTTGTTGGCTTTTTTCTTATTGCTGAAAAACATTTACCTCTTACCAAACTTCTCAATTAATACTACCAATGAAGGGTCTGAAACGGTATGGGTTACAAAATCAAACCCTAAAGGAGTAAAATCCAGGATACTTTTACCCGATGGTACAAGGGTTTATTTAAATGCAGAAAGTCAAATTAAGTATTCCAATAACTTCATCAAAAACAGGTTTGTAATCCTAGATGGGGAAGCATTTTTCGATGTTATTGAAGATAAAAATCATCCCTTTATTGTCGAGGCATCCCATATCAAGACAACGGTTTTAGGTACCTCTTTTAATGTCAATTCACATTATCCGGAATCGGTTGAAATTGGCCTTGCTACTGGTGCTTTAAAAGTAACCAATTCGGCTACAGGAAAAGAGCTCTTATTGGCCCCAGGGGAAGCAAGTAGAGTTGTTGATGACAACAGCAAGATGGAAAAGTACAAAGTTGATCCAGAACAAATTGCTCAATGGAGAAAAGGGGTCCTTTTCATAAATAATGAAAAATTTGACAGGGTTATAAAAAAATTAGAGAACTGGTATGGGGTTCATATCACTGTCATTGGTGACAGACCTACAGGTACTTGCAGTGGAACCTTCGAAAAAAACACCTACCTGAGTAATGTTTTAAACGTACTGGCACATGCCTTAAATTTTAGCTATGAAATAGATAAGAAACAAGTAACAATTAACACAAATAATGATAGATGATTAAATAGGTAATTAATAAAATTAGTTCTAACCAATACCCAAAATCCCATGAAACAAGTTTTATTTAAAAAGTTTAATGCCCTAAAATTTAGATTTCTAATAATAGGGTTGTTAAGCATAATCACAATGCTTCCTGCAATGTCTGCCAATACTGCCAAGAGTATTGAAGATGTAAAGATCAAATTGGACTTCCGTGAAGGGAATTTAAAGGATCTCTTAGGTAATATAGAGAGTAAAACCGACTATAGGTTTTTTTACACCGATAAAGCAATTGTAGACAAGGATGTGCTTACCCTTGGTCGTAACAAAGGTACAGTTGCTGATATCTTAAAAGACCTCGCCCGGTTAAAAAACCTACATTTCAAGCAGGTAAATAACAATATCAGTGTTAAATTTTTGGAAGATAAAGCAAAGAACAAAGATGTTGAGATTGTTATCAATGAGGCCGATATTAATGTCAAAGGAAAGGTTACAGACAATAATGGAGAACCTATTCCAGGAGTAGCCATTGCTGTTGTTGGAACTACTATTGGTACAATAACCAATATTGATGGTGAGTTTTCTTTAACGGCACCTGAGGATGGGCAGTTGATGGTTTCTTATATTGGTTTTAGTAGCCAAAGAATCCAAATCAATTCCAGGTCGATTATTAATGTCACCTTAGAAGAGTCAATTTCTGGACTTGAAGAAGTGGTAGTAACTGCTTTGGGTATAAAAAGAGAAGCTAAAAGCTTAGGTTATGCCACATCTACAGTAGAGTCCGATGAAATGACGATTAACAGAACGCCTAATTTCATCAATTCACTTCAAGGGAAAGTACCAGGAGTAAACATTACCTCTATGGGTTCTGGACCACAGGGTAGTAGTAAAATCAGGATCAGGGGTGTCTCTTCCTTTGGAGGAAATAACTCTCCTTTGATTGTGGTGAATGGGGTTCCCATTGACAATACCAATTTTGGAGTAAGTGGGGATGTTTCAGAAGTAGGAAGCAATAGAAAATCAGATAGTGGTGATGGTTTAAGTAGTATTAATCCTGATGACATTACTTCAATGTCTGTTTTGAAAGGAGCCGCAGCTTCTGCTTTGTACGGTGCCAGGGCTAAAGATGGGGTAATTATGATTACTACCAGAAATAGGGCATCGGGATCAGGAATTCAAATAGAGCTTAACACCAATTATACAAATGATACACCACTAGATTTTACAGATTATCAGTATGAGTATGGACAAGGAGAAGGTGGCATAAGACCTAACTCTCCACGACCGGTTTCAGGGGTTTGGAGTTTTGGGGAAAAGATAGAGCCAGGAATGACCCAAATACTATTTGATGGTGTAGAAGTTCCTTACACGGCTCAGCCTAATAAAATTAGAGATTATTACAGAAATGGCTCTACACTTTCCAATACCATTACCCTTTCTTCAGGTGGTGAAAATGGTGGTTTTAGCCTTTCAGTTTCTAATATGGACAGTAAGGCCATCTTGCCTGGCTCCAATTACAATAGGAAAACCATAAACCTAGGCTTTACTCAAAACATAAAAAAATTAACTGTCTCTGGAAATATCAACTATTCTAAAGAGGATAGAATAAACCCACCCAATATAGCAGAGCAGGATTTTAGCCCAGTGGTCATCTACACCTTAGCGAGTTCCATGCCATTGTCATTATTAGAGCAATATGCCTTTGATGAAAACGGTGATGAATTTCCCTATTCCAGATTTACTAACAGAACCAATCCTTATTTTGCACTTTCAAGGTTTGAAAACAACATTAGGGATAGGGTTTATGGTAATGTAACGGCCAAATATGACATTACAGATTGGTTGTATGTTCAAGGAAGATTTGGACAGGATTTCTATTCCAGAGATTCAGAATACAACCTACCTACAGGATCGCAAAGACAATCCTCCCCACCTCCAGGATTTGTAAACGGTCAATATGTACAAGATATAAGAAGATTTAGAGAAGTTAATACCGATTTCCTTATAGGAATGAACAAGACATTTGGAGACTTTGGCTTGATGGTTAATCTTGGAGGAAACCAGATGTACAGAAGGCTGGATGTAAATACCCTTTTGGGCGAGAATTTTTACACCCGTGATCTTTATACAATAGGGAATGCAAGTAAAATCACCACAAATTATAGTATTTCTGAAAGACAGGTTAATTCCTTGTATGCGAGTTCTGAATTGTCATGGAAAGGTTTCCTTTATTTGAATGGAACGGTTAGAAATGACTGGTTTTCTACCCTTTCTCCAGCCAATAGAAGTATCGTCTACCCATCTGTTACAGGAAGTTTTGTCTTCTCACAGGCTTTTGAAAACCTGCCAAATTGGATTTCTTTCGGAAAGGTTAGATTGGCCTATGCTGAAGTAGGTAGTGATACAGATGTTCAGCCTTATGCCAATAACCTATTCTACAATATCAATCAACAACAATTCCCCAATTCTAATGGCGTTGCGCAACCGGTAGGTTCTGTAAGTGGCTCCGTAGTTCCAAATTCCAATTTAAGGCCAATGAGGGTTACTGAAAAAGAAATAGGTTTGGAATTGACACTATTTGATAACCTTCGTTTTGAAATGTCCTATTATGACAAGTTATCTTCAGACCAAATTCTTCAAGCACAGATATCTGATGGATCAGGCTATCTTAATCAATTGATTAATGTAGGAGAAAGTGAGAACAAAGGTTTGGAAATGTATGCGGCTATATCTCCGATAAAAACTTCAGATTTTGAATGGAATTTTGGAGCCAATGCTTCTTATAATAAATCCAAAGTACTAAGTCTAGGTGATGATGTAGAAGGAACTTTTATCACTGTAGGTTTAGCAGAATTTCATGGAGAATTAAGACAGGAAGTTGGCAAGCCTATGGCCCAATTGTATGGGTGGGGATACCTTAGAGATGATCAGGGCAGACAAATCTTTGATCCGAACAGTGGACGTCCATTAAGATCTAATGAACAATTGAATTTTGGTTCAGCCATTCCTGTATGGGTTGGAGGATTTACCAATAGCTTCAATTATAAAAAACTTAGCTTTTCCTTCTTGATAGACTTTAAATTGGGACATAAATTGATCTCAGGAACCCATACAAATGCTTATAGGCATGGATTGGATAAAGCCACACTAGTTGGAAGGGATGTGGGATACGTAGTAGGTGATGGTGTAAATCCTAATGGAGAGGTTAATACAGCTCAAGCTCCTGTACAGACCTTTTATGAGACCATTCGTTCTGGAAGAATGTCTGAGCAATCTGTTTTTAATGCAGGTTCTTGGCAGCTTCGCCAGTTAACTCTGGGCTATGACTTAAGTAGCTTGATTCCTCAAAATAACTTTGTTAAAGGATTGAAATTTAATGTTGTTTCTAACAATGTAGCTGTGATAAAAAAGTGGGTGCCACATATTCATCCTGACCAAAACGGTATTATCTCAGATAATAGTGCTGGTTTGGAAGCTACCGGATTACCTATTACAAGAAGTATTGGGTTCAATCTAAATGTGAAGTTTTAATGGCTTTACGACATCCAATCAACCATGAGTTACAATTAAATTTATCAGAGATGAAAAAGTCAAAAAAATCATACATCTATCCCTTTATTTTACTGTTCATTTTATTCTCCTGCGATTCGGGCTTTGATGAAATGAACACTAACCCTGTTCGGCTTACTTCGATAGACCCTGCGTTTCAATTGAATCAGGCCATAATCTCTAGTTCTCCTGGCTACAATAACTTGACTTATGAAGTAACTATTGTCAGACAAATGATTACTCCCTTTCAAGGGGTAGGAACTGGAGGCAATTTAAATCAAGACAATAGAGCAGCCACAGAAGGAAACTGGAACACGGGTTATCGTACCGTATTGAAAAACCTAATCGATGGTTTGGCCAGGCTGGAATCCATGCCAGAAAGAACTAATCTTAAACATATTCTTCAAATTTGGAAAGCACATACTTTCATGACCTTAACCGATACCTATGGAGACATTCCTTATTCAGAAGCTGGTAAAGGATACATTGATGGTTTGGTTTTTCCAAAGTATGATTCTCAAGAAAGTATCTATGCTGGAATATTAAGTGACCTAGAAGCCGCAGTGCAAGGTCTTGATGCATCTAAGGATGCAATAGGGCAGGAAGTAATGTACAGTGGAAATGTGGAACAGTGGAAGAGGTTAGGGAATTCTTTAATGCTTCGTGCTGGTATGCGACTTTCTAAAGTCGATCCTACTTCCGCTGCTTCTTATGCCAGCAAAGCAGTTTCAGGTGGTTTGATGCAGTCAAACGATGACAATGCCGTTGTCCGACACAATGCAGATTATAGAAATGGTGTAGGTACAAACCTTAATGGAGGACAAGCACCTTTTTACTATCTGGATCAAGAATTTGTTGATTTCCTTCAAGACAACAACGACCCCAGATTGACTTCTATCGGGGTAAGGTATATTGGTGCGCTTAGCGGTAATGACCAAGTTGAAGAAAATGCCAATAGGGATTTTGATGCCCAGGTCGGAATGCCTCAGGGCTATGACAATACCACCATTATTCCTGTAGTAGAGGATGCAGGTTTGGCGAGCTTGTTTGATTATACACAATTGGATAGAAGTAGGATGGGAAATCCTGAAGCACCAAATTTTCTAGTAACCTATTCTCAAACATTGCTTTTATGGGCAGAAGCTGCTTTTCGTGGCTGGGCCCCTGGGGATGCCGAACAATTGTACCATGACGGTATAAGAGCACATATGGAACAAATGGCATTGTGGGGCAATAATATGGCTATTTCTTCTAGTGAAATCGATGCTTACATAGCTGCCCATCCATTGGAAGCTGGTAAAGAACTTGAGCTCATTAATACTCAGTATTGGATGTCCTCTTATCTAATTGGCCATGAAGCATGGGCAAACTTTAGAAGATCAGGTTATCCTGACGTAGATCCTAATCCTTACCCAGGTAGTGACCTTAAAGAGGAAGACTTTATCAGAAGACTAACCTATCCTGATTCCGAGTTAACTGTCAATAAAGAAAACGTAGATCTTGCCACCAGTAGAATGGGGCCGGATATTCTTGATACAAGAGTTTGGTGGGATGTGAAACAATAAACATTTCAATTACACAGATGGGTACCTATTGAGTTTTGTAATCAAAGGAAAATCCTTCGGATGGTGATTGGGTTTCAGTACAAGTATTGAAATGAGATATATTAACCCGGATTATGTAATAGAATTTCTCCGCCCTGACATTGTCAGGGGTGAAGCCTGTCCCGTGTTTACGGGAAGTGTTGCAATCGCAAGAAAATCAGGCTGTTTGGAGATTTTAGCATAGCACCGCTATGGTGAAATTGAAAACAGCAACGAAGTGGCTGATTTTAAAGCGATTTCAGCA